>QHNR01000013.1 GCA_003218475.1 Verrucomicrobiota bacterium | reverse complement strand
AGCCAGTTACGTTTCAGTATCTTCACAGAAAAAATCCTGCGCCAGGTCCTGCGCATCCTGCATTGAATAGCCGCGCCGACAGACAAACGAAAAAACGGGCCGCCAATAAGTTCGGCAAAGCTCGTCGAGCACGGTGCACGCCTCCTGCTCTCCGCTCTCCGAATTGGCAGCGGAAAGGATCAAGCTCCAGCGGGTGGTGACGAAGGCGCGCGGCTCGCCTGCACGCCCTATGCTGACGTTCGAGTTCACAGTCATTTGCTTTAACCTCCCGCGGGTCGCGCTAAGCGGCGTTCCAATGAACGTCCGGCGCCTTGGGCTTTTTCAGCGTGATCGAACATCAGTTGAAATGCCGGATGACGTAATGGAAGCCCTTTTTACATAACCTGGCATTCTCCCGTCAAGAAAAGAAAGAACCGCCGCGTTCTCGTCATATCGCAGGGCGCTACAGCCGCTGGAGCGCGCCTTGTAATCTGCCTCGGCAAGCTAAGGTTAATGAATCGAGATGACTTCGGCGCAGGAAAGGAAAATCAAGCAAACAGGTTGTGACGCGCGATTTGATAATCTCACGCGCCAACTCTACGCCACTGACGCGTCGATCTATCAGATCGAGCCAGCCGGTATTGCGTTTCCGAAAAGTGCACAGCAAGCGAATGCAGTCATTCACGCAGCGGCTGAGGTAGGTCTTTCCATAACTCCCCGAGGCGCCGGCACAAGTTTGGTTGGAAACGCGATCGGCGAGGGATTGATTGTCGACTTTTCGCGTTACAACCGGCAGATCACCGATCTCGATCTCGAAAAAGGCAGCGTGCGCGTCGGCGCCGGTGTGGTGCTTGATCAACTCAATGAGTTTTTAAGACCACACGGATTTTGTTTCGGTCCGGATGTGGCAACCAGCTCGCGCGCGACGCTCGGCGGCATGATTGCCAATAATTCTTCAGGCGCACGATGCCCGATTTACGGAACGACCGCCGATCACGTCATTTCGCTGGAAATCGTGATGGCTAGTGGTCGCATTGAAAAGATCGGGCCGACCCACGAGTCGCTACACGCCGAGCGTGCGAAGATCGAGGACCTCATTCGCGAAGCGACGGCCGAGATGGCTGAGCGCTGGCCGCCCGGCCTGATAAAGCGCTGGCCCGGTTACGGCATCGAAAGATTCCTGCGCGCGCCCAATGATCTCACGAACATTCTCGCGGGCAGCGAAGGAACGCTGGCCGCAATTTTTTCCGCCGAACTGAAAATCTCGCCATTGCCGTGCGAAAAAGGTTTGGGCCTGATCTTTTTCGCATCGGTCGGAGAAGCGATGCAGGCAACGGTCGAACTGCTCGATTTAAAGCCTGCCGCCATCGAACACATCGATCGCCCGCTGCTCGACCAAACCAAAGGGCAATTGCATTTTCAGGCAGCGAGAGACCTGCTCGAACTCGAGACGCAGCCATGCGCAGCGATCTTGATCGTTGAATTCTACGATGACGTAGCGGAACGCCTGTCGACTCTGGAATCACGCAACATCGGACTGCGCGTAAAAATTCTCACCGATCCGGCGCAGATGAATCTTGTCTGGTCGGTGCGGAAATCCGGTCTCTCGCTTTTGACCGGTTGCATCGGACCGGCAAAACCGGTCGCATTCATTGAAGACGCCGCCGTTCGGCCGGCGCAATTACCCGAATACGTGCACGGACTGCAATCGATCATGAAACCGCTTGGGTTGGAGGCGAGCTATTACGGGCACGCTGCCAGCGGACTGCTGCACGTGCGACCGGTGCTCGATCTACACAGCGCAGCCGATTTGAAGAAATTCCGGCAAGTCGCCGATCAAACCTCCGCCTTGGTGCAGCAATTCAAAGGTTCGCTGTCAGCCGAGCACGGAGTTGGCATCGCGCGCACCGAATACATGCGTGATCAACTCGGCGACGAGCTCCTTGGTGTCTTACGCGAAATCAAACGGATGTTCGATCCGAAAAACATTTTTAATCCCGGGAAAATATTCGACGATGGCCGTCACAAAATCGATAACCACCTGCGCGAAAATTTCACGCGGCCGCTCGACCTTCCTTTCCAACCCGCGTCAGCGTTTGCGTTCAAGGACCGTTCGTTTATCGGCAACCTCGAACAATGCAACGGCTGCGGCGGCTGTCTGAAACACGCTGGCATAATGTGCCCAACGTTCATGGCGACCGGTGAAGAAGTGATGTCCACGCGCGGCCGCGCCAATATCATCCGCGCCGCGCTCGAGCTGCGTGTGAATGGGCACGACCCGCTAAAATCCGAAGAGTTGGATGCTGCGCTTAGCAATTGTCTCTCCTGCAAAGGTTGCACGCCGGAATGTCCGTCCAACGTGAATCTTGCATTGTTGAAGGCAGAAATGCTTTACGCGCGCTGGCGTCGCGATGGCCTTCCCTTGCGCGAGCGAGTTTTGAGCAACGTGGATTTACTCGGAAAAATCGGCTGCACGATGCCGGCGTTGGCAAATGCTATTCTCGATTTCAAGCCGCTGCGCCTGTCACTCGAAGAAATAATCGGTATCTCCGCGAGACGTTCATTGCCGCGTTACGCAAAAGAACGATTCGATCGCTGGTTTGCGAAGCGTCTGGGGAGCGCGGGCGCCTCGCCCGCTGTGTCACGCGCCTCGCGTGACACCCCGAGCAGCGCCCGCGCTCCCCAGCCTTGGCAAAGTCATCCTGTGGGACGACACATTCGTGCGTTACCATGAACCGCACATCGGCATTGCTGCGGTCAAAGTGCTGGAGACACTCGGGTTTGAGGTGTCGCTTGCGAAAAATCGCCGCTGCTGCGGACGACCAGCATTCAGTCAGGGAAATCTCGAAACCGCTACAAAACTCGGAAAACACAACGTCGATTCCCTCTCATCACTCCAATACTCCAGCACTCCAATTCTGTTCCTCGAGCCGTCGTGCTGGTCGATGTTCGTGGAAGATTATCGCGAGCTAAAGATCGCGAACGCGGAAAACGTCGCGAAGCGCTGCTTCTTATTCGAAAAATTTGTCGACGATTTCCTGGTTAAAGAACCGGACGCCCTTCAATTCAACCAACGTCCGGCGACAATCGCGATTCATCCGCATTGCCACGCAAAATCAATCATGAATCCGGAGTTCATGCGCGGACTGGTGGAACGTTTGCCCGGAAGAAAAGCGACAGTGCTTGATACCGCGTGCTGCGGAATGGCAGGCGCATTCGGCGCGCTCGCGGAGAAATACGATCTTTCGGTCCAAGTCGCCCAGCGCTTGCTCGACAATATCGATAATCAACCGCCAGGAACCGAAATCATCGCCTCAGGCACAAGTTGCCGGCACCAAATCAGCGATCTTAGCAACGCGCGCCCAAAACACATGGCCGAATTGCTCGCCGACGCTCTGCTGTAATGAGCCTCGAAAGCTTCTGGCTCGCGAATCTGCCTTTGGGCTCTCAGCGCCCCATATACTTCATCTGCTTCGTTCCATCTTTGCTTCGGGTATCAGGCCTTTCTTCAATCAATTCCTCGGCCGCGACAGTGTGAAACGAAACAACCGTCCAATCCGCGTCTGCGCCGACCACCGGCCGATGCCAGATGTTCCGCGGGATTGAAATCCAGCGCCGTTCGAGCGGCGCTTCCCGGTCGCCGATCAAAAGATGCGATTGCCACGACCCCGGCTCGCCAGTCTGCAAATCGCCTTCGCCTTCAAACGACATCATGCGTTGATGACTGTTCGGATGGCGTTCCGCGCCTGTGTCCGCTCCCGCTCGCAGGACGAAGACCCAGGCAGACCGGATCTCACGCGGCAGCGCCGTTCCGAAAATGTTTAACGGAACCGGTTCCCAGGTCATGAGCGCCTCTTTCTTTCGAGCCAGCTCCGCGCGGACCCGTTTCATAATCGGGCGAATTTGTTCCCGAACATTCTCAGATCGCAAAGCCGCATCGATCAATTCAAGGAGCGAGCGTTCCTCCGGTGTCATTCTGTGAATATTATCCCAGCATTCATTCGGTTTGCTAAATTGTTAATTCTTCCTTCCTAGGTTCCCCCAGTTCCTGCTTAGTTCCTCAGCACATGGCGAAGAAAAGCAAAACGCGAAACCGAGCCGTACGAATCGAAGTTCGCGAGTCCGCCGTGCACGGTCGCGGCGTTTACGCCACGCAGTTCATTCCCGAAGGCACTCGCATTATCGAATACACCGGCCAACGCGTTTCCTGGGAAGCCGCTCCCGACGACGAGAACGATCCGCACACCTTCAATTTCGGCCTGGAAAACGGCGAAGTAATCAATCCAGAGATTGGCGGCAACGACGCGCGGTGGATTAACCATTGCTGCGACCCAAACTGCCAAGCCTTCGAGGAAGATAACCGCATCTTCATCTATGCGATGCATGATATCGAAGCCGGCGAGGAACTCTTTTACGATTACGCGATGGAAATCGACGAACCGATCACAGAAGGATCGAAAAGGAAATTCGCTTGCCACTGCGGCGCCTCAAATTGCCGCGGCACAATGCTTGCATTGTAGGGGCGAGCCTGGCGCGCGGCAGATCTATAGTCGCAGGCGGCAGCGCCGGAGTCGCTGACTCCGGAGCGATCCCTGCAATAGGCAAATCCTATTGGCCCTAGACGAATAAAGTATTTCAAAGGGCGTCCGGGCTGTGGCCCGTTGATCATATGAAAACTACAATGCCGTTAGGGCAACGGATCTCACGATTCCTTGAGGAAAGATACGTGCACAGGGCGCGGCCGCATTATTTGCCTGAGCTCGCGCTCTTTGGACTGATCATGATCCTCGCAGCCTGGCCGATGGTAACGTTGGCGGCGGCGCTGAACCTGCTGAGATAGAAAGCGTGCTAGCTCGTGTTGTGAGCGATCAACGCATCTGGGGGGGATGAAAAGGCAGCCGCAGCTTCTCGACGGAACGCTGCGGCTGCCTTGCTCTGAAATCGAAGTGGATTGTAAAGAAGATTTAGTTCCCGTTCCGGAACCGGCGGAGCGAACGGCAGACTAACGCATCCCGGGGTGGAGTGGTGCTTCACCATCATTTGAGGCACAATTGAAACACCGATTGCCGCCGCGACCATATTCGCAATCGTGCCAAGCTGGCTGCCGGCCAGCGCCATTTCCGGCCGGAGCCGATTGGCCTCGAGCAGGTGATTCACCTGGTGCGAAAGGCAATGCATTTCGTGGAGGAGTAGAAACCTCTGCGATTTGAGGTCGTCCAATGTTACCCGATCCTTCTTTGCCAGCGGATGTCGTTTCGGCAACAGGGCAAGCAAAGGTTCGTTGCCGAGAGATTCGCGTCGCAGGGCGGGACTTTGCTGGCAAGTGGATACCAACGCGACATCCAGCTCTCCGCCTTCCACTCGCCGAGTGATACCGTCGGTCACGTCCTCTACGATTCCCAGCGTCACTTCTGGATATTGTTTTTGGAATCTCCCGATTAATTCCGGGAGGACATATGGCGCGATCGTCGGAATTGCGCCCACCGCGAGCCTGCCGGACACCTGGTCCTTGAGCTCATCGACGCATCGGCGGGCGTCGCCGATCGAGGCCAAAATTTGACGTGCGTAATCGATTAAACAACGGCCAGCCTCGGTGAGGACGACGGAACGCGGCAAACGGTCGAACAACGGTTGCCCGACCTCCGCTTCGAGTTTTCGAATCTGTTGACTAAGCGAAGGTTGAGCGACGCGAACCTTGGCGGCTGCGCGGGAAAAGCTTCCTTCTTCCGCCACGGCGACGAAATAACGCAGTTGGTGAATCTCCATAGACAAGTCCTGTTGAGTAAGGCCTACAGTAGCGCCAGCATTGTTTGTTATGAAGCCGGCGCTCGTTACATTTTTCTCCGCCGTAACTCTCGTCTACGCGGCCGATGGTCCAATTACGCAGGACGAACTGGTCCGTCGCACTCAGGAGCTTTACGACGCCGTCGTTCCAGGCAATCAGGCGCCGTGGAAAAAATACTTCGCCGACGACTGCATCTTCGCTGACGAGAAAGGCCGCGTTCTCGACAAACCAAAACTGATCGCCGACATCACCCCGCTGCCGGCCGGATATTCTGGAACCATCAAGATCGAGAACGCTCAGAGCCGGATTATCGGCGACACTGCCATTTTGAGTTACGACGCTGACGAGACCGAGACGATCTTCGGCCAAAACCTGAAAGCGCGTTATCACGTCACTGACACGTGGCTGCAGCGCAACGGCAATTGGCAGATCATCGCCAGCCAGGCGCATCGCTACTACGAAGATCCGGCTTTGGGAAAGGCCGATCCAAAAAGGTTTGCTGACTACATCGGCACGTACGAACTGGCACCTGGCCAAACGAGATCCGTGCTAGCCGAAGGCGACAAGCTATTTGTCGAACGGAATGGCAAAAAGGAGCAACTGCTCCCGGAAACATCAGAGATTTTTTTCCGCAAAGCTGTCGAAGGCAGAATTCTGTTTCGTTACGCTTCCAGCGGCAAAGTCGATGCGTTGATCGATCGTCGTAACAACGAGGACGTCATCTGGCGCAAAACGAAATAATCCCTTCCTCTTTCCGCTCTCCGATTTCGGGTGTCCGGTTTCTTAACTCTTACTTCTTCCTCTCCTTCTCACTTGTATGGCACGAGCACGATTTTCCCAACCGCTCCCGGCTCCATGACCGCGCGGTGCGCCTGGGCCGCTTCTGCTAGCGGAAACTCCTTGCCGACCACCGGACGCAATGTCCCGTTTTCCAAACCGGCCACGAGCGCGGCGTGAATGCTTGCCAGGTCTTCCGGCGATGTGTTCGGCATGACCATTCCGCGAAGATCGACATCGCGCTGCATCGCGTCGCGCGGATTGATCTCTACGCGCCCACGGCTCCCAATAATTGCGACACGCCCGCCCTTCGCGAGAATTATCAGATCTTTGCCGAGATTCACGTTCGCGAGCAATTCCACGATCACGTCAACGCCGCGGTCGCCGGTTGCCTTCATGATCTGGATAAAGTGGTCAGGCGCGCGATGGTCGAACACTTCGTGCGCGCCTTGTTCGCGCGCGAGCTTGCGTCCTTCGTCACTGCCAGCGGTACCGAACACGCGCAAACCGCGAGCACGCGCCAATTGCACGGCCGCGGTCCCGACACCACCACTTGCGCCGTGCACTAGCACCGTCTCGCCGGGCTTCGCGTCGGCGCGCTGGAACAACCCGCGATACGCCGTCGCGTACGGAGTGCCCATGGCCGAGCCTTGCGCGAAAGAAACATTCGCCGGCAATGGATGCACTTGTGCAGCCTTGCACAACGCGAACTCGGCATACGTCCCGCTGATCGATCCCGCAGTATAAACGCGATCGCCCGCTTTGAACTCCGTGACGGAGTCGCCAATTTGCTCGACCACGCCCGCGCCATCATTTCCCGGCGTGTAAGGCAGCGTTGGCTTTAAGGCGTAGGTCCCCGCGCGAATATAAGTCTCGACCGGATTAACGCCGATCGCGTGCATCCGCACGAGCACTTGACCCGCACCGGGCTGCGGCGTCGGCACCTCTTCGAGCCGCAAAACTTCTGGACCCCCAAATTCATGCACCCGAATTGCTTTCATGCGCTTTCTTGTTGCTCCCTTTATATTCAAACGTCAAACCGGAGTCGCGAGTCCGGTCAAAGACTCGCCGTGGAGAGCTCGGACAATCAAATCGTCGCTCCAGGGGCTTTCATAATTCTTGATTCGTAGCTCTTACGTGTTCAGCGGCGCCCTTCCTATCCGCGTTTCGATACTTGATCGCAAGGAGATCTTACTTTGGCCTTGCTTCCGATGGTGAGTAAGGAATATTTCCTTTGCGTAAGGAACATATGCCAGAGTCAACGCTCACTAGCAAAGGACAAACCACCATTCCCCGAGACATTCGGAGGCTGCTTGGCCTGAAGAAAAATGATCGCATTCTTTACGAGGTGGAGGACGGAAAGGTCGCCATCAAACCGGCGCCTTCTCTGCAGGAACTCTACGCGATCTTCAAATCTCGCATCCGTCGTAAAGGTCCGCCGCCTACGAAGGCGCAAATGCGCGCCGCGGTCGAACACGATATCGTTCGGCGCTGGAAGAAAAAGGCCGTCTGATGGCGAGAGTGCTACTCGACACCAACGTCATTGTCCGTTTTCTCACCGGCGATCATCCAACACATTCGCCTCGTAGCCGAACATTGTTTGCTCGTGCCGCGGCTGGCGATGTCACTCTGGTTGTGACGGACCTCGCGATGGCCGAAACCGCCTGGGGGTTACAATCCTTTTATTCGCTGGATCGCGATGCGATCAGCGCTGCCCTGAAAGACCTGATCGACTCCGCGGGAATTGAAGTCGAAAACAAGGCAACATTGCTAAGCGCATTGCGGAATTTTGCACAAACCGATGTGAACTTTGTGGACGCATACCATGCTGCAGTCGCCGCTGCCAAATCCTTTGCGATCGTTTCGTTCGATCGCGACTTTGACCAATTCGCAGGCGTCAAGCGCGTGGAGCCGCAAAACTAGAGCCGCAGCTTGATGTATATTCCAAACGACCTGAACAACCAACGCATACGCCTGCTTATCGAGCAGTTTAACGCTGACGAAACCTATGATTCAGAACTTCGTTCCGCTCTCGGAGAAGTTGCGCACGCTCATTGCCAGCGAAGCCGCCCTCACTGACTTCATCGACGCTCTGCGTGGAGTGGGTTCGGGCCTGCCGACACCGCCCCTGATAAATGCCATCGGCACTTGGGTTGAAAATTAATCTCGAAATCTTCGACCAGGATAGCGGTTTGAAATTGTGTTCTTTAGCCCGGCACCAATTTTACCCAAACAAAGAGCAAAATGATCGCCCCGATGATCGACATGATGAAACCTGCCGGATGAAACGTCGCACCTGGTTCCGGTTTGGAAAACAGGCGTCCGATTAGTCCGCCGACGATCGAGCCACCGATACCGATCAGCGTCGTCATTATGAAACCGAGAGCCTGAGCGCCCGGCATAATCGCGCGTCCAATCAACCCGACGATGAAACCGACAATGATGTACCAAATGAAGTGTAACATAGTTTTATTTGGGTTAAGCCGCAGAGGCTAACAGCTTGGTCAAAGCGAAAGCGAACAGAAAATCAGAGGGGTGAAGGAAGAATGGAGTGACTGGGAGAAGCAACATGGAAGGTAAAGGTCGCCGCGGCGACCGAGCCTTGATCAATGAGCGAGTTTCAATTAAAACGTTTCGTTTAATCGATTAAGTTCTTAATTGTTTCTTCTCAGCTTTTCGTCGCTTCGCTCTTAGTTCTTCCTTCTTAATTTCATTCTGAGCGCGCTTTCCTCCTTTTTGCAAAGGCAGCTGACTGCGAGCAAGGTCGCAGCATGGAATCGCTGTCTCGCGCTTTTGCTGAACTTTCTACTCCGCTCATCGCCGATGCAGCCCTCCGCTTGAAGATTCCGCTCCGGATTAGTCCGCCTGGCATTCGGCCGGTGACGCCCAACCAACGTCTCGCGGGCCCGGCGCTGGCGGTTAGACATTTTGGAAGCGTCGACGTTTTCCTGGAAGCAATGCAGGCCGCACAATCCGGCCAGGTTCTGGTAATCGATAACGGCGGCCGCTTGGATGAAGGCTGCATCGGCGATTTAACTGCGCTCGAGGCTGAACACTGCGGTTTGGCGGGAATTATAGTTTGGGGTGCGCATCGCGATACGCCCGAGCTTCGACAGATTCGTCTGCCCATTTTTACGTACGGAGTCTGTCCTTCCGGTCCGCAACGGCTCGACACTCGTGATTCCTGGGCGTTGCGCTCCGCGCGCTTCGGTAACTTCCTAGTCGCAGCTGGCGACGTCGTTTTTGCCGACGACGACGGCTGTTTGTTTGTCGGTGCAGAGCGTGTCGAGGAACTGCTTCGTGTTGCACACGAAATCTGCCAACGGGAACGGCATCAGGCAGAGGCGATCAAAAGCGGGCATTCGCTGCGGGAACAGTTGGAGTTTGCGGGGTATTTGGAGAAGCGAGCAACCGATTCGAGTTACACCTTTCGGGAACACCTGCGAAAAATAAGCGGCGCAATCGAGGAATAATCCATCATCCTTTAATTTTTCGCCCGCTTTTCAGTGTGTTCGTTTTTCCTTCTTTTGTTCTTTCTACTTCTTTGCCCTGTGACAGGTTCATCGCCAACAAGGCAGGCATGACTTCACGTCTTAATTCTTCCTTCAAGCCTTGGCTACTTCTTCCTTCTTCCTTCCTAATTTCTCTCTCCGGCTGCCTACTTCCTAATTCTTCCTTTTTACTTCTGGCTTCCCCTGCTCCCGAATCGCCTTCCTTGGTTTTGTTTTAGCGCAACACTGGAACAGAAAAGCCGCCAAGGCATTAGTGCACCCCGACGGCTTCTCGAATCGAACGTTCTAATTTCTTATTAGCTCATCCCGAGGGAATCGAGCGTCGGCTCGTCGATCGCCGCTGTCGTGGTGAGCCCCTGGTCAGCCTGGTAGGCGGCCAGCGCGTCGCGGGTCAACGGCCCGAGCAATCCATCCACTTCACCCGTGTAATAGCCCATCTGTTGCAGCACGGCCTGCACGTCGGCGATCACCTTATCCGGCGGTTCAGCACGTTGACCGACATAGATCGGTCCGTCGTAGGCATAATATTGGGCCGAAGGATTGTAACCCCATGCCGGATACCAGTAACCGTTGTTCCAGAAGTAGTAACCGCCACCGATCAGCTCCACGCGGTTGTAATGCGAGTGATACCATCCCTGATCGTGCCATTCCGGATGATACGAGCGGAATACCTGGTATTGCGGACCCTGCCACTGTTCGCTTCCTTGAATCCGATAATTCTGATTGTACGTAACCGCCGGAACCTGCTGCGGTTTTGGCTGGGCACGGAAGTTCGCGTGTTGCGATTTAATCTGCTGCAGCTGCTGCGGATCCGGCTTCTTCGCCTTGGCCCCCGCGTTAGCCTGCGCATTTTGCTGGCCGGCTGCCGGACCTGACGGAGCTCCACCTCCCGCAGCCGCCGGTGGCGTTGCCGGATTAGTAGATGTCTTTGCCGCCGCGGGACCCTTCATTCCTTTTCTCCGCTGCTCAATCCGCTCCCTCGCACTGGGCGTCTGCCCGCCGACCTGTTGACCAGAAACATTGGTTCCCGGAGCGGTCGCAGATTCCTGGTGCACTGGAGCTTTTTGGCCCTTTCCTGAGCCGGGCTGATTCGTAGCTCCGTGCTGAGTCGTAGCCCCTTGTTCCTTCATTGCACCGGGCTCATGCGTAGCTCCGTGTTCCTTCATCGCGCCGTGCTGCTGCGTCGCAGCTGGCGCTTGAGGCTTCGCGGCATTCGGCTTGGGCTGTGCTTGAGCGGGATGCACTTTTTCCGGGGCGTGTTTGGTCTTTGATGGTGATTGCTGTTCAACTGGCTGTTGCGCCAATGCGGCTCCAGCCAGCGCCAGCGAACAGCCTATCAATAAACTGGTAAGTTTTTTCATAATAATAATGTTTAGTCGTTGGACGTTCGCGATCTATTCAGAGTCCTTCCTGTAATTTCCCTCATCCGCGCGCTCGTGAACCCTTTCGGAGTTACGCGCCATCGATCGCCTAACTATACTTCGTGCCACCGCCCCCATCCGGTTCCCCGCGATCGGGTCAACGCCAAAAAAAAGCGCCCCGCATCTTCAGCGGAGCGCTTTTGTTTCGCGCAGAGGCTGTACTAATCAACTTCAACAAAGTCCGGATCGCCCGCGCAGATTAGCCGCTCCGAATACACAAAGCCGTCCACGTCAACCGCGACCCAACAGCCGTCGACAAACACGAAGTACGTATTGCCGATCAACCGGAAATGGCTCGCCCCGAATCGTTGGACGAAGAACTCTTTCGGATGCCGCCCAAGACTGAACACTTCGCTATGACGCGACTTGAACTCTTGCACGCTTACCTTCGGCTGATTCGTGCCACTCAAGTTCGTCTGGCTCGTGCTCGAACGTGCCCCGGGTTCATTCTTGTTTACGTCCGGAGCGCGACCCTTAACGTTCGTCTGTCCAGGCATGTTTGTGCCCGTCTCAGGTTTTGCCTGCTCCTGCGCGGGACGCATCTTCTTCCCTTTCGCCGGCGCAGTAGTCTGCGTTTCATTCGTCTGCCCCTGTGTCTGTTGTGGCTCCGTTGTCTGGCTTAATGCCATCAGCGGTAACCCCAATATCACTGTCATTGTCAGTATCCTCATGATTCCCCTTTCTCCCTATTAATTCGTATCTCCCAAAACTTTTGGACCCCCGCATGTTCCAGCTTCTCAGCTCCGGTGTAAGTTTGACATCCGCCTGCCGTAAAACATAGTATTACGGCATGACGAAGACCATCACCAAAGTCGGAAACTCTCAGGGGATCATCTTCGATACCGCTTTGATGGATCTCGCGCGCATTAAAGTCGGAGACAAAGTGAATGTCACCGTTCACGCCGGCGGCTCAATCGTTTTGACGCCAATCCAGCCCATGATCGACTCGCATACAGCGGCTAAAACGGCGAGGCGTTTGATCAGAAAGAACGCCGCGCTTTTTAAGCGTTTGTCTTGAGCAAGTCGCTCAAGCATCTGACGGTCGAGGCCCTCAAAGCGATTCACGGTGAGGTGCTCGCCGCCCATGACGGCGCGGCTGGAATTCGCGATGAGACATTGCTCGAGTCAGCCGTGGCCGCGCCGCAAGCATCGATGTTGGGCCAACCCCTCATTTCCGATCCGCTCGAGATTGCAGCGGCATATTTGTTTTATATTTCGCGCAATCATCCGTTCCTCGATGGCAACAAACGCACCGCGCTCGCTGCGTGTCTTGTCTTCTTGGAGAACAACGGTCTTTTACCCGACAGGAAATTGCCGATCAACGATTGGGAAAAGTTCGTTGTCGACGTGGCGTCGAGTAAAATTAATCGTGATGAGACTACTCGCCGACTTCGCAAACTGCTCAAGAAATCCCGAAGAAGCTCAGCTTTACTTCTGTCGTCCTCTACATGCCGAAATGTGAACGTAGGCGCCTGATCCCTTCGCGCTTCCCTCCTCGCTCTTGGCTCACCGATCTCCGCTCTCACGAACTGCTTGCCATGCCGTAGTCGAACGAAGGCAGGTCCCGCCGACTCATCATGTCGTAGTCAGACGAAGACGGAAGCCTCACGCGAAGGCGGATCAACTGTTCACAGATTGTTCGCGTCTCTGCTCGTTGGAAAGGGTTGACTACAATCCTATCGCTTCGCTACACTTACATCTATGAGTACGAAATTTCTTGCGCTGATTGCTGTAATCGGACTTGCCACCATTTGCGTTGCGCAAGGTCAATCACCCACCGCGGCCGAGTCGCCCGCTGAGTCGCCTTCACCGGCTGAGAAAGCTGCTTCGCCTTCTCCCGCCGAGTCGCCAACGGCCTCGCCGAAAGCAAAACCCACTCCTAAGAAAGCGAAGGCTGAGAGGAAAGCGCGGCCGGCCGCAACTGCAGCGCCTGCAGCGCGCAGTGCCGAGGAAGCGACTAACCCGCCCGCGCCGGGCGGCGGCCATCACCAGGTGTGGGTGAACACCGAGACAGGTGTTTACCACAGAGAAGGCTCGCGATTTTACGGCACGACGAGGAAGGGCAAATACATGACCGAGCAGGACGCAATTCAAGCGAGATACAAACCCGCGCCCAAGGGACCATAGGAAGACAACGGCTAAGTAAGAGTCGCTAGCGTTGGGTGTGAAGCATCCGCACCGCTAGCGCCGGACGGCCATTCATGTTGGCGCACGTTGCCTCAGCCTCGCCATCGCCGCGTCTGCGGCCTTATTCTTCCTTCATCTCCGCCAGCGGACGGACTGGCTGTGGCGAGGCGAACATCAGCGCTCCAGCGCGTTCTGCTTCTTCTTAATTTTTCCTTCTTACTTTTAATTTTTCGCCTTGGCATCCATCCGCGCGCTGAAATTCGAAACGATCAAAAAAAGGAAAAATTCAAAAACGGGGGGTCATCGGGGTGGCCGCCATAATTGAAGGGAAAATTATGAATTTATCCGTCGAAGCGAAAGTGGCGATCGCGGTGGCGACAGGCTTCGTCGTGTTGATCGTGGGCGCCATGGCCCAGGGGTAGCGAACGCGGCGGCTGTCCGAAATCCGCTTTCCGCATTCCGCTATCGGGTTTTGTTTTCCCGTCGTCTTTAGCGAACCGATTAAGAAGTCGATCTTGGTGGGCTGTGTGATATGATTTGAGCTATGAGCGTTCCAATTCTCCCACTGAACGAAATGAGCGTTGAAGAGAAGCTGCAAACCATGGAGGCGCTTTGGCAAAGTCTTTCAGCAGACCCCGCCGGCATCGAGTCGCCTCCGTGGCATGAGGAGGAGTTAGCTGAACGCGAACGGAAGATCGAATCTGGAGAGGCAAAGTTCGTCGAGTGGGAAAAAGCGAAAGCTGAGATTCGGCGGCGTACTTCGTGAGGATCGAGATCCTGCCGGAAGCGCAGGAGGATTTGATCGCCGGATTTCGCTTCTATGAACACCAAGCGCCCGGTCTTGGAAGCTATTTTCGCGAATCGATCCTGACCGATGTTGACGCATTGGCTGTCGTAGGCGGCGTTCACGCCAAAGTTTTTGGATATCATCGCGCACTGAGTAAGCGCTTTCCCTTTGCGATCTATTACGGTGTAGAAGCGGAGGTAGTTCGTGTCCGCGCGATTCTGGACTGCCGCAGAAATCCTTCGTGGATTAGACGACGAGTTCGCGGCCGATAAGTTGTTCTCATTGCGTCTTCCGCTTCCGGTTTTGCTTGTCGCGCAGTAGCATGGTGCATAGGCGGAAACCTCTGGCATCAAACATCCCTCTTCACGTCGACCTTGACCTGCTCAGGTCTGATTACACGGTCACCGCCGATAGGTTTATGCGTGAGTCATCTCACAGCCGCCTATGATCAATGATCTTTGGTACAAGAACGCAGTCATCTACTGCCTGTCGGTAGACGCCTACATGGACGCTAATGGCGATGGGATCGGTGATTTCGAGGGACTGATGCGCCGACTCGATTATCTGCACGGACTGGGCGTGACGGCGATCTGGCTGATGCCGTTTCAAACGTCGCCTTGCAAGGACGGCGGTTACGACATCGCGGACTATTACAATGTCGATCCGCGATACGGCACACTGGGCGATTTCATCGAGTTTACTCACGGCGCAAAACAACGCGGCATCCGTGTCTTGATCGACCTGGTAGTGAACCACACCTCCGATCAGCACCTGTGGTTCAAGCAGGCGCGCTCCGATTCAAATTCGAAATATCGGGAGTGGTACGTCTGGTCGAAGAAAAAGCCGCCGCGCTCGAATCAAGGAATGGTGTTTCCGGGCGTACAAAAAACAACGTGGAGCTACGATCGCGAAGCTAAAGCGTGGTACTTCCACCGGTTTTACGATTTCCAGCCCGACCTCAACACCTCAAATCCCGAAGTGCAGGCTGAGATACTCAAGATCATGGGCTTTTGGATCCAGGCAGGCGTCTCTGGATTTCGCATGGACGCCGTGCCTTTCATCATCGCGACCAAGGGACCAACTGTGCGAGAACCAAAGGAGCAGTTCGATATGCTGCGCGTCTTCCGCGAATTCCTCCAGTGGCGACAGGGCGATTGCATTGTGTTGGCGGAAGCCAATGTCCTGCCCGAGACCGATATGGATTACTTCGGCGAAGACGGCGACCGGATGCACATGATGTTTAATTTTCAGGTGAACCAAAACCTGTTCTACGCGTTGGCCGCCGCCGATACGCGTCCGCTGATCAAAGCATTGAAAGCAACAAAGCCACGGCCGGCGACAGCCCAGTGGGGCCTGTTCCTGCGAAATCACGACGAACTCGATCTTGGACGCCTGCAAGAGAAGCAACGGCAAACCGTGTTTGAAGCGTTTGGTCCGCACAAAAACATGCAGCTTTACGATCGTGGGATCAGACGCCGCCTTGCGCCGATGCTCGGAGGCGATCAGCGCCGGCTAGAGCTGGCTTACAGTTTGATGTTCACATTACCGGGAACACCGGTTGTTCGATACGGCGACGAGCTCGGCATGGGCGACGATCTCACATTGCCGGAACGCGGTTGCGCGCGAACTGCGATGCAATGGTCGAACGAACCGCACGGTGGCTTTACCAAAAGCGAAAAACCGCGCACTCCTGTGATCGACAAGGGACCGTACGGTTTTCAACACGTTAATGCTGCGATCCAGCGACGCGATCCTGAATCGATGCTCAACTGGACCGAGCGCATTATTCGAATGCGCAAAGAAGTTCCCGAGATTGGCTGGGGCGATTTTACGGTGTTAAATGTACGCGATCGCGCGGTTCTCGCTCTCCGGTATGACTGGCGCAATAATTCGGTGCTGGTTTTACACAATCTCCACGAGCAACCGCGAGAAATTGTGGTGGACCCGGGCGTGCCTGGCGAACATGGCAAACTGCTCGTTAATCTCCTTGCTGAGGACCACAGTCGGGCTAACGAATCCGGCAAACACCGCATTATGCTGGAAGGTTACGGTTACAGATGGTACCGCGTTGGCGGACTCGATTATCTGCTGCGCCGAACCGACATCGACCACGCCGACAAACACGCAGTTTAAAAGATAGTATTCGCGGCTAAATTGCTCGCGTGGCTCGGCATTTGGCATGGCCACGTTGAACGCCAACGAAAAGAGGGGCGCGCCTCATCTCCGCTTTTTGGTCTTCCAAATTACCCAGCGGGAATTAAGACTTAAGAAGGTTGAATTAAGAAGGATGCAGCCGGCAGAAAAAGATCTCAGGTAACGCACGAAGGAATTCGCGTTGCAGATTATTCGCCTGTTTTCCGAGTTGCCGAAAACAACAGAAGCTCAAGTACTGGGCAAACAGGTTTTGCGATCTGGCACATCGGTCGGGGCGAACTACCGGGAAGTGTATCGTGCTCGCAGTCGAGCTGAATGGAGCGAGTGGGACGAGCGACATGCACGGCAACGCCGCGAGGGTAGCGGGAGTTAGTCGGGAGGCGAACGAATGAATTCATCGCGAAATGCGGCGATTCACTGCGTGAACTCGAGGAAACGACCTACTGGCTCGAACTGCTCGTCGATGGAAAGATCGTTCCGGCAGATAAGCTTTCAATTGTCCGGCAAGAATGGAGCGACCGGGATGAGCGACATGCACGGCAACGCCGCGAGGGTAGCGGAGAGTGAGGCGGGAGCCGAACGAATGAATGCGACGAACTAATCGCCATTTTTGTTACGATTCTGAAGAGCTCGAAGGACTCGTAATCCCTGGTTATTAATTCTTAATTCTTAGTTCTTAAATTCCTTGCTCAGGCAGCTTTTTTAACTTTTTTGCTCGACGTGACTTCTGGGAACAGCACGACCCGGGCGGGAGCCTCAGGGGTTCCATCCTGACCGAGGGTCGACTCGAACGTCAGTTTTCCGTTAGCGATCTCGGTTAACGCGATATCGGCTTCACGCAGTCCCGGAGCATATTCTACAAGGGGACGATGACCGAGCGAAAGCTGTCGCACACGGCGTGAGACCATGTTCACCAGGATTTGCTGATTAGTGATTACTTCGGAGGCGGCTTTAACAAGATCGGCTTTCATAATTGTGATTCTTACTTCTACACTGCACCAACGTCGCACCGGCTTTGGCACGCACCGGAGGCTGACTTTCCTCCTTCGTACTTCGGGCTTCGAAGACCTCCCACTATCGCCCAAAAAACCAATTCCGCAACACGGCGTGGGAGGAACGCCTCGCGTAACGCCGACCTCCCGCCGTAACCAGTGAAGGCGGCGCGACTTTCAACTCTCAACAATCAACCCTCAACTCTTCTCACTGTTCACCGATCCGGCTGCGCGTAGCGCGGATTCGCCGTGGCGAATCACAAATCACTGATCACGACACCCGTCCGCTTTTTAGCTTCTTTTGTCCTTTCTACTTCTTTGCTCTATGACAGGTTCATCGCTAACAAGGCAGTCATGACTTCGCGTCTCAATTGTTCGGTCTTCCCTCTTACTTTTTTCTCGGTTCTCCTAACGATATCGCTGACGTAGCTGCATGCCGCTGCTGCCGCTGACAAGGCAATTTCCATTCCGGTGCAGATCACTCATGCCCAGAATTTCGATCCATTCCCTTCGCCGGACGGCAAAAAGCTTTTCTTCATCTCAATGATTTCCGGGAAGGAACAATTGTTCACCATGGACGTTGACGGTTCCAATATCGTCCAGCTTACCCGTGACGATGCCGATCACGAAGATCCCGCGTGGTCACCGGATGGGACCAGGATCGCGTTCGTCCTCATCACCAGGGACCGTCACAGCATCGCGGTCATGGGAACTGATGGCAGCAACATCGAAGTGCTTACCCCACCGGAGCAGAATACGATCCATCCAAACTGGTCCGCGGACAGCAAACGCGTGATCTATTGCACGAATGACGACCTGCAGCCGCCAAAGAAAAATTCCGCCGACATCAACGCGGTCGATCTGGCCACGAAGAAAATCACGCGCCTTATCACAGGCGGGATCAATACTTACGGTTCGTGGTCGCCCGATATGAAACATATCGCATTCCGCAAAATAATTGGCGACGAGAACTCCGAGGTCTTCGTTGCCGATGGCGACGGCTCGAATCCGCGCAACCTTACGAAGAACCCTTTCTTCGATGGCTGGCCGGCGTGGTCGCCCGATGGTAGGAAGATCGCGTTCGCATCGAACCGCCGTGGCCACGGTTACCAGATTTTCGTCATGGACG
>QHNR01000135.1 GCA_003218475.1 Verrucomicrobiota bacterium | reverse complement strand
CCGCGTGGTAGGATTTTCAGTCTTGCGGGATTGAGACCGTGTTTGATCCAGCTTTGCCGGTACTCCTCGGAATTCACAAAGACGGTATCGAGTTGGCCGTAGAACCAATGCATGTAACGCCACGCCACGCTTTCGAGGAAGCTGTCGTCAGTAAGAATGCGGATGTATTGGGGAAAATCGGTGTGATAAATGCCGCTCGTCTGCAGGTTGAGCATCTTGGCCGCGAGCAGTCCCGTCAATCCAACCGGCCCGGGCGTACTGATGATAATTTCAGTGAATTTTTCCCGTTGCACGTAATCCAGCATTTGGAGAATCGGCGGGAAACTCAATTTTTGCAGTTCGTATTCGGGCAATTCAAATTCGCCGATGGGCGGGAAATTTTTGATTGGGATGTTGTCGATGCTCAGTTCGTTTCGAGAAACGACGACGATTAAATCCTTGCCCGCGTTCGCACCGGCCGCGACCATCCTGCGAATCGTCGTCGCGACGCCATTGACGTCGTCGAGCGTGTCAGTGAACCAGGCACGTTTGCGATTTTGCAACGCGATAGGAACGGTGCCGGTCAATTCCTTGAAAACACGTCGCAACCATTTTCGAGAGGGCGCCTGACTGTGAAAACCGTAAATGTACGGTGTTAGAATTACCAGTATCGGCGCGATCGCGCTTAGGGCCTGTATGCTCTCGACGATGTTGCCGCTGCTGATTTGCTGTACGAATTTGTTAAAGAATCGAAACGTGAGTTGTTCTGCGACCATGTTCGCCATGAGAAATGTGCGGCGTTCCGACTCGCTGACTCCCTCCAATTGCGCGGCGAGTTTCGCCTTTACCTCCGGTCGCGCGAAATACCCTGAAAGCTCTTTCCAGAGCGAGACATTGGCAGGCTTAACCAATTCAAAAATTTTCCCTGACAAAACTCCTTCCACGATAAATTCCGTTTTCTCCTTGAGAGTGAACTCAGTGGGAGCCCGGCCCTCCATGAAGCGCGAAAACATTTTCTCCACCAGAGCCGCGCCCGGCCCGAGTTTTTCGTGGAAACGGTCTCGGATGAAACAGCCAACCGTATTATAAAAGCCGTGCGACAGGATTAACGGAGTCCCTCCGTGACCTCGCGCGTTGCAGCCGCCGTTGCGAACAAATTCGAGAAATCTGTCGGCGGAATCCGCAGAAGGCGTTTCAGTGAAGGCCGACGCGGCGAACTGGCCGCCGTGATCATCCGAGCCGCCAACGAAAATCTTCTTCCACGGTTCCGCGTGTGTAGGCGCAAGATTGTGCCGATTCGCAAGCGCGTCGATCTTTTCCGGCGTCAATTGCCCGAAAAGAGTCTGGGCCAGATCGCTAAGAAGCGCATCGCGCAAACCGTTAATGCCCTCGAAATGTTTGAAGAGAAGGATGAGCTGCTCGAGATGATGTCCTTCCAGTTTTCCGTTCACGCTGTAAAGAGGGTGCGCAACTGCGTGCGTGATTTGCGTCGTTTGCAGGTAGCGCTGCAGGTCGAAGATGTTATCGCGGATACCTTCTATATCGCGATGTTGCTGCTCGGAGATTCCCCAGACAAGAATGTGCAGCTTACAAACGTCGTGTGGGAAATACGTTGTGACCTGTTCGCTGACAAAGGTGCGAGGCAGGTGTGCAATTTGCAGGCAGCCCTCGATCGTATCGTGGTCGGTAATCGTGGCGTAATCCATGCCGCGCTTGAGCAACTGGCCGTGCAGTTCTTTGGGATCTGAATAGCTGTCAGGAAAATCGAAACGGCGGAAGAGCCATTCTTCCGAACGCGCACTGTAGCGCGAGTGAATATGTAGGTCGCACCTGCTCACATTTAGATGCCGCGTCTCAATCTTTGTTCGGCGATCCATTCCTGATAGGTCGTCGCCGTGCGTGAATCGACCGACTCCTCAATCAACTCAGTAATTTGTCTCCAAATCGCTCGATGCGAATAATCAGACGGATGAATGCTTACGCGCAAGAGCGAAGTGCCCTTTAGGAATCGGAAGAGGGTTGCGTTCCATGCGCGGCTCACGCCCCGGCGCCAACTGTTCCCGACGGTGTAAACTAATGTTCTTGCCGGAAACACGTTTCCCGAACGGAGGTCGCAGACGGTGCGCAAGCGTGTCGTGTATTCCATCTGTGCGTCGCGCGCAGCGCGCTCGGCTTCTTCGCCAAGCAACCAGGCAGGCGCAACAAAACCTCGCGGCTTGAGCCCATGCGCGCGCAACTCATCTCTTGCGGCGACAATGCGACGCAGAGCTTCGTCATAGCCCAGGTCGTAGAACTCGCCCTCGTTTTGGGTGTAGAACCGTGTCAGGAATTTGTCGCGCAAACTTTCTTTCGCACGGCGAGGGCGTTCGTGAAAATAACCGTGGATGACAATTTCGTGACCATCCACTTCCAGACCTCGGAGCCACGATACAAATTGTTGGTCTTTTGTGAACAACCCCTGACGATGATAATCCGGCACGACAAGAAGAGAACAGACGCGCACGCCGCGATGGGCGAGCTCTTGAATAATCGTGTTTGCGATTTGCCGGGTTGAAGGAGCGACGTCGTGCAAAGAGACGACCATAAAATCCCTCGCCGAGGCGGCCGTTGCAACGAGTGGAAGGAATTCCGTTACGGCAATCGTACTCATTGGGGAATTTTCGGCTCCCAAGCAGCTTTGAACAAGGCAAAAGGTTCCCTCAAGGAACGACGGCTTCCCAGTCGTCGGGTGCTGTAGCGTCCGCTGTCCTCAGCGGAGGTTCCCGGTCCGCGATTATCTCAGCGACCGATGCGCTGAGACAGCGCACGCTACAGCGCTATTGCGTGCTCATTTTCAGGATTTCGCAAAAGTCTGATTCGGTCAGCGGCATCACTGACAAACGTGATTGGCGCACTAACAGAATTCCCTTGAGCCGCGAATTGCCTTTGATCTCGCGGAGAGTAACTGCCAACGGTAAGGCTTTGACCGCAGCAATATCGACTGTTGCCCAATCGCCTTCCTTTGCGGTTGGATCTTGGTAGGCGCTCCGAGTCACCTTCGCGATCCCTACTACTGCTTTTTCTTCACCGCTGTGATAGAAAAGGACTTCATCACCTTTTTGCATTCTGCGCAGATTATTTCGGGCAGCGTAATTGCGCACGCCGGTC
>QHNR01000133.1 GCA_003218475.1 Verrucomicrobiota bacterium | reverse complement strand
TCGACGATCACTCGCTCCACCGTACGACTTTCAGTTGGGCCCGTGTAATAAACACGTACCTTTTGACCAGCTCGCAGCGGGGCGGTCACCACTTTGCCCGCCGTATCAACAATTCGCGCGGCTGTGCCTAGCGCGAAGCTAACAGGTCCCTGATCGCTTTTGACCACAATGGTCTTGCCCGGCTCATACGTAGTTACCGCACCAGTGGCGTAAGTTGTGCTTGTAGTCGTTTCACTCGTCGTCGCTGGTTTTGTGCTTGTTGTTGTTTCCTCGGTCGTGGTCGTGCTCGTTTGCGCAAAAGCTAACGGCGCAAACAATGCGCAGACCAAACTAATGATTGTTCTCTTCACTCTTTTCCCTTCTGTTTATGGTTAGTCTTACCCCACAAGTTCGTGACTCATGGGTTGAGCGGACGCTTAACGTCCGTCGAATGTTTTGACTGATTCACCAGCACGGTATTCGAATTATTTGCTATTTGTGTCATTGAGCGTGCCTGGCGAATTCAGTAACGTAAGACGCCGATGAGCCGCAAAACGCCGACCGCCGATCCAGTCGTTACGCCCGAAGTTGTCAAGCGGCACGGGCTCACTCCGGAAGAGTTCGAGCGGATCAAAAAAATCCTCGGTCGCGAGCCGAATTTCACCGAGTTCGGAATTTTCTCGGTCATGTGGAGTGAACACTGCTCGTACAAAAATTCGCGAAAAGAGCTGAAAAAATTTCCCACCACCAGTCCCAACATTTTGGTCAAAGCTGGCGAAGAAAATGCCGGCGTGGTGGATATTGGCGATGGCTGGGCAGTCGCGTTCAAGATCGAGAGCCACAATCATCCAAGCGCCATCGAGCCTTTCCAGGGCGCCGCGACTGGTGTGGGCGGTATCATCCGCGACATTTTTA
Source organism: Verrucomicrobiota bacterium (assembly GCA_003218475.1). Classification (GTDB taxonomy): domain Bacteria; phylum Verrucomicrobiota; class Verrucomicrobiia; order Chthoniobacterales; family UBA10450; genus Udaeobacter. The sequence goes on along the minus strand of QHNR01000133.1, from coordinate 16,713 downwards.
CGATGGGCGCACGCCCAGAGTTTTGCCTGAACTCGCTGCGCTTTGGGCCGATCACGGATGCAAATTCGAAATCCGAAACCCGAAAATCGAAAATCGCAGCGAACCGGAGATTGTTCACAGGCGTCGTCTCCGGTATCGCACATTACGGAAACTGCGTCGGCATCCCGACCATCGGCGGCGAGATTTATTTCGATGAAAGCTTCGAGGGCAATCCTCTGGTAAACGTTTTTTGCCTCGGCGTGTTACGCCACGAACAACTCGCGCGCGGGACGGCAGAAGGCGCTGGCAACCCTGTTTTCTACGTCGGCGCCGAAACGGGTCGTGACGGTCTCGCGGGCGCAGCTTTTGCGTCGCGCGAACTAACCGAACAATCGCGCGAAGATCGTCCCGCCGTGCAGGTAGGCGATCCGTTCAAGGAGAAGTTATTGCTGGAAGCATGTCTCGAGCTGCTCGCTCGTGGTGCTGTTGCCGGAATTCAAGACATGGGAGCAGCCGGTCTGACTTGCTCGACGTGCGAAACTGCCAGCCGTTCCGGCAGCGGCATCGAGATCGATCTGGCCAAAGTGCCCAAGCGTGAGCCTGGCATGACACCGTATGAGATCCTGCTGAGCGAATCACAAGAACGAATGTTGATCATTGCCAGGCTCGGAACGGAAAATGTTGTCCGTGAAGTATTCGAGAAATGGGACGTGCCATGCGCAGAAATTGGCCGCGTCACTAGAGATCGCATGATGCGCGTGCGAAATAATGGCGAAATTGCTGCGGAGATTCCAGCAAAAGCATTGGCTGAAGAAGCGCCGCTTTACTCGCGCGAGGCAAAAGCTCCTGTAGCCGCGATCGGCGATCGCGGCCTGAAAAATTTACCTCAGATAGACAGTCACCAGGCGCTGCGCCAATTACTGCGCGATCCTACGATCGCGTCCAAAAACTGGGTTTACCGGCAATATGATCACACGGTCCGCACGGGCACACTGGTGAAGCCGGGCTCAGACGCCGCTGTGTTCTTCGTGCGCTACGCCAACAAAATCTTGGCAGCGACCACCGATTGCAATTCGAACTATTGCGCACTTGATCCGCGTGAGGGCGGCAAAATCGCTGTTGCTGAAGCTGCACGCAACCTTACATGTTCCGGTGCAAGGCCGCTCGCCCTGACCGATTGCCTGAATTTCGGCAATCCTTACAAGCCGCAAAACTTCTGGCAGCTACGTGAAGCAGTTGAAGGAGTAGCAGAAGCATGCCGCGAATTTGGGACGCCCATCACCGGCGGAAATGTTTCGCTGTACAACGAAAGCCCGGCCGGTGTTGTCGATCCGACGCCAACGATCGCGATGGTCGGATTGATCGATCACGAAAATCAGATCACCACGCAATGGTTCAAAAATGAAGGCGACGCGATTATCCTCGTTGGCGTGGAGCCGGCCCGCCTTCGGGCCGCAGCACACCGCGACGAGGGCGTCGCGGCTCCAAGCCTAGGCGGCTCGCACTATCTGAAAGTTTGTCACGGCTTGAAGATTGGTCCGCCGCCGCACGTTGATCTTCCTCAAGAAATTAAAATTCAAAGCGCCGTTCGCGATTTAATCCGCGAAGGTTTGGTGAAGAACGCGCACGATTGCTCTGAAGGCGGACTCGCGGTTGCGCTGGCGGAGTGCTGCTTTAATCCCCAAAAACTGCTAGGCGCAGATATCTGTTGTAGCCACGGCCCTATGGGCCGTCGGGGACAGACGTCACATAGCGACGTGGCTACAGTTTTGTTTAATGAATCGCAGTCGCGGATTGTGATTTCGGTCGCGCCTGAAAATCTCGACAACACGATTTTGATGTTGCGGCAGCGCGACGTTCCATTTCAACAACTCGGCAAAGTCGGCGGCGATCAATTGCAGATTCAAGTGAACGACGAGCAGTTCGCGTGGTCGATTGCCGATCTTTACGATGATTGGTGGAATTCGATCCGTCGTGTGGTTGGAAGCGATTCGTCGACTGAGCGGATCCCAAGTTTGTGAAGCGTACTCGAAAACGCGATTGAATGCGTACCATTTTGGTGGATTATTTCGTGTGATGACCCCCTCGGGCAAAACTGATCCAGACCAGGCGCCTGACTCTGCGGTGCTGCCGCAACACGAGTGCGGGCTTTTCGGCGTGTTCGGCCACCCAAAAGCCGCGGTGCTGACGTATTACGGTCTGTTCGCCTTGCAACATCGCGGGCAGGAGAGTGCTGGTATCGTTACGAGCAATGGGCCGGGAACATCCTTTTTGATGCACAAGGATATGGGCCTGGTCTCACAGGTGTTTGGTCAGGATGAACTGGCGAAATTGAAGGGAACACGTGCGATTGGCCATACGCGTTACTCCACTACCGGCACCAGCACGGTCAAGAACGCGCAACCGTTCGTGGTCGATTGTGTACGCGGGCAGATGGCAATTGCGCACAACGGCAATTTAATTAACGCCGATGTTCTGCGCGATGAGCTCGAACGGAGAGGCTCCATTTTCCAAACCACCGCTGACAGCGAAATCATTTTGCATCTTCTCGCGCAGCCATCGGACAATGGCGGAAATGTCCTGGCAGCGTTGCGCCGGATTCAGGGCGCATTCTCGCTGATCATCATGAGCGAACGGGAGCTGATCGCTGTGCGCGATCCGTTTGGCTGGCGCCCACTGGCACTCGGCAGGCTCGACGGTGCTTATGTATTGGCTTCTGAAACATGCGCGTTTGATCTTATCCATGCCGAGTTCATTCGAGAAATTGAACCTGGCGAAGTATTGATCATCAACGAACAGGGATTGCGTTCGGAACGGCCATTCCCGGACGAGCGGCCTGCGTTTTGCATGTTTGAATACGTGTACTTCGCGCGTCCGGACAGCATGCTCGGAGGCGTGAATGTCGGAAAAGTGCGGATGGAGATGGGACGCGAACTCGCGCGAAAGTTTCCTGTTGAAGCCGACATCGTCGTGCCCGTACCGGATTCAGGAAATTACGCGGCTCTCGGTTTTGCTCAGGAACTGAAAATTCCTTACGCTCACGCTTTCGTCCGCAATCACTACATCGGGCGCACATTTTTGCAGCCTAGTCAGCTGATCCGCGATTTCGACGTGCGCGTAAAGCTGAATTTGATAAAGGAAATCGTTGCTGGAAAACGCGTGGTGGTTGTAGACGACTCGATCGTGCGCGGCACGACAGCGCGGGCGCGCGTGGTGAACCTGCGCGAGGCCGGCGCCAAAGAAGTGCACATGCGCGTGAGCTGTCCGCCACATCGGTTCGCCTGTCATTACGGCATCGATTTTCCAGACCCTGAAAAGTTGATCGCCAATCAGATGTCGATGGATGACATCTGCAAATATCTCGGTGTTGATAGTCTGGGTTACCTCGACGTAGAAGGTATGGTGCGCGCGACGGGAAGACCATTGAACAGCTTTTGCCTCGCTTGTTTCAACGGCGATTATCCCCTGCCCGTCGATCCTGCATTGGACAAGTTCATCATGGAACGACGCGAACAGCGGGCCAAGGCGCTGGCCGATCAGGAAACGCATCCGACGTTGTTCGGCGATCTGAAGTAAGATCGATATCCGCAGATTACGCAGATTTACACAGATTCAGATTCTACATTTAATCTGCGAAAATCTGCGAAATCGGGCTTAGGGATCCCCGAGATAGAAGGCAAACTGCGCAGAGCCGGACCGAGCCACCGGGCTGGGAGCAAGTTTCAACGCTGCGGATAAAACAAAGCCTACGCGGCGTCAATGCTCGCAGGCGTTCGCGCCATTCGGCCTGTCTGAGCTCGCCCTGACAGTGTTAGAAAACGTTGTTGTTTATTCCCTGCGTTTGTTAAACAGCAGGCGTTTAACGAGAGGAGCTCTTCATCAAGCGATTTATCTGGTATGCCGGATGGAGCATAGCGACAATGCGTTTGCTCCTGCCCTCCGTTACATTTTCACAGGAAAGAGCGCCGTTGCCGAAGCGGAGCGTGTCATCGTCACCGGCTCGAACATTCCGACAGCGGAAGAGTTCAAACACCACCACGCCACCACCGAATTGTTCGTCAGCAAAATTCACGGCCAGACTCGTAGCAGCAGACGTGAGGCTGTGATCCGTCGCCAGTATCGCCGAGAAATCCGTCGTCGTACTCAGAGTTAGACTGTTCAGGTTCACATCCACGTCGAGTGTTACGCCGGGATACTCGGAGTCGACGGAAACATTAAACGTGTCAGTGCCGTTGTTATTTGGGACCGTGTTCGGCGACCAATTTGCCGGGTCATTCCAGTTGCCACCGATCGGTCCGGTGTAGGTGGAGTTAATTGTCGCCGCCTGCGCGGAGCTGAATGAAGCGAACATCAGCGCGCAGATGATGGAAGAGATTTTGCAGAGGAGGTTTGTTTTCATGGTTTTTGGTTCGGGAGAATTTCGTTTCCGTCTGTCCTCTCCAGAACCGTCGCGAAAAGTTTCAGGAAATGTTTAATCTGTTGCACGGAAAGTCCGAGAACCACCGCGGATCCGCCTGCGCCAAGGCTGCGGCGTGACAGGTCACACGGATTTCACGGATCGTGTCTCAGCAGGGGCCTGACACGAATTACGCCCGCCTTCGCGCGGTTACGGCGAGGCAGGCGAATTCACACGAGCGATTCACAGATTTTGGTCAGGATCAGTGCAATTCGCGCCCGTCTTCGGATGTCGATCTTGCAGCGAGCTGTGATATAGTCCTGTCAAATGGAAACGGCGACGAACTATCGCTACATCGTGAAGACAGAGGGAATTCGCGGCGGTAACGCGCGGGTCGAAGGAACACGCATCGGTGTTCACGACGTGATCGGCCTTTTGCAAAACGGCGAAACAATCGATTCCATCTCGAACTGTTTTCCCGATATTACTCGCGCGCAGGTTTACGAATGCCTCGCCTATTACGAAGATCATCGTGGCGAAGTCGATTTGTTGATCGCGCGGCAATTGACTGAGCCTGCGCAATAATTGCGTGCGTTTTCTGCTCGACAACAACGTGCCTGACGTGGTCGCGCGGGTGCTCGTAGAAGCAGGGCACGAGGTGATGCTTCTTCGCAACGGGCTGCCCAAGAAATCCGTGGACTCAGCTGTGCTCGATTATGCTACAGCCAACGCATTAGGCCTCATCACCTGTAATCGCGACGATTTCATACCGCTGGCCAATACCCGGGCACATTCCGGATTGATTATTCTGATCCGCCGGTCGCGGATCTTAGAATGCGCTAAGCTCTTGCGATTGTTGGAATCCGCAGGCGAATCCGGACTCGTCGGCAACATCAACTTCGCGTAATTCGTCTTGGAACAGATGATTCGCGACGGCTTCGCCCCCCAAAAAGAAAAGAAAGCTTACGCGCGCGCTGGCGTAGATGTGGATCTGGCAAACAAGCTGAAGCGCGACATTGGCGCGTTCGTTAGGCAAACACATGGCCCGCAGGTGCTCGGGAAAATTGGCGGGTTCGGCGGATTATTTCGCGCGAGTTTTCCGGGGATGCGCGAACCCGTGTTGGTCGCTAGCGTTGATGGCGTCGGCACGAAATTGAAGATCGCCTTCGCCATGGATAAGCACGACACGGTCGGCGTGGACCTCGTGAACCACTGCGTCGACGACATTGCGGTTCTCGGCGCGCGTCCGCTTTTCTTCCTCGACTACATCGGCTGCGAGAGACTCGAGCTCCGCCTGTTCCAACAATTAATTCGCGGTCTATCCCGCGGATGTCGGGCCGCGGGCTGCGCACTTCTGGGAGGCGAAACTGCTCAGCTGCCCGGGATGTATCGCAAGGGTGAATACGATCTCGCCGGTTGCATCGTTGGCGTCGTCGATCGAACGAAAATCATCGATGGCAGCAAGATTAAACCCGGCGACGTCGTTCTCGGTCTGGCTTCAAATGGTCTGCATACCAATGGCTACTCGCTGGCACGCAAAATTTTGTTCGAGAAAATGCGGCTCAAGCCGAGTTCGCCTTTACCCGGGTCAACAATGACAGTCGGCAAAGAGTTGCTGCGCGTGCACCAGAACTATCAGCCGCTCGTGGCAAAGGTTCCCGTTGGCGTAATCAAAGGGCTCGCCCACATCACCGGTGGCGGTCTCATCGACAATTTGCCTCGAATTTTGCCGTCGAATTGCGACGCGGTAATCGAAACCAAAAGCTGGCGCGTCCCGAGCATCTTCCAAATCTTACAGCAAAATGGAAACATTGATCTTCGAGAGATGTATCAAGTTTTTAACATGGGCATCGGAATGACAGCGGTCGTCGCCGAGCAAAATACAGAGCGCGCAATGTCGATCTTACGAGCAAAACAAATTGGTCGCATCGACCGCGGCAATGGAAATGTGCAGTTATTATTTTGAAACGAGCGTGCGTGTATCTTGCTCTGGGGAGCACAGGCTGCCAGCCTGTAGTTACCGGCAGCCCTGCCGGTAACATCTTTGCGCTCGCAACCTGAGGTGACACCCATTCTCCCGATCTCGGCAAGCTGCCGAGACCAACAGGCTGGCAGCCTGTGCTCCCCAGAACGCCGGTGCGCTACCCGGGCAGATTTGGGGCCGCGGGATCGGTGACATTCACTGCAGGCTCAGGTTCGGGAGCCGCCACTGTTTTCGTGATTTTCTGTTTGCGCCCTACCCGCTGCAGGCCAGCGCGATGGGCTGCGAGATCGACAAGCTCCGCCACTCTTGACTTCAGTGCGCGCGCTCGCGTCCACAGGAAAAACAGAAAGAGCAGGTAGACACCAATGGACCAAAGGTCAAGATGGGAAACATTAAGCTGGCGATAGATCAACAGACTTACTGCAATAAGGTTTAAGATGATTGTTGTGGTAACCAGCCGGCTCCGAAGCCGAACACGCGTTAAACATTTTCCACCGCCATGATATTCGGTGACGGTTTGCAGCGCTATGCTCCACCAGAAATTGCCGTAGATTTGAATGTCCCATTCGTTCCACCCGCTGTCGGTCGAATAGCGCCAACCTTCTTCCTCAAGCAACTCAAACACGGCGCCCAGCAAATAGTGGCGGTCCCTGCCCTGTTCGCTCCAAAAAACACGACGACTCAGGCTTCCCGCAGATCGGGCGCGTTCCGGTAAATGTTCGTGCCGCCGAATCACGTTGGCCGGTGTCCGTTTGAATCGAAGCCAGGTGAAATAGCGAGAAAATCCGCGCACAAGCGGCTGGACAAACGCCAGCATCATCACGAGTAGCCGCGCGCGCACCGTATCGAGTTTTGGCTCAATGGAAGCGCGCACCATGTAGGAAAGGGCCACGCAAAGAGTGCCGCCCATCATGAGGTAAGGGACAATACGCAAAGCGGGCAGAAAAATTCCCAGGCCAAAAAGGAAAATCGTCAGCGCAAACCATTCAATACTGCTCAAGTACGCGGCTACATCTGATTGCGGCGTGGGATAAATTGCTTGAAAAAATCCTTCGCCGAAAATTCCGTGATAAATCACCGGCCGGTTAACAAACCAACTGAAGCGCGGCGTGCCGTAGATCTGGCCGCGCCACTTCGCAGTGCCAGTCGGGCCAAAAAAAATCAAATGCTTGAACCGGAGCAGCGATTCCGCTTCGCCGTAGCCGTCCTGCTGTTTTAAGAACGCACGAAGAGTAAAACGCCGGTAGTGCCAGACGATTGCGGCTGGACTGAAAGCAATGACCCATCCGGCCTGCTGGATACGCCAGCAAAAATCGACGTCATCCCCGGCTTTGCGGTATTCGGGATCGAAGCCGCCCAAGCTTTCAAACGCCCAGCGATAAAACGCCATGTTACAGCCGGGGATGTGCTCGGCGATTGTATCGGTAAGCAGGACATGGCTTGGACCGCCTGGCGCTGCTGCAACACACGCTTGAATCCAATTTTTTGCCGGCGGTGTAATGTTCGGTCCGCCCACCCCGGCATAATCGCCACTCACGAGCGTGCCGATCATATAGTAGAGCCAATCCACGTCCGCCATGCAGTCGGAGTCGGTGTAGGCAAGCACTTCACCCTTTGCAGCAGCGGCGCCAGTGTTCCGCGCGTGGCTTAGCCCGTGATTGCTCTGATGGATGTAGCGTACCTGGGGGAACTGCGCTGCAATGTAGGCTGTGTCATCGGTTGAACCGTCATCGACGAGAATGACCTCGTACTCGGGATAGTTCAGTTTACCTAACGAATCGAGGCAGGCCGCAAGAGTGTGTCCTCCATTGTACGAACAGACAATTACCGAGACGAACGGCGCCTTGGGCAATGGACGATGAGGCAAAGCGGAATCGCTTCGGCCCAGTTTTTCTTCAATGGTATGGAACGCCTTCTTCGGTTTGCGCTCCCGCGTGACGATCCCAAATGCCCAATCTGTAACTTCCTCGCCGCCGGTAAACCATTCGTCGGTCCAGGTAAAAAGAGTGGTCCCGGCAAGACCGCATTTTACTACGCTGTCGATGTGCCACCCGAGCATTTCAGCCTGTTCTTCCTGTGAATGGCGAATCGTATCCATGCCGAATTCCCCGAGGATAAGCGGATGCTCGCCCGTGAGATTTTGCAGTCGCAACAAATAACGTTCGAAGTCGGGCTGATCGTGAAGGTAAACGTTGAAACAACAAAAATCGGCATTCTGCGGCAGCAGATATTCGGTTGGCGGATAGGTGGCATAAGAAAAGAGAGCATCCGGGTCGATCCCGCGACCGATCCGAATTAATTCCTCCACAAATTCAATCACGCGACGCGCGCCGAGCCAGCGCGCCATGGTGCTGGGAATCTCGTTGCCCACCAGGTAGCCAAAGATCGCAGGATGCCCCGCGTGTCCCTTCACAGTAGCGCGAACGTTTTCCGCAATTTGTTTCCTCGTCGATCTTTCGCGCAGGAACTCGATATGTTTCTCCCAGGGGAGCGTCACCAGCACACGCATACCGGCAGCAGCACAGCGATCCAGAAACCAGTGTGGCGGCGCATGGTAAATCCGCACAAGATTCAGACCGGCCTGGCGCATGAGCGCGAGGTCAAGATCGACTTGCTCAGGCCGGCCAAGGTAGTTCCCTTCAACATCCGGCTTGAACGGACCGTAGGTAACGCCTTTGACGAAAAACTTTTTGTCTCCGTCGAAGAAAAACTTCGCAGCGGGTCGGATTCTCGAGTTTGACTTCACAGCGTGAGTCCCCTTAGTCCATGCCCAGCAGTACCGCAAAAGCTTTAACTGTAGAGGCAGCCGTGTCGGCTGCTGGGCCCAACGTCGCAGGCGGCACGCATGCCGCTACAACTCCGCCAGTGCTTCGCGTACAGCTGCTCCCGTGGCCTCGATATCGTGCTGCGTGTGCGAGGTCGAAATGAATCCGGTCTCAAACTGAGAGGGCGCGAAACAAACGCCGCGTTTTAGGCAAGCATGGAAAAATCGGGTGAACATTTTCAAGTCGCTTCGTCGCGCACCGGCGAGATCGATAATTGGCCCGGAGGCAAAGAACAAACAAAACATCGAACCCAGTCGGTGAAAGGTGATATTGATCTTTGCCTGTCCGCCACGGCACGGATTCGCTGTGGCGAACTTGATAGCGTCTCGCGCGAGCTTTTCAAATTGGGCGCCCAAGTCATCCAGCAATTTCCAGCCATCGATCCGCTCGAGCTCGCGCAGTTGCGCCAGACCGGCAGCCATCCCAAGCGGATTGCCGGATAGTGTCCCGGCCTGATAAACTGGACCATCGGGCGAAAGCTGGTCCATGATTTCGGCGCGTCCGCCAAATGCGCCAACCGGAAAACCGCCGCCAATGATTTTCCCGAGGGCGGTCAGATCAGATTTAACTCCGTAAATTTCCTGCGCCCCGCCACGCGCCACACGGAAACCAGTGATCACTTCGTCAAAAATCAGAAGTGCGCCATTCCTCGTGCATTCCTCACGTAAAACCGACAGGAAATTGTCGGTTGGAAAATAAAGCCCCGAATTGGCCGGGACCGGCTCCACGATCACCGCTGCGATTTGCGCTTTATTCTGAGCAAAACATTTCCGCACGCGATTGGCATCGTTGAACGGCAAGGAAATTGTGAGATCTACGAAGGCCTGCGGTAAGCCGGCGCTGTCGGGCCGGCCATGTGTAAGCGCGCCACTCCCAGCTTTCACGAGTAGTGAATCGGCATGTCCGTGGTAACATCCGTCGAATTTGATGATCTTGTCCCGTCGCGTGAACGCCCGTCCAAGGCGAATGCATGACATGGTCGCTTCCGTGCCGCTATTTACCATCCGCACTTTCTCGATCGATGGCATCCAGTCGCAGATTAACTCCGCCATCTCCACCTCGAGCGGATTTGGAATTCCAAAGCTTAGGCCGCGCGTGGCGGCCTCGCGTACTGCATCTACAATGATTTTTGGCGCATGACCGAGAATCGCCGGACCCCAACTGCCGATGTAATCGATGTATTCGTTTCCATCGACATCCCAAATTTTCGCACCCTCGGCGCGCGCCACAAAAAACGGAGCACTACCCACGTTGCGAAATGCGCGGACTGGCGAGTTGACACCGCCCGGAATGCGCTCTTGTGCGCGCGTGAAAAGCTCTGATGATCGAGAGTTCAAGAAGAAACGTTCAACGTTCAACGCTCAACGTTCAACGCTCAAATCGGAGAAGTTGTAGAGGCTTTCGTCGCGGCGAACGTCTGTATACCTACGCTCGGCGCTTGATACAACCGCCGCTACAACGATATTGTCCCTTCTCGCACATCGGCGGGGTAGCCAAGTGGTAAGGTCGCGGTCTGCAAAACCGCTATTCGCGGGTTCGATTCCCGCCCCCGCCTCTTTTCATAGGTAAAAACGCCGGAAATCAGCCTGAAAAGTGGCTGAGTCATAACAAATTTGTCGATTTCAGTCTGTTCGGGGTTGTCCGTTGAAGTCGCTTTCGGGGACACCTTGCCCCCCAACGTAGGCGGTCTGGTTCGTGAGCGGAAGCCGAAATCTTTCCCGATAAAAAAGAAGTGGCGCTCCAAAGCCCGCGAACGGCACGCTCTTACCGACCAACGGCATAAGGCTCAACGTCGGAGGAAGGATGATTCCAATTGCGTGGGCAGAGACAACAACTATGGAAGTGCAAAACGTGATCGATGAGTTCGCTAAAGAGATTCTGCGCCGCGCATTGGACGGCGAAGACTGTCGCAGTAGTGGCCTCGAACATTTCAACGCACGTTTACGAAGTGCGTCCGCGCAAAGATCATCGCGGCGTCAATCTAATTTCCGATTCGCTGCCATTCGGTCGCCGGTGGTATGGCGACCCAAACGCAGTCAGCAACGCGGTTGACTACGCGAAGTTTCGCAGCCGATCACATCGCGCTGTGATTGGCGTTTACGATGAAGCAGGCCATGTGATCGAAACGCACGAGCACAGTGGCGAGTTCAAAGAGTGGTGAGCGATTCCGTTTGGGATTTCGAGCCGAGCAAAAAGCTGCCACGATGCCACCACCGATAAGCGATTCTCACCAGCGGTGGCGTCAGATCCCCCGAATTAATCGAGCAACGCGGGGATTACTTCAGCGTGATTTCGCGCATAAGCTTGCTGCCCATGATCTCGCGAATATCGAGGCGTTTCACTTGGATCGCCTGCTGTTGATCAGTTGTGCCCACGATTTTTCTGGCGATCGGATCGAACTTTTCGCGCCCGTTATCGAGTGCGGCCATGTTCTTCGATTCCACCATCAACAGGATGTCGAAGTCCTGCGGTGTGGCGGCGCTGCCGAGCAGGATCTTGTAATCGAGGATTAGATTCTGCTTCTTTGCTTCCTCAAGCGAGAGCTTCAAGGTCTTGGCGAGGCTTTTAAGGTATTCGTCGCCCATGCCTGGCTTGGCTTTGACCATCGTGATGTTCCAGACCGGGCCTTCGGTATAAGGAGCATCGCTCTGTGCAAAGCACAGGCTTGCGGTGCCGAGCGTAAGCGCAGCGAACGCGACGATTTGTAGTTTCTTTGTGATTTTCATTTGGAAGCTAACTTTCTTGGTTGTGGTTGCTACTGAAGCTGAGAATTGAGTCGTTCTTGCGAATCGTAAATCTCACCTCAGCGAGCGCTTAGACAACCAGAGCGGCAACTCGTTCGAGAGATTCCAGGAACTTATGGTGACGCGATATGCATCAGCAATCCAGATCGTTCGTCCATTGGAATGGATCGCTGAAACGTAGCCCAAACTCCAACCCGCTTTCTTGAGATTGTCAGCGATTATTTCCCAGTACTTCATGCGCTTAGGCCATTCCGAGTGAGGCCAATGTTGGTTCGGAATGCCCATTGGATGTCCTCCAGATTGAACTACATGCTGGGGCGCTTGCGCATGCTGAACCTTGGTGTTGCTCGCTGCCGGATGTCCCACATTTGCAGGCGAATGCTGTGGTGCTTGCACGCGCTGAGCATGTGTGCCGCTGGCTGCCGCAGGTCTGCCACCACTCGAGGCATGCTTAGATGATTGGGTATGGGTTTCACCGCGCGCGGCAAACGCGAGTGCAAGACTGCACAGCAACGCGGCGAGCACCCCACTTTGTCTAAGCGTGGGGGTAATTTTGTCATAACTTTCTTTTTTTCTTGTGCGAAGACTAGTTTGTCACACGTTTCGCCGGTCTTCGGGAATTGTGAATTGCCACGCATTTCATGTCCGCGCGGAATTGCCTGGCGGGCGAGCCTCTTTTGCTCTCCACGCAGCAATGAGAAAATGATATGAATGGTCGCAATGACGCGGAAAGCGTTCGCGATTGTGGCAGTTGCTTTCGTTTGCGGCACGATAGCGGCAGCGCCGCCTGTCACCTTTCAGTCGCCGTGCGAACCATGAAGCGTTTCGTTCTTGGTCTGCTTGGCTTCGTTGTCGTCTGGATCACCGGCCTTGCGCCGCAGTTCTTGGCTTATGCCCGCGTTTCTGGAATCATTATCTTCGCCCTTGAGGGTGGCGTTTCGATCGCGGGTTACCTCTTGTATGTCCAACTACTTGAGAAGCGGCCTGCGCACGAACTCTCGCGTTTTCGCATTGCTTTGCTGGCGCTCGGGACGCTCGTCGGCTTGGTTTGGTTCGGCCTACTCATGGCGATGCTGTACGCGGGCGGTCACTACAAGATCAACGGATTCTCATTTCCAAATCGATTGTTGTCAGCTGTAATCTTTGCCCTAGGGACGGCAATCTGGGAAGAGGTCACTTTTCGCGGATTACTCTTTCGCATTACTGAACAAACCTTTGGCACATGGGTCGGCGTCGCTGTTTCCGCCGTGGCATTCGGTGCGCTTCATGGGTTGAACCCGAACGCATCGCTGGCAGCGTCGGTCGCAATCATTCTGGAATCGGGAATTCTCTTGGCCGCTGCTTATTTTGCAACGCGCACGTTGTGGTTTCCGATCGGCCTGCATTTCGGCTGGAATTTTGCAGAAGACTTCATCTTTGGCGTTCGCATGTCGGGGCACGCCCAGCGCCCGGCAATCGTGGATGGAACGCTGACAGGCTCTTCGTTATGGACCGGCGGCGTATACGGACTCGAATCCTCGATTTGGGCGATCGGGATGGCAGCTATCCTATCCGGAGTCCTTATCGCCATCGCCATTCGCCGTCGTGAAATCGTCCCTGCGCGTGTACGATGTCGATCCTAGCTAGTTTCATCTAAACGACTGCTACTTGCACCTGCCGGAGCCGTGGCTGAGCGTGGGCGTTGGGCGTTTTTGTCGAGTCAAGGTCTGCACGGTGTCGCGATACATCACACTCCTTCGAGCTATCAACGTCGGCCGGGGTCGTACCGTCAAGATGGAGTCCTTGCGCCAAGTTTTTGAGTCACTTGGTTTTTCGAACGTCACAACCTTCATTGCAAGTGGAAACGTCGTCTTTGAGGCGACGACCAGAAACATCAAATCGCTTGAAAAAAACATTAAGGGAAGACTGCAGGAAGCTTTGGGGTATGAAGTAGCTGCATTTATCAGGACGGAGGCAGAATTAGCTGAGATTGTAAACTACAAGCCTTTTCCACGATCCAAGATCGATGCCGCCACAGAGTTCAACATCATCTTCTTGGCAGATACAGTTGACGAAAAGTCCAAACAAAAGGTCAGCGCGTTACGAACGGACACAGATGAGTTTCACGTTCATGGACGCGAGATTTACTGGTTGCGTCGCCAGCGTCAGAGCGGATCCACATTTTCCACTGTGCCGCTTGAGAAGACCCTGGGTCGGCCGTTTACAATTCGCGGGACAACGACAATCAAGAGGATGGTCCTGAAATTCTCTTTCACAAAAGGTTGAGGTAAATTTTGGCGACGTAGACTGCGCCTAACCTAGCGCTGCAGCAAAGTTTCGCAGCCGTTCACATCGTGCTGTGATTCGCGTTTACAATGCAGCGGGCAACGTGATCGAAACGCACGAGCACGCGGGAGAATTCAAAGAACTATAGCGTACCAGAACCGTCGATAGATGTTGCCCTCCACTCCTGCCGCGCGCCCTTCGCAGATTTATACAATTGGTGTTCGTGTTTCGCGCGTATTCCCGATGTCGACGGGAAAGACGCGGGCTTGGACCGCGAGCAGATCACAGCCTCGGCGGGAATCTCCCAAGGATTCATAAACCTGCCGAGGTTGTTCTTTGAATCGACACCTTCTTCGGCTTCGCCAGATCGCGCTAGAATCGTTTTTTATTGCGGGCCGCTGCATTACGAAGTCCGCCCGCGCAAAGATCATCGTGGGGTCGATCTGATTTCCGATGCGCTGCCATTCGGTCGCCTGTGGTACGGCAAGCCGGACGCAGTCGGCAACGCAATCGGAGATTTAACGATTGCGTCGACCCGGAACACGTCGCTTATTTGATCTTGTGGAAAAGACTGAAAAGCGTGGCCGGCGCCGAATTCGCACGGCTGAGTACTGGCGCGCCTATTACACGCGGAAACAGCGGGAATGGCGTGCTGCTCACCCGCGAAAACAGCGCAGGTCGAGAGCAAAAGAGCCGAAACGGTAAAGGCGTTCGCCTGGGGGGACGAACGCCTTTCCAATTCGCCTCGGTGCTTTGCACACCAGGTCGCTCTATGTCGCAGCTTTACGGTTTGTTCACGACCACTTGCGGCGCAGGTTTGCTCACTTCAACCTGTGCGCTCACCTTTTGGATTTGGGCGGCCTGCTCTTTGAGCTGCGCCGTGAGAACTTCCATCCCTTTTTGCTGTTGCGCGACGGTTGACTTCAACTCCGCAATGCTTGCCTGCTGTTCCTCGACTTTTTTGTGTTCTTTAAGGAACTCGTTAAGCATCATCACGCTGATCTGCAGGTAGCCCACCGAGTCTGGCCTGCCGTCAGCATCGTGACTCACCAGTTCAGGATTCACTTTCTCGACTTCTTCGGCAATCAATCCAAACTGCGGGATTCCCTTGGGGTCGTTCTTACCGCGGAAGGTGACGGGTTTGAGCGCGAAGATCGATTCACTGGCTTTATCCATCGGCTTGATGTCCGTTTTGTACCGCGCGGACGAGGCTAATCGGAAGAGCTGGCCAGTCGCCGGATCGATCTCAACGATTTGCAATAGGGCTGCGTTCGGAGCGATCCCGGCGACAAAGCACTTTGTCGAAACGGGAGCGAGGAATCTGCCGATGCGGATTGTGTTGCTTTCATCAGGAAGACCGGCCCCAACGTCTGTGCCGAGATAGACGTTAAAGCCACCTGCTACTATGTTATCACCGGCCCCGATACCCACGACTGTGTTATTAAGACCGCTTACGTTGTTAAACAGTGACAGGTTACCTACGGCTGTGTTACCAGCGCCGCCTACATTGGCAGACATTGAATTCCGACCGATCGCTACGTTGAGGGAACCGTCAACGTTGTTAAAGAGGGCTCCAGCACCGTAGGCGTTGTTGCTGCCGCCGCTATCGTTGAGGGCAAGGGCCTGGTAGCCGAAGGCGCAGTTGTCCTCGCCGGTAGTATTGATATTGAGCGTGGTAGCACCCACGGCCGTGTTCCCGCCGGCGGTATTTTGAGAGAGCGCGCCATCACCCACGGCCGTGTTCACGTTTCCCGTCTGGTTGTTTTCGAGCGCGTTAAAACCGACGGCGGTGTTTGACTCGCCTTCAGTGTTATTGAGGAGCGACGAACCCCCAACTGCCGTGTTGAATCTGGCAGTGCCGGTTCCGGTATTGTCATTATTTCGGAGCGCGCCGGACCCCACCGCGGTGTTTCCAAAGGCTTCAATGTTCTCGCGGAGCGCCTGAAAGCCAACTGCCGTGTTGTCGGTGGCATTGTTGTTTCCGGACGCATCATTATTCTGGAGCGCGAAGGACCCCACGGCGCTGTTTCGAGCGGCATTCGTGTTCTCCTCTAGCGCCTCCCAGCCAACTGCCGTGTTGTTGTTGGCAGTGCCGGCACCGCTCAGGTCATTACTCGAGAGCGCCTCGGCACCCACGGCGGTGTTGTTAAAGGAATCAGTATTACTCGTAAGCGCGGAATCGCCAAAAGCGGCGTTGTGGATTCCGTCGATGTTGTTGAAAAGCGCGAAAGCGCCAAAAGCGTTGTTGCCGCTGGCAAGTCCGGCTCCGCCCGAGTCATTATTATAGAGCGCAAAGCGGCCGACAGCATTGTTGTCGCTGGCGACGCTGTTGAAGACGAGAGCGTTAGTTCCAACGGCCGTGTTGCCACTGCCGCTGAGGTTGAGGATCATCGCTGCAGTGCCAACTGCGGTATTTTGGCCCGACCCGACACCGCTGTCGAGGGCCAGCGTTCCAGCACCAACACTGGTGTTGAAGCTGGCGTCACCGGCTAAAAAGTTGGAATACCAACCAACTGCTGT
>QHNR01000132.1 GCA_003218475.1 Verrucomicrobiota bacterium | reverse complement strand
TGCAACGCGATCGCGATCGCGGCACTTACATGATCAACCATCTTCTGCCGATTACGGTCCAAGTGCGGTGAGTCTTCTGGGGAGCGCAGGCTGCCAGCCTGCAGTCGTCGGCAGCTTGCCGACGACACTCCAACGTTGCAAAAAAGCTTTGGAGATGAACGTTCAAAAGCTTTTCGGCAGGCTGCCGAAAACAACAGGCTGGCAGCCTGTGCTCCCCAGAGTTTCGGCTGCAAGGTCGATCTTGTTGAAGTTCTCCGTCGCTTCGCGTTAACTCTCGTGCATGTCGCTCGTTTTTAAAACCATTCAGACTGAAGGTATCGCTGAGCTTTCCTATCTCGTGGGTGACGATGACGAAGGAATCGCGGCGGTGTTTGACCCACGCGCGGACTGCGATGTTTACATTGAGGCGGCGCGTGAAACCGGCGTGGCGATCACGCACATTTTTGAAACGCATATTCATGCCGATCTCGTGAGTGGCTCGCGCGAACTATGCGCGCAGCTCGAATCCGCGAAGATTTACGCCAGTGGTGAAGGCGGCGCAGAGTACGGGTTCGCACCGGAGAAATTAAAAGATGGCGATCGATTCACATTCGGCAAGGTGTTGGTGACCGCGCGGCATACCCCGGGGCATACACCAGAGCACATGTCCTATTTGCTGGCTGAGGCTGATCACCCCGACGAGCCGTGGGCGGTGCTTACAGGTGATTCCCTTTTTGTTTCTTCTGCGGGGCGTCCAGACTTGCTAGGCGAGAAACACACCACAAAGCTCGCCGAACAACAATTCCACACGCTGCGCGATTTTTATCTGAACCTGCCCGATCACGTGATGATTTACCCCAATCACGGCGCCGGCTCACCGTGCGGGGCGGATATCGGTGCGCGGTTAAGCAGCACCATCGGTTACGAGCGGAAATTCAATAAATTCCTGCAATTCACTGACGCGAAAAGCTTCACCGACTACGCAATTAAAACCGCGCCTCCGGTCCCGCATTACTATCCCATCATGAAGAAAATGAACGCTGAGGGCCCGAAAGTGTTGGGGAACCTTCCACGTGTTCCCGGTCTTTCCCCCAAGGCTATTAAAGACGCGATCGAGAAAAGGGCCGGCGTTCTTGTGGATGTGCGCAACATGCTCGCGTTTGGCGGCGGCCATATCGCCGGCGCGCTCAACATCGGAGGAACACCCATTCTCTCTATTTGGGCGGGCTGGATGCTCGATCCGGAAAAGCCGATTCTTCTCGTGCTCGAAAATGACGACGACCTTGAAAAAATCGTGCGTTTATTTGTTCGGACCGGATACACAAAATTCGTCGGGTATTTGATGGGCGGAATGAAAGCGTGGCACGCGGCGGGATTTCCGCTGGAAAGACTCGGCCAGATGAGCGTCCATGAACTGAACGAACGAAACTCTTCATTGCAGGTCCTCGATGTGCGTTCGCCGGCTGAATGGAAAAGGGGTCATGTTCGAGGAGCGCATCACATTTATGTGCCGGAATTGCGTAATCGGATTAACGAACTCGATCGCAACAAACCGACGGCGGTTTACTGCGGGAGCGGTTATCGCGCGAGCATCGCCACAAGCATTTTAAAGCAGCAAGGATTTAACGATCTTTGGAATGTGCCCGGCAGCTGGGAAGCGTGGAAAAAGGCGAAACTGCCGGTGGAAGGGGCCGGTGGCGAATGAGTGGAGCGGCGACAGCGCCTCAAGGAGTGACGGCTTCCCAGCCGTCATCTTTCGACGGCTGCCCAAGCCGTCGTTCTTGTTTGTCGCCGAATAGCAAATGAACGGAACAACAACAACGAGTTTGCCTCGCCGCTCATTTGGCGAGACCATGCGCGCCGATGTATGGTGGACTCAGCCGCTCCTGGTTTTTATTGGATTATCTATTTTCATCATCTATTCCACTTGGGCGGCGTTTCAGAGTGAGAATTACTTCTCCGGCAATTACATCTCGCCGTTTTATTCGCCGGAGATTTTTGGCGATTCGCCTCACAGCTGGCTTGGACGTAAACCTACTTGGTGGCCAGGCTGGCTGCTTTTTTCTCCCGCGCTGCTGGTTCTCTGGGCGCCCGCGGGATTTCGTGTCACCTGCTATTACTATCGCGGCGCATACTACAAAGCCTTTTGGGCTGATCCACCGGCCTGCACTGTGGGTGAGCCGCGCAAAAGTTACTGGGGTGAGCGTTCGTTCCCGCTCATCATGCAAAATGTGCATCGCTATTTTCTCTATCTCGCTCTCGTCTTCCTGATCATCCTGTCGATCGACGTTTGGAAAGCGCTCTGGTTTTCAGATGGATTTGGAATTGGCATTGGGACAATCGTCCTGGCGATCAACGTTGTTTTACTCAGTGGTTACACTTTTGGCTGCCACTCATTGCGGCATTTGGCCGGCGGCTTTTTGGATCAATTTTCCAGATCGCCGGCATGTTATCGCGCCTACACTTGCGTGACGTGCTTTAATCAGCGCCACATGCTCTGGGCCTGGCTGAGCTTGTTCTGGGTCGGTTTCGCCGATCTCTACGTGCGCCTGTGCGCAATGGGAATCTGGCACGATTTCAGAATCGTTTGAGCGATGAAGCGAGATGTGTTGAAGCGGACTAAATTACTCGCGGACCAACGCTTCAACACTTCAACTCTTTAACGCTTCAACGACTCCCATGTCCAATTACGAAACCGTCGAACATGATGTTCTTGTTATCGGCGCGGGGGGCGCAGGGTTGCGCGCTTCGATTGAAGCTTCCGCTGCGGGTGTTCGCGTTGGACTGGTTTGCAAATCGTTGTTAGGCAAGGCGCATACGGTAATGGCCGAGGGCGGAATCGCGGCGGCGCTGGCCAATGTCGATGAACGCGACAACTGGAAAGTCCATTTCGCCGATACCATGCGCGGAGGCCAATATGTGAACCAATGGCGGATGGCTGAGCTGCACGCGAAGGAAGCGCCCGATCGCGTGCGCGAGCTCGAAGCGTGGGGCGCCGTTTTCGATCGCACCAAAGACGGCCGAATTCTGCAAAGACATTTCGGCGGCCACAAATATCCGCGGTTAGCGCATGTAGGTGATCGCACCGGCTTGGAAATGATCCGCACTCTGCAAGACCATGGCGTTCACCAGGGAATAGATGTGCACATGGAGCACACCATTCTTTCGCTGCTCAAAGACGGCGACCGCGTGGTAGGCGCCTTTGGATACGAGCGTGAGCGCGGTCGGTTTAAAATTTTTCACGCGAAAGCAGTGGTACTGGCAACCGGTGGGATTGGGCGCGCCTACAAAATTACGAGTAATAGCTGGGAATACACTGGAGATGGCCACGCTCTCGCATATGAGGCTGGCGCAGAACTTATCGACATGGAGTTTATTCAGTTCCATCCGACCGGGATGGTTTGGCCGCCGAGCGTGATGGGAATTTTGGTCACCGAAGGAGTGCGCGGCGAAGGCGGAATCCTGCTCAACAACGATGGCAAACGTTTCATGTTCGAGTCGATCCCGGGAAACTATCAAGCTCAGACTGCGGATAACGAGGAGGAGGGCTGGCGATATTGCCAGGGGCACAAAGACGCGCGCCGCCCACCCGAGTTGCTAACGCGTGATCACGTCTCGCGTTGTATCGTGCGCGAGATCAAAGAGGGCAGGGGAAGTCCTCACGGCGGCGTTTATCTCGATATTTCGTGGATCAAACAAAAAATGCCCAATGCCGCCGAACACATTAAGCGGAAACTTCCCAGCATGTATCATCAGTTTAAACAACTCGCCGACATCGATATCACGGAGCAGCCGATGGAGGTTGGACCAACCACCCACTACATCATGGGCGGCGTGCGCGTGGATCCAGACACCCAGATGTCGCGCTTGCCCGGCCTGTTTGCTGCCGGAGAATGCGCAGCCGGCATCAACGGCGCAAACCGGCTCGGTGGAAATTCGCTCTCTGACCTTTTGGTGTTCGGAAAACGCGGCGGCGAATTTGCAGCGACATTCGCGAGAGACAATCCGCACGGCCAGATCAATACGGACGAGATCGACACGGTGGCACGCGAGGCGCTGACTCCGTTCGAGTCCCGCGGCCGCGGGAGCGAGAATCCTTATGCGATCCAGAGGGATCTGCAGGAAACGATGCAAAATCTCGTAGGAATTGTGCGCACCGAAGCTGAAATGCGCGAAGCGCTTGAGAGGATCGACGAGCTCAAAGGGCGCGCTAAACAAGCTGCGGTTACAGGCAATCGCGAATACAATCCGGGTTGGCATACCGCGCTCGATTTAAAAAATCTGCTGACGGTTTCAGAAGCTATAACGCGCGCCGCGCTGGAGAGAAAAGAAAGTCGCGGCGCACAGTTCCGTGAAGATTACCCAGATAAAGATGAGCGATTTGGAAAAGTGAACACGATCGTGTCGAAATCAGCGGACGGTTCGATGCAAGTGCATCTGGAGCCCTTGCCGGACATGCCGGAGTATTTGAAGCAGGTTATCGAAGAGCATCGCTAAAGCGATGAAGGGTTGAAGCGATGAAGCGGGAAGAAGACCAAGCGAAGCAGTATCAGACGTTCGAAGACCTGGAAGTCTATCAGGTCGCACGCGAATTTCGGAAGGCGATGTATCGAGTTGCCAGAGGCTTGCCTGAAATCGAGAAATTTGCACTGGCGAGCCAAATCCGCCGGGCCGCTGTTTCGTTAACAAACAACATTGCTGAAGGTCACGGGCGTTTTCATTTCCTTGAACAGATCAAGTTCATGCTGCAAACGCGCGGATCGCTAGAAGAGTTGCTCGATGACCTCAATGTTTGCATCGACGAAAACTATTTTCCTGCGGAGGAGATCGAGAAGTTGAAGTCCGACGGATGGCGCGTTCATAGACTCATCAATGGCTACATTCGATTTTTACGCAGCCGGACTGCCGAAAAGTCCTCTCGCATCCGGGAATCTCCTTCCGATTATAGCCTCAACGAACAAGAACTCGACGACCTATTCTTCGGCCGCTTCAACGCTTCATCGCTTCAACGCTTCAACCAATGACGGCTACGTTCAAAATCTGGCGCGGCGACGCAAAGGGCGGCGAATTTCGCGATTACACGACGGAAGTTGCCGAAGGCATGGTCGTGCTCGATGCCGTACACGATATCCAGCGCACACAGGCGCCGGATCTCGCCTGCCGATGGAATTGCAAGGCCGGCAAGTGCGGGTCGTGCTCGGCGGAAGTCAATGGAATTCCGAAACTCATGTGTATGACACGACTGAGCGAGCTGCCATTGGAAAGACCGGTGACAGTCGAGCCGATGAAAGCTTTCCCAATATTGAAGGATTTAGTCACAGAGGTCTCGTGGAATTTTCGCGTGAAGAAACAGATCAAACCGTTCAAGCCCCGACCTCCTGACGCCCCGGACGGCACCTGGCGAATGCAGCAGGATGACATCGATCGCGTGCAGGAGTTCCGAAAGTGCATCGAATGTTTTCTCTGTCAGGACGTGTGCCACGTGCTGCGCGACCACCAAATGCATGAGAAATTCATCGGACCACGTTTCCTGATTCACGTCGCCGCATTGGAGATGCATCCACTCGATACGGAAGATCGCATTGAAGAATTGCGAAACACACAGGGAATCGGCTACTGCAACATCACGAAATGTTGCACGAAGGTTTGCCCGGAAAGTATTCAGATCACGGACAACGGCATTATCCCGTTGAAGGAGCGGGTAGTGGACAACTTTTACGATCCGTTGGGATGGATTTGGAAGGGACTCAAAAAATTGTTAACCCATTAAAAGAGTTACAAAGTGGTGCCGTTCCGTTTTAACCATGTAACTCTTGCGAAAACATGCCCGAACTGAAATCGCTCCACAAAGACGCAATCCCCGCCGCTCTGGAAAAAGCGGAGCGTTATCGTTTGCTCAACGAACCGGGCGAAGCCGAGAGCATCTGTCTCGACATCCTCCACGTCGATCCAGAAAATCAACACGCAATCATTACACTGTTGCTCGCGTTGACCGATCGTTTCGAGAAAGGCTACGGCGTTAGCGATACGCAGACCAAAGAGTTACTGACTCGGCTCACATCGGAATACGACCGCGCGTATTATTCCGGAATCGTCGCGGAGCGTCGCGCGAAGATGAAACTGCGGCAGAATACACCAGGCTGCCGGTTTCAAGCGTACGACCTTTTCCGAGAGGCTATGAGCTGTTTCGAAAAAGCCGAACCGCTTCGCCCTTCCGGCCACGATGATGCGATCCTGCGCTGGAATACCTGTGCGCGGATCATTTCGCGGAATAACCTGGTCCCGCGCGAACCAGAGGAGCCAATCGAATTCCCGCTGGAATAGGTGGCGCCGAATCATCAAAATCTGTTTGCAGTCGATAAATCTGCCTCGCCACTTGTCGGGAGAGAGGATTGAGGTGAGAGACGCAGAATGAAAACCGGCGGAGACGACTTCACCACATTTGAGCATGTCGGCTGGGAACGCGTTGCGGATAAATACGATTCGGTGTGGTCATCGCTAACGCGGCAGTTTATTCCTTATCTAATCAGCGCTGCCGAAGTCTCACCTGGCATGTCGGTCTTGGATGTCGCGTGCGGGCCCGGTTATGTTTCCGCAGCAGTGAAAAGGCTGGGCGCTGTTCCAACAGGAATCGATTTTTCTGAAAAAATGATTGCCATCGCAAAAACCATGTTCCCGGATATTTCATTTCTTCAAGGCGATGCTCAGGATCTGCCGTTTGAAAACGTCTGTTTTGATCGGGTTTTAGTTAACTTCGGTTTGCTCCACGTCTCGCACCCCGAAAACGTGTGTGCCGAGACATGTCGCGTTTTAAAACCGGGCGGTAGGTTCGGCTTCAGCGTCTGGGCTGGGCCGGACAAAAATCCTGGCGCCAAGATCGTTCATGACGCGATTGAAGCGCACGGTGACCTGGATGTCGGCTTACCCGAAGGGCCGCCGCATTACTTGTATGGTGAAAGCGAAGGGTGTCGAAAGGTGTTGGAACAGTCGGGTTTTGATGGCAGCTCGATGAGCTATGAGACGCGCACGGTGGAATGGCATCTTCCAACTGCATCTTACTTTTTCGAAGCTGAACGTGATGCCGGGGTTCGCACGGCCGGGCTTTTGGCGCGCCATTCGGCAGAAAAACTGGACTCGATTCGCGTCGCGATCGAAAACGAAATGCAGCGATACGCGACGGGTAACGAGTTCGTTTTGCCAATGGCGGCGCACGTTGTGGTGGTGGGAAGATAGGCTGCCAGCCTGTCTCGGCCGACAGGCAGCTTGCCTGCTGCGTCAGGCACCGCTGCCTCACTTCCTATTACACACAATGGCGCCGCCGCAGCTTGAGCCGGCGCCGGCAGTGCAGCCGAAGCAATGATTGCCAGTCATGATCTCGCGATTTTCGATTTTCTTCGGATCGACATCCCACAGAAAGATGCGTGCGCCATTGTTCCACTGCATTCCGAGCTGCTGATTAAAATCGCAATCATAAACTTCTCCGCGCCAGCCTATGCTGATGGTGTTGCGGCACATCAAACCATGCATGGTTGCGGGATTAAACGCCTGAATCAGCAGCTCCATGTATTCATCGAGTTTGTTGTTGCGCCGTAAGTAACTCGCGAACCGGCCGATCGGAAGATTTGTAAGCGTGTAGAGATTATTAAACACGACGCCGAAATGCTTTTTAAGCTCCCGCTTATAATCAACCTCAAGCTCAGCCTGCGGTGGTGGTAAAAATGCGCCTACCGGGTTGTAAATGAGATGCAGCGGTAGTTCCGGGTTGGTTCCGTACCCGATGGAATTGAGCAGTTGCAGCGCAGCGATGCTCCCTTCAAACACGCCTTCACCGCGTTGCGCGTTCACATTTTCAGGCGTGTAACATGGCATCGATGCTATGATCTCGACCTCATTCCCCGCGAGAAACGTTGCGAGGTCCTCATAACCTCGCTCAAGCAGGATCGTGAGATTGCAACGATCGATAATGTGCCGGTGCGGTTGCAACGCTTTCACCTGCTCGATGAAATAGCGAAAATCGGGAATCATTTCTGGCGCTCCACCGGTAAGATCAACAGTGGGAATATCGGTTTTGACCAACCAATCAATGATCCGATCGATTGTCTCGCGTGACATGATTTCCTTCCGGTTTGGCCCGGCGTTCACGTGACAATGCACGCACGTCAGATTGCAAAGCTTGCCCACGTTTATCTGAAGAATTTCAGGGCGACCGCGGCGAAGCTGCAAACCTTCCGCGGAAAGTCGATCGGAGAAGCGATTCATTTAGATCAGCAGCAACTGCCGCCGTCACAGCATTTGTTATGTATTTCCGTGGTTACATCGTAATCGCGACCTTTGATTTCCTTCGGATGCCGCAATGCCGTGCGCGAGCAATCGAACGGCTTGGCTTGTTCGAGCGCTACATCGACAATCGGATCAACAAAATCGAAGAACTCCCGATACGGCGCCTTTTTGTAGAGATTGTAAGTCTTGTCGCAGACGGCATAACGCTTGCCGCGTTCCATCCGGTGATTGTCGTCGTCGAGCACTTCCTTGAACGGCCCGCGATAAATCACAGCCTGATTGCGCTCGAAACATTCGCCCTGCTTGCCCTTGAACGCCTCAATCGTCATGGAGCGAAACTCGATCCCCTGCACAGTGCGCCATGGTTGTGCGCTCCGTTTTAAAATTTGAATTCCGTAAAACCCCGCGTTCTCGAACGCGGCGATAAATTCCCCTTCAGTGAATGCGCCCGAGATGCAACCGCTCCAGAGCTCCGGATCGTTTTGCATTTCTTCGGGAACGTCTTCATCGCTCACAATGTCGCAGACCACCGCGCGGCCGCCTTTTTTTAAAATACGAAAGATCTCTTCGAACAACTGTCGTTTCGACTTCAGCTCGACTAGATTAAGGACGCAATTTGAAACGACCACGTCCACCGAATCGCTGATTATCAGCGGATGTTTGACGCGCAATTCTTCGGCGAGTTCGTCCGCTGCGAGAAATGAGGTGGCATTTGTGATCGGGTTTTTTTTCAATTGTCGATCTAACAATTCGAGATCAAGCGCCAGGTCTTGAATGCGGCCTTTTCGAAATTCCACGTTCGCGTAACCGATACGTTCGGCGACTATCGGCGCGTTACGGCGCGCGACTTCGAGCATCTCGTCTGTCATGTCAATGCCGACGACCCTGCCGCTCGGTCCAACGATCTGCGCAGCGATGAAACAGATTTTCCCAGTGCCGCTGCCCAAATCGACAACGACCTCGCCTTCGTGCAAGTAATCCGAAGGATCGCCGCAACCGTAATCGCGCTCGATTACTTCCTGCGGAATCACTTTAAGTAAGTTTTCGTCGTAATCGACCGGGCAACAAAGTTTGTCAGTGCGTTCCTTCGCTCCAGCAGCGTAGCGTTGGCGGACGATAGTTTCAGTGCGTTGGGGTTGAATCATCTTCGATACGACGCTTTAACACGCCGCTTTATTCCTGAAAAGCATGCAGTTCTATTCAGCCTCAGTCTTGTGTAATGCGTCGCGCGCAATCTTCGTGATCCAGATTGTCACGATGATCGTTGCGAAGAGGCCGACGCCCAGGAACGCCCAGTACTGCCAACTGTGTTTCACGGCTTCGCCACGGGCCGCGGCTGCGACCGCAGCTTTGCTGGCCACGCCGATGTAGATATAGAGAAACGTCCCGGGAATCATGCCGATCCAGCTCGCGACCACGTACGGCCAGAATCTCACTCCGGTCAGGCCATAAAAGTAATTGCTTAGGTTGAAGGGAATCACCGGACTGAGCCGGAGCAGGAAAATTAATTTCGCGCCTTCTTTGCCAATGGCGTTGTCGATCTTGCGGAATGTCTCATTTCGTTTCGCGATCGCTTCGATTTTGTCGCGCGCAATGAACCGAGCGACCAGAAAGGCGAGCGATGCGCCGAACGTTGCGCCGGTCGATACGGCGAGAAAACCTTTCCACAGTCCGAAAGCGAACCCAGCGCCAATCGTTAGGATCGATCCCGGCGCCATCAAGGCTGTCGCTACGGCATACACGGCGATGAAGATGAAAATGCCGGCTGTGCCTATCTGGCCGACCCAGTCGTTGAAATTCCTCAGCCATTGCTGGACTGGCAGAAACCTCATCGCGAGAAAGAGCGCGATCAGGACTAGCCCGAGGTCGATGACTCGTGCGATTGCGTGCTTTCTCTCGTCGGAAGCCATATCAACCGCCCTCATTCCGAGCGAAGTCGAGGCTGCAACGCAGCGGACGAAGTCCGCGAGGCCAGGCTTTCAATCCCACCGGCCAGGTCACCGGTAGCTTCGCGGGATGGTCTCGACGTCGCTCGACATGACAGAGCATTGGAGAGCCCTTCTGTTCATCTGCGTGCGCGTTCGTAAAGCCAGGTGAAGATTTTCTCCGCGCGCGGGGTGAGACGCGTTTTGTTGTACTTGTCGCCAGCTTTGCGTGCAAGCTCGGCGAATGTCGGATAAGCGTGGATCGTTGATGCTATCGTGCCAAGACCGATTTTGGCTTTCATCGCGAGCACAAATTCGTGCAACAAATCGCCGGCATGTGGCGCTACGATCGTCGCTCCGAGGATTTTGTCGGAGCCTTTCGCCGTCAAGATTTTGGCGAAACCTGCCTCTTCACTTTCGACCACGGCTCGATCGACATCTTTCAGCGGGACACAGAACAAATCGTATTCTGTGTTTTTCTGTTTCGCCTCCTTTTCGCCGAGACCGACGTGAGCAACTTCTGGATCGGTGTACGTACACCAAGGCACGACCAAATAATCCATTTTCTGCCGCAGAAATTGGAATGGAACCAGAATATTCCGCACGACGACGCGTGCCTGAGCATCGGCCATGTGCGTGAAGAGGAATGGTCCACTAACATCGCCTGCGGCGTAAATGTGCCGTTGAGATGTTTGTAGGTAACTATTAACGCGCACACCTTTGTCATCTACGTCAATCCCCACCGATTGTAGATCCAAGCCCTGAATATTCGGCGTTCGCCCGACGGCGACAAGGAGCGCATCGGCAAAAAAAGTCGGTTCGGCCAACCGATCCGACTGTCGATCTAACAATTGAAGTGCGACTTTCCCAGTGTCGCTGGTCGCCACTGCGCGTGCATCGGCGTTCTTGATGATGCGCACACCTTCATTGATTAAGCGACGTTCAAGAAATTCTGCCACATCTCGATCCTCGCGTGGCAAGAGCTGATCGCCCCGCTGGACGATGGTCACTTGCACACCAAGCCGCCGGAATGTTTGCGCGAGTTCGCAACCAATAGGCCCGCCGCCGAGCACGATCATCGTCTCAGGTTTTTCCTTTAGCTCGTCGAAGATCGTTTCATTTGTGAAATAGGGAACCGTGTCGATCCCCTCAATTTTTGGGATAAGCGCTCGACTGCCAGTCGCGATCACGAAGTTTTTTGCACGCAGTCTTCGACCCTCACCAGGCGCTGACGCCTCCGCCTCGGGCCGGGATCGCGACTGGGTGGAGCGCTGAGAGGATTGAGGTGAGGGTGATCTGCGAATTTCTATTTCGTGCGGTGACACGAACCGCGCTTCGCCGCGAAAGACATCGACGCCCAGCGACTCGAAACGTTCCTGCGAATCATTCGGCGCGATCATGGCGCGTCGCGCCCGCATTCGATCAAAAACTCTTTCAAAAACAAATTGCGGTTGTTGTCGTTCCAAGCCCCATTTTTCCGCGTTACGGATTTGCTGGATCAATCGTGCAGAGGAAATGAGTGCTTTGCTGGGCACGCAACCGAAGTTGAGGCAATCGCCGCCCATCAAATGGCGTTCGATCAGCGCGACGCGCCCACCCAATCCTGCCGTTCCGGCTGCGGTGACCAGACCGGCCGTACCCGCGCCAATCACGATCACGTTGTAAACGCCCTCACCTTTTTTCATGGACAGTCAGTGCGAAATTTTCGAGAGGTGATTTAGCACCATTATTCCGCCGCCTTGCGATTGATAGAAGGAATAAACGCTCTCAGCGAGTCATCGAATAACGAACATGTTGTTGACCCGGACATTTCTGACTGAGCTGCACGCTTGGCAATGGCTGGGAATTCTCGTGGCCCGATTAGCAATCGGTGTGCTTTTCTTTCTCTCTGGACGCGCCAAGCTCTTCGTTCGGGAACGCCGTGAACAGATGCGCGAAACGTTGATCGCAGCGGGTGTTCCTTTTCCCGACTTAAATGCTCTCTTTGTGTCGACGGTCGAATGTGTCGCGGGTCTGTTGCTCATCCTCGGGGCAATCACGCCTCTCGCATGCGCGATGCTTAGCGGCGTGATGATTGTAGCCATTGCAACTAACGCAATTCGAAATATCAAAGCAACATCGATACCCGGCTGGCTGTCCGAATTTTTATATCTTCCCGAGGTGCTCTTACTCGTGATTCTTCTTTGGCTTTTTTTCTCCGGCCCAGGCTGGTTGAGCGTGGATTATTGGGTCCTTCGCACAGTGGCTACTAGCATTGCCGAATGAACTCTGCGGACAATGGCAAGCGCATTCTATTGGCGCTGGTGGCTTTGGTCTTCGCTGCGATAATGGCGCGCGCAGACACAGGCAATAGTGTCGATGTTCGCGCAGGCATTAGCCATGAGGACTACGATCGACTGCTAAGAAAATATGTGAACCAGCAAGGGCTGGTGAACTATAGCGGATGGAAACAGAATTCAGCCGATGTCTCGGCGCTCGATGAGTATCTCAAGCAGTTTGCCGCCGAGATCGGTAGTCCGTCACAGGGCAATGAGAAGGCCGCTTCGCTTGTAAATGCCTACAACGGGCTTGTTCTTCAGTGGATTCTGAGAGCTTATCCAACCGAAAGCATCTGGCAGTTGAATGATTCATTTACGGCCAAACGAAACGAGATCGGAGGCCGTAAAGTTTCGCTGGATGATATCGAACATGAAGCTCTCCGGCCGTTGATTGGCTATCGCGCGCACGCCGTGCTGGTTTGCGCCGCACGCAGTTGTCCGCCATTGCAGCAATTTGCTTACACGGCTGATAAGTTCGACGAACAAAATGACGCTGCGTATCGCGCATGGTTCGCACGCGAGGATCTAAACAGGTTTCTGCCTAACGAGAAAAAGGTGGAAATCTCCAGCATCTTCAAGTGGTTCAAGCAAGATTTCGAGAAAGCCGGCAGCATGCCGAAAATATTGGGCCGATATGCTCCGGCGCCTGTGCGTGAGTTCGCCACCAGCGGGAATTACGAAATCAAATACCTTCCTTACAATTGGGGGCTTAACGATCAGGGACCGCATGGTCGCAACTACCGCGAAGCACAGTTTCTCTTGGACAAGGCCTTTAAATAAATGGCGTGATTCGAAAAACGTTTCCTTATCTGGGCGCAAATCGATTTCGAGACTCCAAGCGCTGCGGTCTTGCCGAACGAGGTTCCAATAGGCACCGGCGATGGCTTCCGGCTTGAGCAAAGGTTCCTTAGCGGAAGGCTTGTAGGCCTTGCGCACTTTTGGAGTGTCGATCACGCCATCTATGATGACGTGCGCGACATGAATGCCTTTGGGCCAAAGCTCGACGGCGAGCGATTGTGCCAGCCCGCGCACAGCAAACTTTGCACTGCTAAATGCAACTGCGCCGCCGCGTCCGCGCACCGATGAAGTCGCCCCTGTAAAAATCATTGCGCCCGCGCCGCGCTCAAGCATGTCCGACACGGCTTCACGCGCACAGAGAAAAGCGCCGAAAGCTGCGATGCGCCATGATTTCTCGAATTCATCCCGCTTGGTTTTCATCAAGCCTTCGCCGACCGAACCGCTCGCGTGGGCGATTAAAATCTGTACCGGACCGAGCTGCTGACGGACGCTGCGAAATCCGGCTGCGACTTGTTTTGCATCGGAAACGTCTGTAGGAACTGCCAGCACATCCGCTCCCAGTTCGGCGGCGAGTTTGCTAATGAATTCAGGTGAACGCGCGAACATTCCGACGCAACAACCTTCTTTGGCGAGCTTGTGCACGAGCGCTGCTCCCAAACCGGGTCCTACTCCGGCGACAATCGCCACGCGCTTATGTTTTCTGTCGGTCATCCATTTGTGTTCGCATTGACGACGTGATTTAGCCGTGGAGCACGTGCCAATGAGCAAGAGCGATGCGAAGACGCATCGCACTGCAAAAGCACTTCGTGCGAAATCAAGGCAAACGCCTGCATGGTTTTGCGATAGCTTTGGGAGTGCGCACTGCCTGCCCGCCGTGTGCGGGCGTCCGCTCGTCGCTTTCGCGGTCTGTCGCTACGTTACGCGAATCTTTAATCGATCTTACTCCGTCAACTTCTGCGCAGGCTGGACGGCCCGATCCGGGACTTCACCGCTGGGCAACCGCCACTCCCGCTGTTGACGGAACGGCAATGCGAGGAGTTTCCCCAGCGTGAGCTCGTGTTCGTCGCGATATGCAGCCACGCCGATAGTAACGGCGTCCTGCGGCACATCACGGCGCAGCGTGCGATGCAGTTTGTCCCACCAGCAAAAAATTGTGCCCCAATTGGAATTGGTCTCGCGCTGGACAATTGAATGATGAATGCCGTGCATGCGCGGCGTGACGATGATCAGATTCAAAATCCGTTCGAGCTGAATCGGCAGACGCCAGTTGGAATGATGAAAGAGTGTTCCGGCTTCAAAGGTGATGAAGAACACGATCAGCATTATGGGTGCGATCCCGAAGACCAGGACCGCAACCGAAAGAAATCCAACCGAAAAGATCATTTCGCCGAAATGAAATCGCGCAGCAGTGCTTACGTCGAGATCGAGATCGGTGTGATGCACGTTATGGAAACGCCAGAAGAGAGGAATCATGTGATTGGCCCAGTGCCACCACCAGTAGGCGTAATCCATCAGCAGAAACGTCGCCACGAAGCCGATCCAAAACGGGACGGCCAGCCAGTTTAACAAACCAATATGTTTCTCTTGTGCCCACATCGCTATCGCTAGCGGGATTGGCAGCATGGCGAGACGAACGATCGCGAATCCAGGAATCGAGAGCACAAAATTGCGCACCAGGCGATGCAGCACGCTGAAATGCTGGCGGCGCAGAGGGAATCGCCACTGTAGTAAGAGCAGCGCGAGAAGTACACAGGCCAGCAGTGGCCTGCCTACATAATCCATTAAAGGAATTTTCTGCATTAAATCGATATTCTCAATGTGGTCGCAGGCGGCACGCCTGCCGCTACAGTCACGCTCAATCAATCCCTATGGTCTCTTTCTGTAGAGGCAGCCGTGCCGGCTGCATTGGACGGGCTGGCTGCGATTCTATCATTCTCGAAGACGCAGCGGCAATGCCGAGCTGGTGAGACGAAGCGCTTTGCTTACGCCCCGATACGCCGGAATGTGAACGTGGTCTCTGGTTTGATTACTTCGCCGTTCATTTCGAGCAACGGATAGACTAGAAAGTTGATCGGGCCGCTCGCCGGCTCCGGATCAACCACCAGATCACGGCCTTTTGTTAGTTCGAAACGATTGGCCGGATTATGCCCGAAGTAATAATCAGCGAGCTTCGGATTTTTCCAGGCTTCGCTAATATCCACCGGGACCCAGCGTCCATTCGCTAGAAACTCAGCCCAGCAATGGTAGCCGTCGATCGTGCCTTCGTTCTTGTCGGCGGGAATAGTGGCGCCAATGGCGAAACGAGCGGGTATGCCGATGCTTCGCAAGAGAGCAATGAAGTAGGCGTGAAAATCGGTGCAATTGCCGGTGCGCGCGTCGCAGGCGTGCATCGCGTCACCGCGTCCCCAGCCGGTACCTGATTTGTCGTAGCGCATCCGGCCGATCACGTGAGCGTAGAGTGCTTTCGCCCGTTCAAGGTCATCAGTTTTTCCAGCTGCTGCTTTTTGCGCAAGCGTTCTGAACGTCTCATTAACAGGCACGAGCTGCTCTGGGCGCAGGTAACGTGTCGCTTCTGTCGCGTCTGCGGGGTACGCTGCTTTCTCCTTGCGAACGACGCGATATAGCAGCTCGATCGTTTTGCCACTGTCGGCGGGTTGCGGAGAGAGCACACAGATATCGTTGCCATAATCGCGGTCCTGCACCTTGTCCCACTTCATCGGGATGTTCAGCTTTTCCTCGGTCACGGTCTGAAAGGCGTCCGTCTTCGCCAGGGGTAACCAGACGCGGGCATCGCCTTTGATTTCTGGAAGTTTAACTCTATAGACGAACTCGAATTGATCCGTGCCTTTAACGATGCCCGGATTGTCATCAGCGCGCGTCGGAAGCGCGGCCGTCAGTAAAAATGCCGGTAGAACCAGAAGCCGCATGGCCAATTGGGAAACCATTTTTTGAGATTAGCTGGCGGGCGCTTTCTGCCACTTGCCGTTCTCTTCTTTCCAATTATAGAGCGGCTTGCCGTCGATCTTGTGAACGGACGTCTCGGTCACGTTCATTTTGCCGGGCTGGCCGGTCAGAAAGAAATCGATGTCGTAAGTCTTTCCGTCGGCCCCTTTCATGTCCACGCACGCAAAGTATTTCCCGCCGCCGAGATCCTGCAGCCGATCATCGTGTACTTTTATCAGATCGAGAGCCAGATCTTGCCCCTCGTATTGGACGTGAAATTTTGCGTCCGGACTCTTTTTGCTTGTCGCGTCGATATTAGTCTTGATGCCAGTAGAGATATCAGCCGTGCTCACTTGCTTTTCCGCTCCACCTTTCTTCAGACGTTCTGCGCCTTGCTTGGGATGTTGCGCGGTTTTCTTTGGGTGCTCTGGATGCTCTTGGGCACCGGCCGGCGCTGCTGGCGTGAAAAATACTGCAATAGCTGCCGCGATAATAAGTTTTCCGATCATATGAATTTCTCCGTGTTGAGGTTCACCTAATGTATTTGTCCAACAGACGCGTCGAGCAACCATTTTATTCCCGGAAATTTTTTGCCTAGCTATTTGATAAGAGAAAGTCAGACGATGAGCGGAAGCTCAGGCGAGAGCGCTCCAATGCGCATTTCGATCATTGTTCCGGTCTATAATGAAGCGGCGTTGATACGTCTGTTTCTGGCGCATCTACGCGAGCGAGCCCCGGAGGCCGAAATTATTGTGGCCGATGGCGGAAGCACAGACGGCACGGATCAACTCGCGACAGGATTGTGCGATCAGGTTGTTCGCACCGGTGAACGCAGCAGGGCGAGACAAATGAACGTCGGGGCCTGGGCGGCAGGCGGTGACATTTTCTGGTTCCTGCACGCCGACGCCACAGCGCCATTGGGGTGTTTGGATGAAATTCGCCGAATCATGGATGACCCCGCTATGAGTGGCGGTTACTTTCGGATTCGTCTGCCCCGAAGCGCCGTTTATCGTCTAACGGACAGTTTTGCGCATTATGCAGGCTTGTTGCTCCGAATGCGATGCGGCGATCACGGAATGTTTTGCCGGCGAACTGCATTTGTCGATGTTGGCGGATTTCCCGAGGTGCCTCTGATGGAGGACGTGGAATTTTTTCGCCGGCTTCGTCGCTGCGGTCGCGTGGTTTGTAGTGACAAGCGCATTCTGGTAAGCCCTCGCCGATATGAAGCAATCGGACCCGCACGCCTGACTTTTGCGTACGGCTTCATCGCAGCCCTCTATGTTTGCAGCGTGCCATTGTCAGTACTCGCTCGAATCTACAAACGCGCTTGTTGCACTGCGCGCGACGAGACGCGCAATCGCAACGCCTGATCCGTTCCTTAATATAGGGATTGCAAATCAAGAGGAGGAAATCATGAAAATAACAAGTTTGATTGTCGCTTTGCTCACAGCCGGAACGCTGGCCGTGTTTGGGCAGGAAGAAACAGTCCAAGACATCAAGCACGGGGCGAAGAAAGCAGGCGAGAAAATCAAAGAAGGAGTCGAAACCGTTGGCGAGAAAACCAAGCAGGCGGCGGAAACTGTTGGAGAAAAAACAAAGGAGACCGCCGAAACTGTTGGCAGAAAGACCAAGGAAACCGTCGAAACCATAGGTGAAAAAAAGACGCAGGCTACCACGACAGCTCATCACAAATCCACAAAAGCGGTGAGGAAGACGAAGGAACAGACTGGCGAAGAGCGCTCATCAAATCGTGAGCCGAATACGCCGAGCCCAACGGATCGCTAGTGTAGCGGGTGTAGCGCTTCTTTACTTTACATTAGCTGATTGATTCACCTCTCCCTTTTCCAAGGGAGAGGGTAGGGGTGAGGGTTACGGTTTTGATCTCTGTCCGTTTGAGAGCCCCTCACCTCAATCCTCTCCCCTTTGCAGCAAGGGGAGAGGCGACACGGACGCAGGGAATTTTGTCGGAACTATTGTACGAAAAGCGAGTTGTGACGCACTACACCAGAATCGAGCTGCATAGAGATCACCGGCACGAATTGTTAAATATTCTTTCACGTGAACGCGACTAGGAAATCGCAACTTTGTTCGTTTCCGACTTGCTCGGACTGAGTGAGTGAGTCCTATTTGGCGCGATGAACGGTTTGCGCTTGGGAGTTAACATCGACCACGTGGCCACATTGCGGCAGGCGCGTTATGCGACCATGCCGGAATCAAAGAACGCAGAGCCTGACCCGATCCTGGCGGCTTCAATTTGCGAGCGAGCAGGGGCTGCCGGGCTTGTTGCGCATTTGCGCGCAGATCGCCGCCACATTCAAGAAAGGGACGTCGAGCGCTTGCGCCAGAGCATCATGACCAAGCTGAATCTCGAAATGGGCAACACTGAGCAGATCATTGACATCGCCTTGCGCATCGTGCCGGACGAGGTCTGCCTCGTCCCGGAAAAGCGTGAAGAAATTACCACCGAAGGCGGACTTGATGTCATCGCTCAACGAAAGGAACTGGAACCGACCATCAAACGCCTGCAACTTGCGGGCATTCGGGTTAGCCTTTTTATCGATCCGACGTTGGAGCAGGTGGATGTCGCGACCGAGCTCGGCGTGGAAATGGTGGAGCTGCATACCGGAAAACTAGCCAACGCATTTACAGAAAAGATCCAAAAAGAAGAACTGGAGCAACTGCGAGCGGCTGCGCAGGCAGCGTCGGAATCACATCTGCAGGTCAATGCTGGCCACGGGATCAATTACAGGAACATTAAACTCATCCACGAGATTCCGTCCCTGAGCGAACTCAACATTGGTCACGCTATCATTTCGCGCGCGATGTGGGTCGGACTGGAAACTGCCGTAAAAGAAATGCTCGCCGCGATGAAGAATTATTCCGGATGAATGTGCCAATGCGCTTGTCATCCCGAGCCGCACAGACAGCGAGGGACCTCACATCCATGAATTACGTCACGCTTGTTCGGTGTGATTTGCCAGCACATGCGCGATCCCTCACTTCGCTCGGGATGACGCTGCTAACGCGAATTGGCGATGTTAACCAATGGCCCCGAATCCTACTCGCTTTGCAGCCGCGCGATCACAATTCCAGATGAGCGTTCTCGGCGTCGGAGTCGATCTTGTCGAGTGCGGACGCATTCAGCGTTCAATTGATCGATTCGGAGATCGTTTTCTGCACCGGGTGTTTACGGATGGTGAGATTGAATATTCGATGTCGATGAAATTCCCGGCCCGCCATCTGGCTGCGCGCTTCGCGGCAAAGGAAGCTGTTTCCAAGGCATTTGGCACTGGCATCGGCAAAGCGATGGGTTGGCGCAACATCGACATTAGGAAAAAAGAGAGCGGCGAGCCGTTTCTGGTTTTTTCGGGACCCGCCGAAGAGCTGGCGGCAAAGCGAGGCGTCACGTCCGCGCTAATCACGCTTAGCCACACCGAACATCACGCGATGGCGTCTGTTGTCCTTGAAGGTGCAACCTCTCAGCCGGGATAATCTGGCCACCTCCGTTCCCTTGTTGAGTCCTTTCGTAAATCAGGCTTGTTTTCTCGCTTCGCGGCTGCAGCGACGACCTTCCATCCGCATCGCGTTTGTCATCATCGCTCTCGTAGGCGCGGCTGCCGTCGTGATTGGCGATTTCGTGCACCGCGCCGCGGCGCGCAGGTTGCGCGAGGCGATCCTTGCAGAGCTTCAGCCGGTCGCCTTGAAAAATTGTACGTTGAAGCGCTTCGGCAGCGCCAATGACGGCGGATACCTGATGTGCGAGAATCTGATTGAGCCGCTCGATGCAGCGTACTCGTACGGCGTTGGCAGCAACGATGACTGGGGATGCGAGGTGTCGCACCGGTATCATGTCCCGGTGCATCAGTATGACTGTTTTGATCCCGCGCAGCCAACCTGCAAAGGCGGCACGTTCGATTTTCACAACGAATGCCTCGGCGATCGGACCGGCTACCGAGGGTCGCGTTTCTTCGATACGTTGGAAAACCAGATCAGGAGGAATGCCGACACCGGCCGGCGCGTGATCATCAAGATGGATATTGAGGGTGGGGAATGGGATTCGCTCCTCGCAGCCCCCGACGAGTTGCTGGCGTCGATTCCGCAGATCACGATGGAGATGCACGGGTTCAACGATTCGAAGATTGTCAAGGTGCTCCGGAAGCTGAAGCGGAATTTCTATCTCGTGAACCTCCACTTCAACAACTGGTCGTGCACGCCAAAGGCCGCGCCGCTGCCCGCGTGGGCGTACCAGGTGCACTGGGTGAACAAGCGCATCGGTGTGCCCGATCCTGCGGCGCCCTTTCCGGCGCCGATGAGTCCGCTGAACGCGCCCGACTCGCCGACATGGCCCGATTGTCAGTTGCCCTCACCTAGAGGGACCTCAAACTGAGACACGAATTTGAAACTCGCTCCTTTCCCGAGTCGCTCGCCGCGTGCCCTCGCGGCTTTGCCTTCTATCTCGACGCTCCCATCGGCTCGGTTCACGAACTCACACGAATTTGGATGCGAATTTCCAGGTCCTGAGCAGGTAGGGCGCGTCACAGCTTGCCCTGAGCGGAGTCGAATGGGTGCGCGCCGTTCGTGAATCGCGCGACTGAATAGGACTGCCCGCCCTACCTGACTTAATCTGTTATCCCGCCGCAGCGGGGTGTAAACAGCATTGAAAATCGGCGCGCTTTCCGGCAATAAGGGCAGCCATGGAATCTTTTCGACGGATCATGGATATTATCGGCACCAGTGTCGATGGCGTTGGCGTATGTATCGTTGCCGGAGGAGCAATCGTCGCTACTGCACGCCTCATCGTTCATCGTATGCAGCGCACGGGTAATTACTACTCGTTTTACCGCCAAGATATAGGACGGGCGATTTTGCTCGGTCTCGAATTTCTTATCGCCGGCGACATCATTCGGACGGTGGTTGTCGCGCCGACTATGCAAAACGTTGCCGTCCTGGGACTGATCGTTCTGATCCGCACGTTTCTGAGTTTGTCGCTCCAACTGGAAATCGAAGGAAGACTACCTTGGCGCCGCGACGTGCCGCCCCAAGCAATGGATCAATAAACGATTAATTCATTACATGCGATGGCGCGGCGGGGGAGTGGCTCCCAATGCGCCGACAATGAGCACGATAAGCGTTCCGATGCAGAGTTCGGCAATCACGTTGCTCATTAATTTGCGAAGAGCGTCGGGTTGCTTCGCATTCTGTTCATTCGCGAGAGGAAGCTGTGACTTGAAGCGCAGAAGATTGCACGCGCCCAAAGCCACCATCATGAAAAATAGGAACACTTTCAGCATAAGCAGGCGTCCGTATGCGCTGGTGACGAGTGCGCGCAAGCTGCCAACGAGAAAATAACTGTTCATTAAGCCGGTTGCCGCCAGCGCGCCCACGACAAGCACGCTTACAACGGAGAACCTGCGAGCCATTGCGCCGGCAATGAGAAATACAGACGGCTCATTTGATTTCGACACTTGAACTAGGAGCAATGTCAGCGGCAAGAGACCTCCGGGCCAAAGGCCGGCGGCAATAAGATGTGCAGCATCGGCGGTGAGATGGATCGGGCGCTCAGCTCCAATCGTCGCTCCCGCGTGTCCGGCCCACGTAATGGACGCAAGAAGCGTTGTTGCAACGATCGCCCCAGCATACTGCCAAGCGCGTGAACTCCACAGAAAGGTCCGGCAGTTCCGTCGTGCAAATAAGTTCGCGATTGTAAACAGGAGCATTAGACTGAGGCGCCATGTCCAGAGCCGTCCGAACTGTGTCTGAGTGATCGCAATGTCGATAGAATCGATGCTTGGCATCTCCCACAAACTGCTGCCGGTCATTCGTGCGAGGACGATCCAAAACCACACAATACCGGAAGCGATTGCGGCAAAACCACTCCACACCGCCAGCAATCGAAACTGCTCGCGCAGCACTTCCATGTGCGGCGAAGCACTTCGGTCAGTCTCCCTCAACGCAGGTCTTGCGACGAGTATTTCAAATGCGAACAACGACAGGAGAATCATGCACGCGCCGATGTGCACAGCGCGCGTGATAATTAGCAGCATGTTCCAGCCCTTTGTGCGTTAGCGCTCCGCTTTACGGGAGAATCTCAAACGTGAAATCGCCGTTGGTCCGATGCGTATCTACTGATACAACGCGCCAGACCACCTTGTAGCCTCCCGGTCCGAGCCGCGGCAATGAGACCTCCAGGAGCGACCGGTTACCAGAATCCAGGTGCGTGTCTTTTTTGTCGACCTGTTTTCCGGTCGCATCGAAGACTTGGATACTGCTAAACCGAGGTTCGATTGCTTCTGTGAACCAAATCCGCACGGCCGCTGGCACAGAATGCACTTTGCTTCCGACCGGCGGATCGGAGCGTTCCAAAAATGCATGCGCGCTCAGTCGCGCGGGCAGCAGAATTAGTAAAAGGCAGAAGCAAAGGATGCGACAAAGCGACTTCATTTGTTTCCTCCAAATAACGGACGGCCGATGGTGTGTGGAAAAAGGTCATCCAGAAAGAAATGCAGTTGTGCTATTACGCCGACCTTATTTCCTGTGTGTTCGTTGATTGGAACCACCGCCTCCATCCCAACTTGGAAATATTTTCCCGCCCAGATGACGCCCGGATTAATCGTGCCGGTGGTTTGGCCGCGTGCGCCGCGGTTCAGCGGAGTTTCCAGTGCGAACTCCACCAGTGGAATCAATCGATCGATCGGCGCCGGCAAATGCATGTCCTGCACCTGCGACTGGAGATAAATCACGCTGTACTCCAACGCAAAACCCAACTGTAGCACGTCAGGATTGTGCTCGACCTCAACGTCGCTTTCGCCGGTCCGCGGATTCACCGTGATGGTGCGCGTGCTCGCGCTCGTTGGAATCGTGATACCGGCCGATCCTGTGAGGGCGAGCGGCTTCAAGAACCGCAACGCCTCGGGCAAATCGCCGAAGCCTTTGCCGAAAAAAATCCCCGGCGCCCATGTGCTAAACAAATCCGCTCCAATCGAACTCGAGCCGGTGCCGCCAATTTCGACACCAAGCCCGACGGAGACAATCGCTTCATGGGCGTCGTTCTTCAGGAGCTGATATTTGCCGCCCAATTCGAGATTGCCGAAGCCATTTGTCGTCTGTCCTTCGTGTGGATTCACCACAGTCAAAGTCTCTCCGATTTCAATGCCGAACTGCGGCGTAACGCGCTTGGCGATATCCACCGAAATATCGGTCTCGCGCGTGCCGCCATTATCCGGCGTTCTGATAGTGCTGACAGTTGGAAGCGAAAGTTCGTCGGAGACAAACGGATCGTCCGTCGAAAGCGTCGCCGGGAAAAATCGCGCCCCAGCGAATCCATGGCCGAACACGCGGCTCGTTGGGCTCAGCGCGCACAACACGCAAACAAACCAAAAAACTAACTGCAAACGTTTCATGAACATTCCTCCAGTGTGATGGGAAAGCGCCCGCTACAAGGCGTGACGGTTCCCTGGTTGCGAAAGGGAAAGCTGCGGGCCGTGCACGCACGGCGTAGCCGACTCAAGCGCGAACTAAGAAAAGAGGCGAGCGCGGTGGAGGAACGGGTGGCGAATGTCCCAGTTCAAACGAGAAACAATCACGTGTTGCGTATTCGAAAGGAACGAACGGACGCTGAATTCGAGTTGCAAGAGGTGCACAGATCATGTCGATCTTCGGTGCTAATGACTGCAAATCCTGTTTCTTCTCCGAATTTTTTCCTTTGCTGACCATGTGACAAAGCGAGCACGGATGTGCGCCGTCAAACGTCTGAGCGATCGCCCGGCACAAGGGCGCGCGCTTGGAGTAATCAATCACCATCGTTGTCCAGGCGAGCGATTGCAACGCGATCCAATGCAGACCAATCGACAAACAAAGTGCGCTGATTGTGGCGATCCGACCAGCGCAGCGAAACATGATTGCGAGGCTAATCACCGCCCTGTTTGATGTCAATCAACGCTCTAACGGTGTATGCTGCCTCGTTTCATCGCAGGCAGAGCAGGGTTCTCCGGAAATGGCGGCGCGGGCTTCTTTGATAATGAACGGGATCAGCGCCAGCGCAGCGACACTATCAAGCCACCACCAGCCCAGAATTCGCGTGGCCGCGAGTCCGACGATCAAAACGATCGAGAGATAACCGCAGACAATCGATTCGACGGCGTCTGCGCGCAGCGCACGCGAGTCCAGTCGCGTGGCAACTTTCAATTTGTAAGCCGCAAGAATGGGCATCACGATCTTGGCAACGACACCAATCAGAATGCCCCAGACACTTTCATGGGTGTCAGTAATTCGTTTGACGACAAGAATTCCGTAACCGGAATTGAAGAGCACATACACAACGAGCGCATAAAGCGAATATCCAACCCATCGCGCCGCGCGTTGCTCGACGGCCTCGACATGTTCGGACGTGGTAGCGCCACTTACCTCTACTCGGAGCCGCCACAGTAACACTCCTCCACTGAAGAGCTCGATCAGACTGTCGATGCCAAACGCTTCCAACAACAGGCTTTTGGAAGCCCAACCGAGGAGCAAAGCCGCTGCTCCTTCAATCGTCATCCAGGCGAGCGTGATGTACGTCAACAAGAGCGCGCGTTGGAGATCCCTTGCGCGGCTTTCAAGACCTAGATTTTTCGATGCGACTCCTGTCCGCATAAAGCCTTCCCATTTTCCAATTGGATAGCTCGGCTTGCACTCACTTCATGTCGCAACAGCACTGGTCGTAAGTTTTCTTGGTCAGCTTGCAATAGAACTTGCCGCTCTTCATCTCACAACAGCATTTGTCCATTGTCTTGCCCGCGATGCGGCAAGTCGTCTTCTGTCCGGCGCCAAATGCGGCAGATGC
This sequence comes from Verrucomicrobiota bacterium, assembly GCA_003218475.1. Taxonomy (GTDB): domain Bacteria; phylum Verrucomicrobiota; class Verrucomicrobiia; order Chthoniobacterales; family UBA10450; genus Udaeobacter. The sequence goes on along the minus strand of QHNR01000132.1, from coordinate 32,987 downwards.
GAGGACCGCAAGAGCGAGACCAACTCTCAATATCGCTTTGTTCATGTGATCACCTCCTTTAAATCGTAAAATTTGAATTCAAATCTGTATCCATTCATTTAAGTCTGGCGGGAATCAACGCTGGTGGAATCAAAGGCGCTTCTTCTTCGGTCTGATCCGGCAGTTCGCGTCGCCGCCAGATGACATAGATCACGGGGTAAATGAGCAACTCGAGGACCGCGGAAGTGACAACGCCGCCGATCATCGGCGCAGCGATGCGTTTCATCACATCCGCGCCTGCTTGCATGGCGGGCGACCACATGATCGGCAGCAAGCCGAAAAGGATGGCACACACGGTCATGATCTTCGGCCGCACCCGACCAACTGCGCCTTCGAGGACTGCGTCGTGCAGATCTCGCATCGACTTCATCCGGCCCTGTGCTTTGAAGTGGTCCCACGCGTGGTCGAGGTAGAGCAGCATGACGACGCCGGTTTCGGCATCAAGACCCGCGAGCGCGATGAGTCCGACCCAGACGGCTACGCTCATGTTGTAACCGAGCAGCCAAAGAAGCCAGAACGCGCCGACTAATGAAAAGGGAACGGCCAGCAGGACAATCGCCGTTTTTGTGACAGAACGCGTACTGATATAGAGCAGAACGAAAATGATCAGAAGCGTAAATGGGATTACTACCTTGAGCCGCTGCTTAGCCGCTTCGAGATATTGAAACTGTCCCGCCCATTCGGTGTAGTAACCGGCCGGATACTGAAGGTGCTGACTGAGATGCTGCGAAGCCTTGCGCACATAACCGTCAATGTTGCTCGTAGTCACGTCGACAAAAACAAAGCCGACGAGCTTGCCGTTTTCACTCCGCACCGAGGGCGGTCCAGTTTTGTACTTGATGTCGGCCAATAACGAGATCGGGACTTGCGCGCCGGTAGGTGTTGGCACGAGCACGCGTCTGAGCGCGTCGATGTCCTGGCGAAAATCGCGTGCGTAGCGCGTGTTGACGGGATATCGCTCGCGGCCTTCGACTGTCGTGGTGATGTTTTTGCCGCCGATCGCTGATTCGACGATGTCGTTTACATCGCCAACCTTCAGTCCGTAACGCGCCGCCGCTTCACGGTTAACAGTAAAGTCGAGGAAATATCCGCCGACGGTTCGCTCTGCGAATGCGCTGCGCGTGTTCGGAACATCGGCGAGTCCTTTCTCGATCTGCACCGCGAGCTTCTGAATACCACCAAGATCCGGCCCGAAGACTTTTATTCCAAGAACGCTGCGGAAACCGGTGGTCAGCATTTCGGTGCGCGTTTGGATCGGCATCCATAAGATGTTGGCCATGCCCGGCGTTTTGATGTTGGCATTAACTTCCGCGAGCAGCTTGTCCCACGTCATTCCCTTGCGCCATTCGTTAGCGGGCTTGAGCGCGACGATCGTCTCGAACATCGAGAGCGGCGCGGGATCGGTAGGCGTTTCGGCTTGCCCAGCCTTTCCGAAAACAGTCATGGCTTCCGGAAGTTTTTTCAGTTGTCGATCTTGTATCTGCAGAATCTTCGTGGCTTCCGTAATCGACATTCCTGGTACCGCCGTCGGCATGTAGAGCAAGGTCCCCTCGTTAAGTGGCGGCATGAATTCGCTGCCCAGTCTGGCAAACGGAAAAATTGTAAGCGCGAGAATGACGACCGCGCATGCCAGCGTAAACCAGCGATAGCGGAGCACGAAGTTGACGAAAGGTTGATAAGCCCAAATCAAACAGCGGTTCACCGGGTTCCGATCCTCCGGCGTAATCTTGCCGCGAATGAGTAGCGTCATCAGCACCGGCACGAGCGTGACGCCAAGAAAGGAGGCGAAGAACATCGAGAAGGTCTTTGTGAATGCGAGCGGCTTAAAGAGACGGCCTTCCTGCGCGGTGAGCGAGAACACCGGAATGAAACTCACCGTGATGACGAGCAATGCGAAGAAGAGCGAGCGGCCGACGCTTTTCGCCGCGCAGACAATCACGCCAAAACGCTCGCGACTGTTCGGTTCGCGCTTGTGTTCTTCGCGAAAATGCTCGAGCGCTTTGTGCGCGTTCTCGATCATGATGATCGCTGAATCGACCATCGCGCCGATCGCGATGGCAATGCCCCCGAGCGACATGATGTTGCTCGTCAGACCCATCCACCACATCGGGAGGAAGGACAGAATGATCGCGATGGGCAGCGTGATGATCGCGACGAGCGAGGAGCGGACGTGCCAGAGAAAAATGATGCAGACGAGCGCGACGACGATGCTCTCCTCGATCAGCTTTTCGCGAAGTGTGCTGATCGCGCGTTTGATCAAATCGCTACGGTCATAAGTGGGCACGATCCGCACGCCAGCAGGGAGCGATGGTTGGATCTCTTCGATTTTCTTCTTGATTCCATCGATCACGTTGAGCGCGTTCTCGCCGTAACGCATCACGACGATGCCGCCGACTGTTTCGCCTTTCCCATCCAGCTCAGCGACACCGCGCCGAATGTCACCGCCGAGGTGAACGCTCGCGACGTTCTTGATGTAAACCGGCGTACCGTTCTCCACCTTGAGGACGATGTTCTCAATGTCCTCAATTTTTTTGATATATCCGCGGCCGCGGATGAAATACTCAGTCGTCGCGACTTCCAGCGTACGCCCGCCCACATCCGCGTTGCTGTTCTTTATCGCGCTGACGACCTCGCTCAGCGGAATGTTATAGGCGACGAGCGCGTTCGGATCGAGATCCACCTGGTATTGCTTTACGAAGCCGCCTAGCGGCGCGACTTCTGCAACGCCTTTCACCGAGGCGAGTGCGTAGCGAAGATTCCAATCCTGAATCGAACGCAGCTCCGCGAGATCATGCTTGCCGCTGTCGTCAACCAGCGCGTATTCGTAGACCCAGCCAACGCCGGTCGCGTCAGGGCCGATGACCGGATTGACTCCTTCCGGCAAAGAGCCGCGAACGGAATTCAAATATTCAATCACGCGCGACCGCGCCCAGTAGATGTCAGTGCCGTCCTGAAAAATGACGTAAACGAACGATTTGCCGAACATCGATTCGCCGCGAACGAACTTCACCTTCGGCGCAGCGATAAAGACGGTAGATATCGGATAGGTGATTTGATCTTCGATCAGGTCCGGCGACCGGCCTTCCCAATCGGTGTAGACGATTACCTGGACGTCGCTGAGGTCTGGAATCGCATCGAGCGGCGTGTGGACGAGACCGTAGATACCGGCAGCGATCGCGAAGATCGTGAAGATAAAAACGAGAAACTTATTCCGCGCGCTTGCTTCAATAACGCGCTGGATGAACGTCTCTCGCTTCGCAACCGGCTGATCTGCGGTTGAACTTTCGAAGCTCATTGTTTCGCGGTGGGTGAGGCAGTGTTGTCTGCTTCGAAGTCGTTGAGCGCGCCCTGGACTTTCGATTCCGCGTCGATCAGGAAATTCGCGCTCGCGACGACGCGCTCGTTTTCCTGCAAACCACTTTGCACTTCATAGCTGTCGCCGTACTTCGGCCCGAGTTGCACGACTCGCGGCTCCAGTTTGCCTCCGGCTTTATCGACGAAAACAATGTTGCGACTGCCTGTCGGCATCACTGCGCTAGCCGGGATCGTTAAGCCTTCGCCCATCTGCATCCCGAGCTCCGCGTTCACGTACATTCCGGGACGCAGCTTGAAGTCCGGATTTGGAATATCGATTCGAACGCGTGCAGTGCGCTTTGCCGGATCGAGAAACGGATTGATTACGCTGATCGTGCCCTTGAATTTTTCGCTCGGATAAGATGCCGTTGTGATGGTGAACTCCTGGCCTGCTTGCAACATGGACAACTCGTTCTCGTAAAACTCCGCCCAGACCCAGACCATGCTGAGATCGGCAACTTCCACGAGCATGTCGCCCACCTTGACATTCTTGCCTTGCTCGACAGGCACCGATTGGACGACGCCGCGAAAGGGAGAGAGCAACGTGAGGGTGTCGAATGGTTTCCGTGTTTTTTCCAGCTCGGCGATCTGTTCGTCAGTAACGTTCCAAAGTTGCAGCCGACGCTTTGCTGCCTGGATCAGGCGCTGCGGTGTTTCGCGAGCGTCCTTTGATCTCGCTTGATCGCGCATGCGCAACAGTTCGACGAACTCCCGTTCGCTGCTGAACAAGTCAGGGCTGTAAATGGACAACAGCGGCGCATCCTTTTCGACGAGCTCGCCCGGCGCAGTGACAGTCAGCTTTTGAACGTAACCATCGACACGCGACACAAATTGCCAGTTGCGCGCTTTGTCGGGAACAATCATGCCGACTGCACGGATGGTGTGAGCCAGCGGTTTGCGCTCGACCTTGGCGTACGTGACACCGAATTGCTGTTGCCGCTCGACCGGGACAACGAACTCGTGGGTCTGCGCTCCTTGCGGCGCGTTCCCGCGTGGCACTCCGTGGGTTCCATGGGCATGTCCGCCATGCATTCCGGCCATGCCTTGCATCCCGGGCATATCTTTCATCTCGCCGCCACCTTCCGGTGACGAAGCTTGCGGCTGCGCTTCGCTGGCGCCTTTCTTCATGACCGGCACGAGATCCATCGAGCAGATGGGGCATTTGCCAGGCTCGTTCGCATGCACCGACGGGTGCATCGTACAGGTGTAATAATCGACGTTCGTAGGTTTTCCAGTGGCGCTTTTCTTCGAGCACGAGGTGGCGCCAAAAAGAAGCGCAACCAGCGCCATCAATAGTGCGGTTTTGTGTAGAACCAATTTCACGGTCATTTGCTTTCTTTCGTTACCGTTGGCGAGGGCGAGTAAATGTTTGCGCCGATGACTGCCTCCAACTCTGCGACTGCCGTTTGGTAATGTGCCAGGTGCTCTCTCCCCATCGCTTCGATGTCGCGGAGATTGCGTTGCGCGCTGATCCAATCGAGAAACGTCGCTTTTCCCGACTCATAGCTCAGACGCGTCGCCTCAAACGCCTGTTGCCCCTGTGGCACGAGCTTGTCGCGGAACAGTTCGACGTGATGATGAAACGTCTCGATCTTTGTTAACTGATCGCGCAAGAGCCGCAGCGCTTCCTTTTGTTCGCGATCCAAGCCCTGCTCGGCAGCTGCAAGATTCGCGCGTGCCTCCCGGACCCCCGCTGAGTATTTGCTGGGATTGACCCATGGGATGGTGAACGACACGCCGGCGTCGAGTTCGCTTACCGCTTCCGCGGCGTCATTGTAGCGCTGGCCTTTCACCATCACTGCGGGGTCGGGAATCCACGCGCGCTGAGCGAGCTGAAGTTTTGACTTCTCAGCGTCGATCTTCGCCCGCGCCATCTGCACTTCGGGGCGCTGCGCGAGAGTGATCGCGTGCAACCTGCTTACCGACAAATGCGCGTGATCAACAGTTGCCGTGCTTGGCACGCTTAGTGGCGCAAACGCGTCACGATTCATCAGCGTGTTCAATTGGGATTGCGCATCAGACAAACTGCGCTCCAAATCCGTCCGCGCTTCCAGGAGCTTGCTATAATCGGTCTCGGCTACGAGCACATTCGCCGCGCTCTCCAAACCCGTTTCGTATCGGGAGCGGCTGATATCGGCGATCTGCTTAAGCGAAGTGGCATTTTTGCCGTTGATCTCAAGCTGGTCATAAGCATTCGCCAGCTGGAAGTAGGTGGCACGCGCCTTGGCAATCACATCGAGCTGAATGCGCCGCGCTTCTTGAAATGCAGAGAACGCCTCGGCCCCGGCAGCCCGTCCCCGCACGAGATTTTTGCCCGTGATTGGGATCAATTGCTCAAGCGCGAGCGACTGATCCATGAACGCATTCGGCGGTACATCGACATAGCGGCGCACGCGCGATTCACCGGCAACGCGCGGATCATCCCACGCGTACGCTTGCCGCACGCGCTGAATTGCCGCACGCCAGTGGTGCTCCGATTCTTTAATCGCTGGATTATTCTCCAGCACAAGCCGCGTAACGTCGGCTAACGAGAGCCGCGGCGAAGCAGAACCGTATTCTCCGCCATCAGCGGCGGTCTGACTTCGAAGTAATAAAAATATAGCTGATAAAATTAAGAAAGTTTTCGTTTTCATTGATCCAGGATTGCGGTTGAAGACCAGGCGTGCCAGCGAATGGGCACACTCCGGGCGTCAGCGTCCGTGGATCAAATGAGTCGAATGCAGATCAACGCGAGTGTCGGCGGCGAATGCGCGCCAGACGCGGCATTGGACTGTAGGAGTACTTGAACGCCGGATTCCGACCTTGGCAAAACAATCGCAGCTACCGCGATTGGTGTCGCGCTTGGTTTGCAGTTGGAGTCGGTTTTCCCGAGCGGCTGCGATGACCTTGATTTATGCTCGTTTGAAGTCGCGCAACACGTCTTGTTAGCGCAGCACGCCGGGTTACAAACTTTTTGCTCCGGCGCGCTGGAGAGGATGCACGATCGCGCGTTGAGAGCTACCGGACCCGTGAAGAGCGCGGCCGCTGTTGCGATCGAAATTATGATCCTGCTCAACATTGATCTGCGTATAGCACAAGTTAGACCGCGCGTCGAGAAAAGCGTTCATCGGCATCCTACCCTTGGCGATGCTCATCCTCTGCCAGCGCGCTGCACCGTGCGCCATCGGCAGCGCATCAGGTGACAAGCTGGATTTTCCGCTGGGACAGCGGACTCTACAGCATCCGAAAACGGGCGCGAGCTTTCAAACTTGCGACCAGTATATTAGTTGTAATTATGAGGAGCAGCGAGTGAAGAGGAGAGAATTATGAAGACTGAAAATTTGGAATCTGTAGCGAGAAAACTGGTCGCGCCGGGTAAGGGAATTCTGGCAGCTGATGAAAGTTCGGGCACAATCGAGAAACGATTGAAAAGCATCAATGTCCCTTCGACGGAGGAGAACCGCCGCGCGTATCGGGAAGTGTTGTTTACCACCAAGGGAGCCGGAGAATTCATCAGCGGCGTGATTCTCTTTGATGAAACAATTCGGCAGAAGACTCGCGACGGTCGGACTTTTGTCGAAGCGCTGGAAGGGCAGGGGATCATTCCCGGTATCAAGGTGGACAAAGGCGCCAAGGCGATGGCGAATTTTCCAGGCGAGAAGATTACCGAAGGCTTGGACGAATTGCGCGAGCGACTCGCGGAATATCGGCAACTGGGCGCGCGCTTTGCGAAATGGCGCGCGGTGATCGCCATTGGCGACAAGATTCCAACGCGCACATGCATTGCGGGTAACGCGGAGGCGCTGGCGCGCTATGCGGCGCTTTGTCAGGATGAGGACATCGTGCCGATTGTCGAACCGGAGGTGCTCATGGATGGTACGCACACAATTGAACGGCACTTCGAAGTCACAGAGCAAACGTTGGAAACCGTTTTTCACGCTCTGTATGAGCACCGCGTCGTACTGGAAGGAATGCTGCTGAAACCGAACATGGTGCTCTCGGGAAAAGAATGTCCGCAGCAGGCTTCAGTGCAGGAGGTTGCCGAAGCTACTGTGCGCTGCATGAAACACGTTGTGCCCGCAGCTGTTCCGGGACTCGTGTTTCTCTCGGGCGGGCAAAGTGATCAGCAAGCCACCGAACATCTCAACGCGATGAATCAGCTTCCTGATCTCCCTTGGCAATTGAGCTTCTCCTACGGCCGGGCACTGCAAGCTCCTGTGCTCAAAGCTTGGAAAGGTGACGCGGCGAATGTGAGCGCTGCGCAACAGGCATTCCATCACCGCGCGATGTGCAACAGCAAAGCGCGTTTCGGCAAATACACCGAAGAGATGGAAGCGGCTAAGGCGGCGTAGCGATCTGGGCAGCACAGGCTGCTAGCCTGTAGGTCTCGGCAGCTTGCCGAGACCGGGTAATTTCAGTGTAATTTCGGAATCCGGTGACGAAGATGTTGCCGGCAGGGTTGCCGGCAACTACAGGCTGGCAGCCTGTGCTCCCCAGAATCAATCGCGTTGAACTCTTTGAGTTTCACAATTCGACATCCCGATTTCGGCATTCTATAAACGTCGCGCACGACTTTTGGGGAGATTCGGCTACAAAATGGACATTGTCACCGCTCTTGGCCATGCGCTGTGGATGGCGTTTGCCATGTTCTGGGAAATTTTGTGGCCGCTCATTCTCGGCTTCGGTTTGTCGGCCGTTGTGCAGGCAGTCGTTTCTAAAAGCGAAATGACTAAAGTGTTGCCCGATGATTCTTCAAAAAGCCTTGCGATTGCGTGCGCCCTCGGCGCGGCGTCGTCCTCTTGTTCGTACGCGGCTGTTGCGCTGGCACGCTCAATTTTTCGCAAAGGCGCGAACTTCACCGCAGCGATGGCGTTCCAGCTTGCATCCACGAACTTGGTCGCTGAGCTGACCATTATCATCATCGTTCTGATGGGCTGGCAGTTTGCTGCTGCTGAATTCTTCGGCGGCCTTTTGATGGTCATGCTGATGGCGGTGCTATTCAGAATGTTTCTGTCACAAGGACTCGCTGCCGAAGCGCGCGCACAAGCGGAGAGGGGACTCAAAGGCAAAATGGAAGGTCACGCCGAAATGGATATGAGCGTGACGGAAGGCTCGCTCCGGCAGCGAATCACGTCGAACGAGGGCTTCACCGCCACGAGCCATTACTTTGTTATGGATTTAGCGGCAGTGTGGAAGGATATCGCCGCAGGTTTGCTTATCGCAGGCGCATTGGCTGCCTGGGTGCCGCCAGATTTTTGGCAGAAATTCTTTCTGGTCACGCATCCAGTCGCCGCAAAGATTTGGGGACCAATCATCGGGCCAATCGTCGCTGTCTTTTCATTCGTTTGTTCGGTAGGCAACGTTCCCCTGGCGGCAGTGCTTTGGAACGGCGGCATTAGCTTTGGCGGCGTCATCGCATTCGTCTACGCCGACCTGATCGTCCTCCCGATCATCGATATCTACCGCAAGTATTACGGCTGGAAAGTCGCCGGAGTTATTGTGACTGTTTTTTATATTGCGATGGTTTCTGCCGCGCTGGTAATCGAATTGCTTTTTGAGCGGCTGGGACTAATCCCTTCTCAACGCAGCGCTCAGATCGCCGAAATGTCTATCAGCTTCAATTACACGGCTGTGCTGAACATCATTTTCCTGGCCATCGCTGCGCTTCTTCTCGTCCGGTTTTTCAGAACCGGCGGGCCGAAGATGCTTGCCCACATGGAGTAAGAGCCATCATATAAAGTAAGCGGCGTCACCGCGAATCAATTCCGGTGATCGTTGTAGGGCGTTTCTGTGAAACGCCTTGGGTTGGCATTCGCCGCGGCGAATGCCCTACAAAATTCTTGATCCGCTCGGGATGAGGTTTATGAAACGGCGGAACCTATGATCACACGACTTGCTATCGCTATATCCGTTTCCTTGCTGCTCGCATCGGCTATCGCAGTATTCGCCAGCGAACATCCTGGCCCGCCACAGCAACCGCAGCTCCAACAATTGCCACAAACAACTACGAGCGCCGCGCGAACCGCCACCCAGACCATGGCAGTGAGCAAGACCGATATTTCTGGCGGACTTAAGAAATACATCGACACCTCTGCCGGAAAATCGCCCGACAAAAAGTTTCATGTCCGGAATCGAGGCAGAGATCTCGCGCTCGATTTGATCAAGATCCATGATGATCGCCTCTCCAGTCTCGGTGGGGACAAGTACTTCGCCTGCGTCGATATGAAAGGTATCGATGGCAAAACCTATGACATTGATTTCCTCATGGCCCTCCGGCCGAAACAATTGAGCGTCACACAAACTTCCGTCCACAAGATCAACGGCAAGCCGCTCTACAACTGGAAGGAAGAAAACGGCGTTTGGAAAAGAGTGCCCGTTTCGTAGAGGGACCGAACGGAAGATAGCCATCTTGGCTGTCTCGGAAGACAGGCTTCCCAGCCTGTCGGTTGCTGGATCCTACAGGCAAGATGCCGTCTGCCATGACAGGCTGGAAGCCTATCTTCCGCGCAACAATCAAGCGAGGCGCTTGCTCTACAGCGGTTCGTTGGGCAGTGTGTCCGCACAAATGCCTAAGACGTTTTTCATCACGACGGCAATCGATTACACAAACTCGCCGCCACACATCGGGCACGCTTACGAAAAGGTGTTGGCCGATGTAATCGCGCGTTATCACCGGCTCAAAGGCGAAGAGGTTTTCTTCCTGACAGGCGTCGATCAACACGGCCAGAAGGTCCAGCAATCTGCAGCGAAAGCTGGTATCCCTCCGGCTGAATTCGTCAAAGTGATCACGCAAAAATTTGTCGATCTCTGGAAGAAACTTCACGTGCAATACGACGGGTGGGCGGAGACAACGAGCGACCGCCACAAGAAAGTTGTTCAAGGAATTTTGCAGCGGCTCTTCGATGCGGGCCAAATCTACAAAGACAAACAGGCTGGTTATTACTCCGTCCGCCAGGAACAATTCCTTACAGACAAGGAGCGTGGCGCCGACGGTCAATTCGGAGCAGAATGGGGCGAGGTCGAATTTCGCGAGGAAGAAAATTACTACTTCCGACTATCACGACACAAAGAGTGGTTGCTCTCATATCTCGACGATCGAAAAGACGCAGTCATTCCCGATTTTCGCCAGACGGAATTACGTAATGCAGTTGCGCGACTGAGCGGCGATCTGTGCATTTCGCGACCGAAATCGCGACTCAATTGGGGAATTGAGCTTCCATTCGACAAAGAGTTCGTCACCTATGTCTGGTTCGACGCGCTGACGAACTACATCAGCTTCGCCGGTTACGATCCGAGCCTCTCAGCTTTCAACTCTCAACCCTCAACTTTCCGAGATAAGTGGCCTGCGCTGCAAATCATCGGGAAGGACATCCTCGTCCCCGCGCACGGAATTTACTGGCTGGTCATGCTGCACGCGATCGGTTTCACAGATGATCAAATGCCGCAGTTGCTGGTGCATGGCTGGTGGAATCTCGGCGGCGCAAAGATGAGCAAGAGCGCAGGGAACGTCATCGATCCGTTCGTACTCGCCGATAAATATGGCGCCGAAGCGCTTCGGTATTATTTGATGAGCGACATCGCATTGGGTAAAGACGCCGACTTTTCTGAAGAACGCCTCGTTGAAAGTTACAACGCCAATCTAGCGAACAATCTCGGGAACCTACTTAATCGCACTCTCAATATGGTGCAGCGATATTGCGTAGGAAGCTTAAGAAAACCTCGTGAAAGTTCGAAATTGCCTGCTGACGTTATCGACGGATACAGACAGTTGGTTAACGAATATACGGCAGCAACGGTGTCGATCTACCCGGATGTAGTGATTGGACGCTCGCTGTATCTCGCGTCCGTCTTCAATGGTTTTATCGAAGCGCAGTCACCATGGACTCTAGCGAAGTCATCGAAACCAGAGGATCGCGAATTCTTGGAAGACCTGTTGTACGACTGCGCCGAATCATTACGTATCATCGCAATTTTGATTTCACCGGTGTTGCCGAAGGCGGCGCATGGGATTTTCGATCAACTGAATTGGAAAATAGAGTTGAGCGGAAGAGAAGAACGGTTCTCACTCGCAGATGCGGAGTGGGGAAAATTAGCCGACGAGCATATCGTCGGCAAACCAGTGCCGTTGTTCCCGCGGATTCAGGAGTAGCTCTGGGGAGCACAGGCTGCCAGTCTGTAGCATTTGCCCGCTGGCCAAATGCAATTTGCGCGTAGCGCAAAGTCGCTAATCCAACGCCACTGCGAGAAGACCAGGTTCGCGGCAAGCTGCCGCGAACTACAGGCTGGCAGCCTGTGCTCCCCAGAGCCGCGCGGTCGCGCGATTCACTGCGCGCATTCTTCGAAGGCGCCGGGTTCACCGCTCAGATGCGCTAAAACCTCGCCTGCGAAATGGAGAGAGCCGGTGACCAAGATCGGATTCCGTTTCGCGTGCGCGAGATTGAGGGCTTTACGAACAGTTGGAGCGATGGAGCAGGGGAGTGTTGGAGTGATGTTGGATAAGACTTTTGCTAACGCTTCTGGCGCGGCTGCGCGTTCACTACGGATTCTGGGGAGGATCACGGAGTCTGTAATCGGCGCCAGCGCTCCGCAAATTCCGCGCAAATTTTTGTCGGAAAGAACTGCGAGGACGAGTGTCGCTTTCTGATCGCCAAAAACTTCACGCCACGTTTCGGCGAGCGCGCGTGCGGCAGCGGGGTTATGCGCGCCATCGATGATTGTACGGTCGTCCCACGTCTGAAAACGAGCGGGCCAATCGATAGTGACAAGTCCACGCGCAATTGCTGAGTCGTCGACGTCGATCCTTCGGCTAAGCTCAGGACATGCCTTGGCCGCGCGCAGTGCAGCGATTGCCACCGCGGCGTTCTGTTTTTGGTAGTGGCCACGCAATGCAATTGGCGAACCGTCGTACGATTCAGTTACAAATTGCAGTGGCGCTTCGCAGTCAGCGGCTCGCGCGCGAATCACCTTTTCGGCTTCGGGTCGCTGCGGCGCACAGACAACAGGAATTCGGGGCTTAATAATTCCCGCTTTTTCAGTGGCGATTTCAGCGAGCGTGTTTCCCAGCCATTCCTCATGATCAAAGTCGATTTGTGTAATAACTGAGACATCAGACTGGACGGCGTTGGTCGCATCGAGGCGTCCGCCCAAGCCGGTCTCAAGAATGGCCACGTCGATGTTTGTTTCGGAAAAATATTTCAACGCGAGCGCGGTCGTGACTTCGAAAAATGTCGGATGCGGATCCCAATCCGCGACCAGATTGCGAATCGTGGTCAAACCGTCGGCAGCCGCCTCCTCGGAAATCATTTCGCCGTTCGCGCGAATGCGCTCCCGAAACGTGATGAGGTGAGGGGACGTAAAAAGCCCGGTGCGATATCCTCGCACGCGACAAATCGAATCGATCATAGCGCAAACGGAGCCTTTGCCGTTTGTTCCTGCGACGTGGATAACTTTCCAAGGAAGGGCGATCTCCAGATCGCCCACGGCGGCTTGGAAGCCGCCGCTCCTTGATAATTCGTCCAACAAACGCCGAGTATTTTCCAGCCCGAGTTTGATCCCGAAGCGCTGGAGGCTGTAAAGCCAGGCGAGCGCCTCTTTGTATGTTGGAGGAGGTCGCGGCACTGAGGCCCCTCCCACATTCACGGCGTCACGGCAAAGTAACCGAGCAATTGACTAATCTGCTCTCGCATTTTTTTGCGGTGCACGATCATATCGATCAGGCCATGCTCCTGGAGAAATTCAGCGGTTTGAAATCTTTCTGGCAATTCTTGATGAGTGGTTTCTTTGATCACACGCGGCCCTGCGAAACCGATCATGCTTTTGGGCTCAGCAATAATCACGTCGCCTAGCGACGCAAAGCTGGCCATGACTCCTGCAGTGGTCGGGTTTGTAAGAACCGAAATATATGGGAGCCGTTCCTGGGCGTGTTGCGCAAGCGCGCCGCTCGTTTTTGCCATCTGCATCAAGCTCAACATTCCTTCGTACATGCGCGCGCCGCCGGAAGCAGCGACGATTATGACCGCGCAGCGCTGGGCAGTGCCATATTCAATCGTGCGCGTGATTTTCTCGCCAACGACTGATCCCATCGTCGCAGCGAGGAAACCGAAATCCATCACTGCGATCGCGACCTTGTAGCCCTCGAGAATTCCATACCCACTGATCACAGCGTCGAGCAGCCCCGTGCTCTCCCGGTATTTCTTGAGCCGATCTTTATACGTAGCCATTCCCTGAAAACGCAAGACGTCCACCGATTTCAAGTCGGCGTCCATTTCTACAAATGTGTCCGGGTCGAGCAGGTTCTGAATCCTCTCCTTAGCAGGCTCCGCAAAGTGATAGTCGCAGCGGGGACAGACACGTTGATTTTGCGCCAGCTCGGTTTCTGGCACGACTTCTGAGCAGCCGGGGCACTTCTGAAAAAGACCCCGCGGAATTTCTCGCTTCTTGCCGGCCTCCGCCTTGATTGCTGGCTTCTTGAAGATTGCCATGGACTTATGCGCGCGCCGCCGTGACCGCGTGGACGGAGAACGCGCCCCCGCGTTTCAAAATCCGCGCGCACTCGTTCAATGTAGAGCCGGTGGTAAGAACATCGTCGACTAACAACACGCGCAAACTTCGCACGTTCGCGTTTTTTCGTAAACGGAATGCGTTATGCAAATTTTCCATGCGCTCGGACCGATCAAGCGCGGTTTGTGTGGTGGTGTAGCGGGTGCGTTCAAGCAGCGGTTTGCAAGGAATCGAGGTTTGCGCGCTTAGCAATTCTGCGAGCAGGCCAGCCTGATTAAATCCGCGTTCTCGTTGCCGCGTCGGATGAAGCGGCACCGGCACGATTACATCGAAGTGGCTTTGGCGAAGTCGTTCATCGTCCAGCGCACAGTTGAGCCAACGCGCTACAAGATGGCGCAGATGAATTTGGCGACCGTATTTAAATTCGTGGATGATCTGGCGAACGATACCGCGACCGCGGTATGCGGACACGGCTGCGTCGAAGTAAATCGTGCGATGGGCACAGTTGGCACAGGCAAAGGTGTTGGTGATAGAACCCTCGAACGGTTCCGAGCATTTCTGGCAAAGTGGCGCGACGATCCGAACGGCTTTTGTTTCGCATTGATCGCATAGGTACTCGTCAGCTCGAATGTTTCTCCCGCAGATTGTGCAAACCGGTGGATAGAGAAGCGAAACGGCCGCTTTCAGTAGGTCAAACTTTTGAAGCGCGATCATATTTCAGCCAGATTCGCATTACTACACAAGTGAATGTGGCTACGCCAAGCGGAATAATTCCAACAAGCAGATTCTTCCCTAGCCATGGGAGGGCAAGCGCTTTCTGATGCGCCAGCAAGCTGAAGGTCCCGCTCCCGAAGATCCATCCAGCATGAAGACCAATCGACAGCCATAAGGAACGCGTCAGCACGCGCGCATCCCCGAGAATGCAGCCGATAACAAACAACGTAACAAACGCCGACGCCACCATCATTGGGTCGCCAACTCGCCCAAGTGAATGGGCAATCGAATTCAAGCCTGAGCTCCATGTCACGACGGCCGTTGTTTGTTCCGGGGCTTTCAAAAAGTGCACCGCTGCAAAGAGCGCGGAAACGGCAAGGATCGGCATGTACTTTCGACCTGTCCTAAGTAAAACGCCCAAGACGATTCCGCGAAAGAACCACTCTTCAATGAATGGAACGGCGATTGAAGCAGCAAGCACCTTACCGAAGCGCGACCAGGCAAAGACGTGCCGAAATGAATAAACATGAAATGCAATGAGGAGCGCACCACAACAGAGCAGGGGAATCACCGACAGAAAGGCGCCAGCGCAGAGATCGCGGTCCCAACGCCGATTAGGCGCAAGAGCCAGATCAGACATGCCGCGCACCTGGCTGATGCGCAGAAAGGGCCAGAGTAAGAGGGCGGCAGCGATGAGAAGGGCGCGATGAAAGAACGTTTCGAAATCGTACCTTGCCAGAAACGACAACACGCCGTGCACTGCAACAGATTGCGCGGACCAAAACAGAAATGGAGCAAAGAGCGCTCCAACGATGACGACGAAGATGAAATAGAGAGCCAGTTTAGCTACGTCTTTCAAGCCTGCTAATGTAAGGTCTTACCGCAATGTCGAGTCAACATATATGGACCGACAGAAATGAGGATGGGAGAAAACGCGAAGTACGGGTCACGAAGTTTGGCGGCGCGTGGCGGTTCCAAGCAAAGGCTGGGGGCGATCTTGACTGGACCTATTACGAGCGACCGTTGCTGGAGGACTTGTTAGCGTTAAAAGAAATTCTCGTGCGAAAATATCAGCGACGGCGGGCTTCGGCCGAAGACGTTGCGTCGATTGAGAAACTAATCCAAGAGCAACGCGGCGATGAGTGAATGTCGACATAACATCCGTGATAGAGGCCTGATCTTGTGGAGTGCGCAGACATGTCTGCGCTTTGAAAGCGGCGACATGTCGCCGCACTCCAAAAGCAATTATGACTAAGTGGAATACGGAAGAGCTAATCGAGGCGGACCCGCCTTTGCCAAGGCTACGGGGTGGTTTTTCCTGCAGGGAGAAACTAATCCGACCTAGACGCTATGAGTGACTGGAATACTAAAGAGCTAATTGAGGCAGATAAGCAGTTCGTCTGGCATCCGTTTACCGACATGCGGGAATGGTGCGCTGCCGAGCATGAACCACTGGTTTTGGTTGAGGGCCGTGGCGCATTGCTGTGTGATAGCAGAGGCCGCGAATACATAGATGGCAATTCGTCGATATGGACAAACATCCACGGCCATAATCACCCGCATATCAACGCAGCCATCTGCCGCCAACTCGACCTGGTGGCACATACCTCGTTTTTGGGATTCACGAATCCGGCGGCCATCGAGCTCGCGCGCGCGATCCTGGCGCTTTTCTCGAGCACGCCCTTGTACAGAGTTTTTTTCTCTGATGATGGCTCAACCGGAATCGAGGTCGCTTTGCGGGTCGCCGATCAATACTGGCAGCTGCGCCGCTCGAAAAGGCATCGGTTTATCGCTTTTCGAAGCGGCTATCATGGCGATACTGCAGGTGCAGCGAGTCTGGGTGCCGCGGCGATGTTTCAAACTAGATCGCCTCGCTGGGACTTTCCTACCATGCAAGTTCCGGATATCAACGCGCTGGAGGCGCTTGCCCCAGGCGAGATCGCAAAGATTGCTGCCGTCGTTATCGAGCCGCTTATTCAGGGGGCCGCCGGGATGCGCCTTTGGCCCTCCGGCACATTACGAGCCGTTCGCGACTGGTGCAGTCGGACTGATACGCTGTTGATCGTTGACGAGGTCATGACCGGCTTTGGCCGAACAGGCCGAATGTTTGCCTGTGAACATGAAGGTGTAACTCCGGATATGATGGTTTTAGGTAAAGGTTTGACGGGCGGGTATCTTCCGCTTGCTATTACTTTGATCTCTGAAAAACTGTTTTCCGCTTTCGATGGCTCCGTGGCCGACGGTAAAGCGCTTGCCTACGGCCATAGCTACACGGGAAATGCCCTCGGCTGCGCGGCAGCCAAAGCCAGTCTGGAGGTGTTTGAAAACGAGGGCGTTCTGGAAGCCTTGCAGTCGAAAATCCGGTATCTGAGCTCGGCACTTGCCAGCTTAAAGGGGCTTCCTGGCGTGAAGGAGGTTCGCCAATGCGGATTTATTGCCGGAATAGAGACAGTGCGAACCGAAATGGCCGCGGCCGTTTGCATCGAAGCGCGGCGTCATGGCCTGCTAACCAGACCAATTAGGAATGTGGTCGTTCTGATGCCGCCCTTGTGCATCACCATGGCTCAGTTAAGCAAAGCCGTGGAAGCCCTTCGCGCTTCGATCACGGAGGTCTCGCGCTCCAGCAATGGCTTCGCTAGGAAAAATGTCGAAGAAATTACGGCTTGATCAGCTTCTCGTGGGAAAGGGGCTGTTCGCAAGTCGCGAACAAGCGCAGCGAGCAATAATGGCCGGCGACGTGATGATCGGCACTCGGAGTGCGGCAAAGCCATCAGAGCTTGTCGATGAACAAGCGGCGATCACACTCAAGCCCACACGAAAATACGTCGGCCGAGGTGCGCTGAAGCTGGAAGCCGCTCTCGAGCATTTTAACATCGACGTACGCCGCAAGACGGCGCTGGATATTGGCGCCTCGACCGGCGGGTTTACCGACTGCATGTTACAGCGTGGCGCCCACAAAGTTTATGCGGTTGACGTCGGCCACGGCCAATTGGATTGGAAGCTTCGCAACGATCCACGCGTGGTTGTTCTCGAAAAAATCAATGCACGGTCTCTTTCACGTGAGCACATTCCGGAGCTCGTAGATGTTTGCGTGATCGACGTTTCGTTCATTTCGTTGACCTTAATCCTGCCGAATGCATTCGAGCTGATAACCTCGACTGGAGTGATTCTGGCGCTGATCAAACCGCAGTTCGAGCTGCAACGCGCTGAAGTGGGAAAAGGCGGAATCGTCCGCGATCAGGACTTGCACCAAAAGGCGCAAGACAAGATTGTCGCTTTTGTGACGAAGCTGGGCCATGTGGTGACTGGAATTGTTCCGTCTGCCGTTAAAGGCGCGGACGGAAATCAGGAATTTTTTGCATGCATGCGAAAACGATTGGGTTAATTGCACACACGGGAAAACCAGGCGTTGCCAAGCTGACCAACGCAATTGCCCAGGAGTTCGCCCGGTATTCAATCTCGATCCTGTTCGAAAAGGAGACAGCTCAATTTGCTGGAAAGAAATTAGGGTATTCGTTGGCCGAATTGGGAGCCGCGGCAGATCTCCTGGTGGTAGCGGGAGGCGACGGAAGCATTCTACGCGTCGTAGGCCAACTTGGTGAGAATATTAAGCCGATCTTCGGCATCAACGTTGGCTCGCTAGGCTTTCTAACTTGTGCAAGTTCATCGACGTATCGGGAAGCCGTGGAATGCATCGCCCGAGACCGGATCAATTTCAGTCAGCGGGCGCTACTCGAAGCGCGCGTTAGCCTGGGCGACAAAAGAACGGGCAAAATGATCGCGTTGAACGATGCCGTGTTAAGTCGCGGCGAACTTTCCCGCCTTGTCCTCTTGTGCACACGAGTCAATGGCGAACCGCTCACTGAGTTCAATGCTGACGGGTTGATCGTCGCGACGCCGACCGGTTCGACGGCGTACTCGTTGTCGGCTGGTGGACCGATTCTCGATCCCGAGTCCGGGGTTTTCGTGATCACGCCGATTTGCCCGCACGTTCTCACCAACCGATCGATCATTGTTGCGCAACAGTCGATAATCGAGATCGAGGCAAGCGATCCCGATTATCCAGTTTTCCTTACCATGGATGGGCGAAAACCGATCCACGTTGAGCGAGGATCAATAGTGACAATTCGCAAAGCCAGGAAAACGCTGCCGCTGGCCTCGTTGCCCGAAGCCTCATTCTTCAGCGTAGTTCGCCAAAAGCTGAAGTGGAGCGGGAGCAACGTCTGAATCAGCCGTCACAAGGCCGCAGACGTTTTTACGATCGCAGCAGTGCCGTCTTCACAGCCAAAACTGTACTCGTAAGGAAGCTGGATCGACTCGGTGATGTTCGGTTATTGTCAGTTCGAGTGCCACCTCTTCGGTCGCCTCTCCCCTTGGCGGAAGAGGAGAGAATTAAGGTGAGGGGTACTCGTTACGAGCGTCAACCGGGTTGAAATCAACCCTCCCCCTCTCTCTTGCAAAGGGCGAGGCGACCCGGACGGCCAACCGACAACCGGTCAGCACTACCGATCGACTCGGACAGAAATTCTTTTTCCGTTGTGTGTTTATCCGAGACCTGATAGTCACTACTCACGATGAATCTTGTGAGCACGCCGGACGGTCGCATCATAAATCTTGATCACCTCACATACGCAGAGCGCACAGGCGAGTATCTGGTTTTGCATTTCAGCGGCGTCGGCACTGATGGCGGGTCGGGGTCGATTATCAGGATCAAGCAAGGCGAAGGTGCAAGGCGGGTTTGGACCTATCTTGCCGACAAGCGCACCGCGAAGATTGAAACGCTTTAGTGTAGGTTGGCGGGAAATCTGGCCCACTTAGCCCATTCCAAAGTTCCACGTCGTGAATACGCGCAAGAACCGCCCGGTACAACTACAATTGCGTTTCATCGCTTGGGTCGAAGCGGACGACCGCAAAAACCCATGACACATATTGATGATTCTGAATTGCGCAGTGCAGTCGCTGCTCGCTTTTATGCCGTAAACGGCACTCATCCTATGACCCCTGAGGACGATATCTACGTGAATAAGTGGTACGTTCCATTAGAAGCTTTGGCGGAACAAACGGGTATCCACGCATCCGAGCTCCGTCGGCTGATGCTTGCTAACCGATTACCGCTGCCAAGCTACATACGCAGTGACGGAACGCAGATGGTCGCGCGCGATCTTCTTGAGCTGCCTCGCCGAGCAGGTGGTTACGACCAGCTGCCCGAATGGTTCGGTCACCAGTTTAGATCAGGCGGGGATGCGATTCGAGAATGGGACGGGTATCTCCGGGGACACTTTGTATGTCTGCGTGACGTCTTGCCTGAAACAATGCAACGCAAAGACGAGCTTGTAAAAGCAATCACCGCAGCAGTCTCAAAACCGGAACCGCAGAACGATGACTGGTTGGAATTACTTCACTGTCTGGTAGACGAGCTTGATCAGCTTGAGCCGCCTTTTACGCGATACGATCGATTACGATTTGGCGGACCAATATCGCGCGATACGTGTATAGATGCGGTGCGAGCACGTTTCCCTGGTAAAAAGCCTTCGATCGTTGCGGCTCAAACGTCGTCGCAATCGCCGCGGCACGGCCACATGACGAAGATGGATAAGCTGGAATGAGGTAGTGGTAATCACTGCGGGTGCGGCAGTTCGTACGCGTATCTGAGCAGGCCGACTACTGGCAGCCGTGCCAAACAATCAACACGACACCTCGCGACCTTACATGACATAAAGAGCTTTGCGGACGGATCAAAGCAATCCCAAAGAGGAATGACGCCTGCGGGTATCTGCGACTAGAGACGATGCAAACTCAATTTTTTGATATTATCAATTGTTTACGACGGTCCTGGGACTCAACTCGTTCGAACCTGCACCCTAGACGCGAGAGCAAGAACGGCGCAAACTGGGCTCATTAACCGACCCTACATCGCAACATTTTTGCTTTTTCTTGTCGTCCTTCTCCTTGCATGTACCAAGGGCAAGGAGGGGCCATCCGCCTCTGTTCCAGCCGACTGTCAACAGTTTCTCGACAAGTATTTTGACGCGTGGAAATCAAAAGATATCGCTACACTGCAGGCTCTATCCTTCTACCTATCACCTCAAGACCAGTCGAGACTTCCGGAGGGCAGTCTGGAAATGTGGCGCGAATCGAAAAACAAACTGGTGACTCAGAACTTCGAACATGTGACCAGGGACTTTGGCGATTTTAAAGGTTACGAGGTACTGAGGGCGAAGACCACCACGATATCTCCCCAAGATCAGCTTGCAGCCAACACAATAGGCTCAGGAATTCATACCGAGCTGGTTTGCAAAGCCAGGTTCTCCAAGAAACGTAACGCGCACGTCGGGCTCCACCTCATAAAGCAATCAGAAGGCTCGCAGTACATTGTCGCAGCCTGGAATTTCCAAGCAGAGCCATGAAGTTCGGGTGCCACGCTGGGAACATGAAACTTGGCATTCTTCTTCTCGTTACGGGTTGGTTAGTTACCAACGCCTTTGCCGGATCCGATGGCTTCAGCGGTATTCAATGTGGTTCTGAAATTGCGAAGGCGCTCACCGGTAAACGCATCTCCAATGAAAGAATTGTCGATCTTGAGAAAAGACAGGCGGATCTAGCTCTTAAGGATCTCGGCGCAAGCGAGATTTCTCAAAGTCACGAGCGTTGACTACGCGCCGGAAGACGTTTACGCGTAAACGCCATTTAGCGCGCCATTATGAGTTCACGATTCGTCTTAATCGCAGTGTTATATGCGTGTTTAGGGTTGTGTGCGCAAATGCACGCGCAATCGCCGTCGTCGTCCGAGTTAAAGAACCTGTCACCAGACAAGAAGTGGGAATATGACTGCCCTCAATCCATCGAGTACGAATGCGCACCGGAAGTGGTGAAGGCCGGCACCAATGAAACCGTGGTGGACCTCGATGGTGACTTGAACGTTTACGGCAAATATTCAAAACGCTCGAACATCGCATGGGCACCGGATTCGAAGCGTTTCGCTTTCAATTTCTCTCAGCCGGCAGCGCATGCGTTCTACGAGACGCTCGCATTCTATGAACTACACGATGACAAATGGGAAATGTTGGAATCGCTCGCGAAAGCCAATCCGATTTCAAAGGCTATCTCGAAAGCCGTCAGCGGCGGTTTGGCGGTAGAACGAACAAAAAAACACATAAAGGCAAAGGCGACTGCCGCGACAGAGATCGTGGCAAAAGTGCATGAGTGGACCGATCCCGATACAGTTATTGTCTACGCTTACGAAGAAGATGGGGAGGAAACTGGGAAGACTATTCGCGTCGACTTTCTCTTTACTTTGAAATTCGACGAAGCTGGGAAGTTGAAAATTGTTAAGACTCAGCAACTTTCGGAAGAGGAAAGCCAAAAGTACCAGCAGGATTCTCAGAACTGAATGAAACGATTACCCAAAATCCTCGCGTTTCTCTTCCTGCCCGTTCTTATTTGATCTTAGCACAGATCCTAAGACCCAACTTACGTTCGTATGGGTAGTTGACGGTGAAGAGAGCCTGAATCTGGAGTTAGTTCGTAAGGGGTGCATTCATCCCGCGACCCAGACAAGTGGCGACGGCCAAAAGTTGGAAGTATCACAAACCGATGACGACGCTTTTGTGAACAAGGTCACTCAGGCTGCAAAGTACGCGCAGGAGCACAAACTAGGAGGCTGGGTGAGCCACCGGAGTTTGATGATTCAGATGATTGAGGAGGCCTAACCAATCGATGGAAGCCGCACTGCGCAGGGACTCGATATGACATATAGTTTTTTACGGAATCGTGGTTGACCGCGTGCAGTGTTTTACGGCAAGCTGCCTCGAATGGAGGTAGGAGTAGATGATTGGAAGGAACAGTCGCGGCCGGTGCTGATGCAGATTCTCCGGCAGTTTTGCATCGCGCTTTGGTTGGTCGACTACCCAGATGATGCAGAGCCGGGCAAGGTCGACTTCAAAGTTTGCGGGGGGTCAGCCTTCTTGTGGCAGACTGATAGCGGCAAATTCCTCGTGACTGCGCATCACGTGTGGGCTGCGTTTCAAGAGCGGCTACGCGAGCGACCTGGTCGCTGCCTCATTTTCTACCTAGATCGCAATCATGCGATTCCCATCTTTGGAGCAAAGCCTGTGTCCCTAGACCAAGACTTGGATTTGGCGGTATTCGGTGGTCTTGGAATCGAGAACCTCAAGCCTGATGAGAAAGAATTTTTTCCACAGCCGCCTTATCCACGATCAGCAGTGGTCACTGGCGACCGGCTGGCGCTCTGTGGGTATCCAAAAGACTTACGAATTGACGATGAACGCTACAACATTATAGGCATGGTTTACATGCAGGGGGCCGCAATTGTAGGATCGGCCGGAGTCACGATTCGGATCCCCGGTAATCCGCCTGATAAATTCCGCACCGCTGCCGTACCATCTCTGGCGAGTTTCGAGTTGCCTGGTGCCAGCGGTGGTCCGGTGTTCGCGTTTAGGGATTGGGGAATAGAATGGGTGGGAATTGTAAGCGCTGGTGGTGGACCACCCCATTATGACGTGATAATTGCGCCCAGCAGATTCATTGGTGAGGACGGAACTATCACGCGTCCGCCGACGATGCTTTAGCCGCCAGTCCCAGAATTTTGAGCTTTAGAGCGTCAGGCCTTGCCCTCAGAGGTAGGCTAAGAACTGTTCCCCCTAGAGGAAAGGGGTTTGGGGGAAAACGTGGTTTCCCCCAACTAAGGGCGCTTCTTATGGCAATCCGACCCTGCCTCGAATGCCGGCTTTCGCACGGAAAAAATCAATTCCTGTGGTTCTGATGTAGCGCGAAATATGTGTAAAAATATGGATAAATACTTGACAAACAGCTATTTATGTGCTATACTGTTGCGTTGGGGTACGATGATCGAACTGGTATTGGAAGAAACCACGGTATGGCGGGGGATCCGCGACGGAATGGCTGCTCAAGCTAATTGTGTGGGAGTTTTTCTGCACGCTGACGTGGAGCGGTCGGGCGCGTAGTTGTGCACGTAAAAGGCGGACTCATGTGACCCGTTGGCTTCGGCATTGGGCGCGAACGGTGCGGCCAGGGGTTGCAGATCCGCTCGAGCAGTTGGCGTTCGTGGTTCGGTGGGAGCGCGGCGAGATCGGAGGGTTGCCACATTGCCATATCTTAATTTCACGATTTCCGGAGCGATCGATCAATCCGAGTACGTGCTTTGCAATGATAAACACGTGGAAACACGGGATCGCACACGTTCGTCTGTATGACCCTTACGCGCCGGGCGATGTGAGCAGATATCTTTCGAAGGGGCGTTTCTCGTCAGCGGCAGATTGCGAGGGCGCGAATACATACGAGTTGCGCAAGTTCAATCGGGCGGACTGGATCTACATCAGTCCAGGCGCCTGGGCGGAAATGCGAGAAACTCGAACGGTGGCCAGGAGAATGTCGCCGCTTTCGTCGTAAACTCATTATACGCGGAAGCGCTTTGGTCACCGCGAGGGATCCCGGCGAGCGGAGCGAGCCGGGTTCCTTCAGGTGAACTATGCCTTCATCCGAAGGATTTTTGATTGTGTTGGCTGCGCAATTTTCTTCTGCGGTTTCTGTTCCGCCTCGGGGCTGTGCTTGGCGAATGCGCGCTGGCCTTCGCGGTGTAATGCGAGAAGATACCGGAGGTTTTCTCGTAGGTTCCAGAGCGCATCAACGGCAATGTTAATATCGAAGTGTGTTTGGTGCGGATGGGCAATGGAAATATCCAGAACTAATTCGCGGCAGCGGTCCAGTTCGCGTAGGAGCGACTCGCTATCAAATAGCCAGGGATCGGGAAGTTTCTCCGGTGGTCGTTTGTCGAGTTTGTTCATTCTGCGGAAGGCTTTCTAAGCGGCATCGCGCAGTGTTCATCCGAGGATGTCGCCAGGTATGGATGAACCGGTGGGGATCTAACCCGAACCTGGCGAGGACTATAGGCGTCCACCAGCAGGCTGTCAAGGCGAAAGCGAACATGTTCATGGCCTGTAATGTAACATTACAGATTTTATATGACATATATTGTCTGATGTTATAGGGATAGCCCAGGTCTAAGCCGGTCTTCCCGTTCCGTCCGGAAATCTCGTCAAGCACGCGCCTGGTGACCGTCGGGCGCCGCTATCGCCCCGGCCTTGACGCTGCCATCGCCGGTGCTAGCATCGGCAAGTTTCTACCATGACCAGATCTCCCGATCATCTAATCCAGTGCCTGATGCTTGCGGCTTGTGTGATTTTTGGTTGCGCCAAACCCGCTGGTGCAGCCCGCGAGGAAATGTCTGGCAGCATTCAGCAGATGATGACTCCGGACGAATTCAGGGCCGCCGGTTTGGACAAACTCTCGCCCGATGAGCTGCAAAAGCTTGATGCTTGGCTGCAAGGCTATCGGCAAGTCACCGAACAAACCGCCGAAAAGAAAGCTACAGCGAAAGCTGCCGCAGAGTCCCACGCCAAGATGGATCTGCTTGTAAGTCGCGTGGATGGCACCTTCAACGGATTGACCGGCAGGACGGTGATTCGTTTGGAAGATGGAACTGCATGGAAACAGGCAAACGCGGACGACCGGTATCGGCCGAAAGTCACTGATCATCCAGCGGCTGCGGTCATTCACGGCATCTTTGGCTACAAGATGCGGATTGAAGGGACCCAGGAATTTTACGTCGATCCGGTCCGGCATCCGTAGCCGATCAGGCAAGCGGCTGCGTTGCGGAGGTGGCCGGCAACAATCGACCCAGGCCGAATTCGGCGTGGATCAATTGCGCAGCGTGTTCTGCGTCTTTTTCATCGACGATGACCGCGATCTTAATCTCCGAGGTTGATACTAATTGAATGTTGATCCCATTTCGCCCCAGGCACTCGAACAGTCGTGCCGCGACGCCCGAGTGTGATCGCATTCCAATTCCGACCACGCTGAGCTTGGCTACGCCACTCGCAGTATTCAGGCGTATTGCGCCGATCTCACCTATGACCGGCATCAGGATCTTGCGGGCGTTTTCCAGTTCATCCTCGTGAATCGTGAATGAAATATCAGTCGTGCCGGCGATCGACGCATTTTGGACAATCATGTCAACGATGATGTGCGCCGCGGCAATATTGGAAAAAATCCGGCCGGCGATTCCCGGTTCGTCACGAATTCCAGCAATACTCAGTTTTGCCTGACGCCGGTCGAGACTGATCCCGCGAACCACCACATCTTCCATACTCGGCGTCTCTTCCCTGGCGATTGTCCCGGTGGTTTTCTTGAAACTCGACCGCACTTCGAATTCGACACCGAATTTTTTTGCGAATTCCACGGCGCGCGACTGCATCACCTTGGCGCCGCCGCCAGCCATTTCGAGCAACTCATCATACGAAATTTCCTTGAGTTTTTTCGCATCGAGAACGATCCGCGGATCGCAGGTGAAAACTCCATCCACGTCGGTAAAAATCTGGCAAGCGTCTGCATTCAACGCGCCCGCCAGCGCAATTGCAGTCAAATCCGAGCCGCCGCGTCCCAGCGTGGTGATTTCTCCTTCCGGTGTCTGACCCTGAAAACCAGCGACAATCACGATGTAATCGTCCGAGAGCAGTTCGTGAATTTGTTTCGGACTGATATTGGCGATATGCGCCTTTGTGTGGTTGTGGTCGGTTAAAATTCCCGCCTGCGCACCCGTTAACGAAATAGCTCGTCCACCGAGTGCGTTCACGGCCATTGCAGTTAAAGCCGCGGCGCCTTGCTCGCCGGTCGATAAAACAACATCCAACTCGCGCTGTGTCGGCTGCGGTGATATCGCATGGGCGAGCTTGAGCAAGTTATCGGTCACACCGGCCATGGCAGAGATGACCGCCACAACCTGACATCCCTCGCGGTGTGTTTCGACAAGTCGGCGCGCAACGTTACATATGCGGTCAGACGTCCCAACGGAAGTCCCGCCATATTTTTGAACGATCAGACGCATTTCAGATAAAGTTTAAATCGGCATTTTCATAACCGTCATTCCGAGCAGAGTCGAGGCTGCAACGCAGCGGACGAAGTCCGCGAGGCCAGGCTTTCCATCCCGTAGCCTAGCTCACCGGTAGCTTCGCGGGATGTCTCGACTTCGCTCGACATGACAGGCGGTCGGCGCGTTATAGTCCACTAGCGCGTCTCACGTCGGTCACACTCGCGGCGACCGGTTTCAATTCTTTCATTCGCTGCGTAATCGGATCGGGATCTTTCAAGCCGTGTCCTGTGACTGTGCAAACTATCCGACTTGCCTCGGGAATGTTTTGAAATGAGTACGCCGCTTGATCTGACTCACAGCATTTGAACAGCCCGGCGACCGCCGCCGCGCTTGCAGGTTCGACAAAAATTCCTTCGTGTTTTGCCAGCCAACTTTGCGCTTCGAGAATCTCTTCGTCGCTTACTATGTCAATTGCGCCATGCGATTCGGCGACTGCTGCACAGGCTTGTTTCCAGCTCGCCGGATTCCCGATTCGAATTGCAGATGCAATCGTTTCCGGTTTTTCGACGATCCGGTTGTGAAAAATTGGTGCCGCGCCAGCCGCCTGAAAACCAATCATTGTCGGCAATCTTGTGGATCTTTGATGCGATTTGTAATCCCGATATCCCGCCCAATAGGCAGTGATGTTTCCCGCATTGCCCACGGGCAGTAAATGAAAATCTGGCGCATCTTCTAAAACATCGACAATTTCAAATGCGGCGGTCTTTTGTCCCGCAATTCGGTCAGGGTTAATCGAATTCACGATAACAAACCGGTGACCATCGCCTAACTCACGCACGATGCGGAGCGCGTCGTCAAAATTGCCATCGATCGCGACGATTCTGGCTCCGTAAGCAAAGGCTTGCACCAATTTTCCGCTTGCGATTTTTCCTGCAGGCAAAACAACAATGCACGGAATTCCCGCGCGCGCTGCGTAAGCAGCCGCTGAAGCGGAAGTATTGCCCGTGGAAGCGCAAATGAGAGCCTTTGCGCAGTGCTCCATAGCTTTCGACACCGCCACCGTCATCCCACGGTCCTTAAAGGAACCTGTGGGGTTGACTCCTTCATTCTTAACAAAAACCTCGCACCCGCGCCCAACCCGGCTGCTTAGTTGCGAACAATAAACCAGCGGCGTGTTTCCTTCGGCCAACGAAACAATCGGTGTCGAGGCACGAACCGGAAGATATTCGCGGTAATGCTCGATCACTCCCCCACTCTGCCGCAATTTTGATGTCATCATTCCATTTACGTTTCTACTCGAAAGAAAATCCGTGTGATTGTATCGATCCGTAAGTGCGGTGTAAGATCATGCCGTATGCCCGCGCTAAGCAAGGAAGATAAGCTGCGACTGCTGACGACGATGCTGGAAAGTCGCCATGCAGACTTGCGCGAACAGAATCTGAATCGTCAGGGCAAAGGACACTTTCACGTTTCGGGAATGGGTCACGAGGCTCTGGCAGCGGTCTCGATCCAGACGGAGCCGGACGATTATATCGTGCCTTATTATCGCGATCGGGGTCTGATTTTGGGACGCGGCATGACAACGCGTCAGCTCGGCCTGGAATATTTCGCAAAGCGCAATACCGGCAGTGGCGGACGCCAGATGCCATCACATTACAGTAACGCCGACTTGCATATCTGGAGTGTGCCAACACCCACTGGCTCACAACTCCTTCCTGCGTGCGGCATCGCGTGGGGCATCAAAC
The DNA here is from genome assembly GCA_003218475.1 of Verrucomicrobiota bacterium. Lineage (GTDB taxonomy): Bacteria > Verrucomicrobiota > Verrucomicrobiia > Chthoniobacterales > UBA10450 > Udaeobacter. The sequence continues at coordinate 4,748 of QHNR01000132.1, read as the reverse complement.
TCGATGGCAAAAGGAACCTTGTTGTAACGACAGTAGGCGATGCGGCGACCCGTCAGGGAGATTTTTTCGAGGCGGTTTGTTTCGCCAAAGAAAAGAGGCTACCCGTGCTCTTGCTAGTCGAAGACAACGCCTACGGCATCAGCATGCCGACGCGCAAAACCAATCCGCTCGCGTTGAATGTCCTTGTGTCTAACAACTGGCGACAGATTGAAGGACAAAACGTGCAGCAGGTTTATGAGGCTACCGCAGAAGCATTCGAAAAAATTCGCGGCGGCGGCGGACCATTCTTTTTCTGGATCAAGATGGAACGGCTCTCGAGTCACACGAGTTCCGATGATCAAAAACTTTACCGCAGCGAAGAGGAACTGCGTGTCCTCGAAAAATTCGATCCGCTCAAATGTTGGAAGGACCAACTGATCGGGGAAGGCATGATCACCGCCGAGGAATACGCGAAGCTGGATGAGGAAATTAAGGAGCGCGTTCGGCGGGAGTACGGTGAAGCGGAAAAAGCTGACGATCCGTCGCCTAACGAGCTTCTCGCGAACGTCACCAAACCACCGCCAAAGATCGACAAGGAAATCCTGCCGCCCGGAAAATATCGGATCGGCGATACAGTAAACAAAACGTTGCGTGCCGGACTCGAGGAAGATCCGCGAAGAATTCTCTTTGGCGAAGACATCGAAGATCCCAAGGGCGGCGTGTTTCGCCTTACTCAGAAGCTTTCAACTGAGTTCCCGAAGCAAGTTTTTAATTCGCCTCTGGCTGAGTCAACTATTCTTGGTGTTGCCTGCGGTCTGGCTGCTTACGGGAGGCGTCCCGTGTTTGAGCTGCAGTTCATCGATTTCATTTATCCCGGCTTCAATCAGCTCGTTACTAATATCTCAAACCTGCGCTGGCGATCGTTTGGCAATTGGAAATGTCCAACCGTCATTTATGCGCCGTATGGCGCCTACCTACCCGGCGGAAGTTTGTGGCACAGCCAGGCGAATGAGTCCGCACTCGCGCATTATCCCGGTCTAAACGTTGTGATTCCGAGCAGCCCGGCGGATGCCGCGGGATTGCTCTGGACCGCCATGCACGGTGAGGATCCGGTGATTTTCTTAATTCCGAAACATTTGCTTTGGGCCGAACACAAATACGCGGAGCCGATCCGGGCGGTCCCGCTCGGGCGGGCGCGTCAATGCACAAGCGGCTCGGACGTGACAGTGGTCGCGTGGGGAAACACAATTGAGAAATCTCTCGAGGCGATCGCAAAAATTGATAATGAAACAAGCGTCGAACTGATCGATCTGCGATCAATTGTTCCGTGGGACAAGGCTACGATTGAGAATTCCGTGGGTAAAACTCGCCGGCTCGTTGTTGTCCAAGAAGACACTGAGAACTGCAGCGTTGGACAGATGATTATCTCCCACGTCACGAGCACGCCTGAGCTGTGGGATGAGATGATCAGTCCGCCGATTCTCGTCAGTAAAGCGAATGTTATGATTGGTTACAATCCGATCTACGAATACGCCGCGTTGCCAGATGTGGAGCGCATTGTTGCTGCGATCCGACACTCGGTTATAACCAAACATGAAAGGGCAGCTGTAGCCGGAATCGGTGATTCCGGCCGCCCTGCAAAACAACCCGAATACGTTCAGCCCGGATCAACGATCCCGGCTACAGTGGAAATCGGAAAACGGCGTGTGCAAAGCATTACTGTGCCTGTGATGGGCGAAGGAATTCGCAATGCAAAAGTCGTTTCGCTTTTGAAAAAACCAGGTGATCCCGTCGCGCTGGACGATGAATTGTGTGAAGTCGAAACGGACAAGGCTGTTTATCCAATTCAATCATCGTTCACTGGAGTCATGGGCGAATGGAAAACAAAGATTGGCGACACGGTCGACATTGGCCAAGAGCTTGGGACTCTTTTTACGGAGGACGAATTATTAGCGGATCAGTTCGAGGCTGCGGCTGAGGTTTCGGCGAAGGGTGGATCTGTAGTCCCGACTCGTCGGGATGACCGCGGCCGCGGATCATCCGAAACGGTATTGAAAAAGCCGGGATCAGCGATCCCGGCGACTGCAATCGAGCCGGCGCTTTCGCCCACGGTGACTCGCAAACTTAGCCGCGTCATTCCTGCTAACCTGCAAATCGGTGCGCGCTGGGACGCAATTCGGGATGCTCGCGAGTTAGCGAAAAAGGAAGATCCCGAGGATGCCCCCTCCCCTTCCGTAATGATTGCGTGGTCGGTCGTACGCGCGATGGAAAAGCATGCACCATTTCGCCGGTTAATTCTCGAAGACGACCAGATTGTGCAGAATGATGATTTCGATTTGGGCATTGCAGTCGCGCTGGGGGGGGATCGTCTCGCCACTGCGGTAATCACAAACGCAAATCGAAAGAACTGGCCGGAATTCGTAAAAATTTACAATGAGACAGTCATCGCGACACGCGGCGGCCGCGTTGACGCCATGAATGCGCCGGTCGTGATCACAAGCCTGGGGGCTTTTGGAGTGAAAGCGGCCGCACCCATCGTTGTTCCACCCTCAGTAGGCACACTTTTCGTCGGTACCGCGCACCGCGAATTGATTTCCAACAAGAACAAGAACGAGACTGCAGAGGTCATTACGCTTTCGCTTACTTTCGATCATCGGGTCGTAAACGGTGCGGGCGCAGCGGCTTTCGCTAACGAAATCAAAAAACAGATCGAAGGATTTACGATTCCGACAGGAAAGACGCGCGCGATTTCGCGCTGAACGGTACTTAGGAACGCTTCCGAAATCTGCGGCGTCTCTGGCCATTGAGCAGAGAAGCGCGGTCAATCAACAGAGCGTTCAAGTGATGTGGACGTTCTTTCGCGTCGATAACAATTACAAACGAGCCCTTTGGAGAAATGGAGACAAAATCAGGGTATGGCACTTCGTAACTTTCGCCTCCCGCCGCGGCAGCTGCTGCGGCGTAAATGTAATTTGCGCCAAGCTGGATTCGCAGCGCGGAAACAGCCCAGGCTGATTGTAGGGCGTCTGTGTCAGCTCCGAAAGCTTTCGGAGTTCAGAGAATCGCCCTACAATTGTTTGCGCTCCCGCGCGTTATGACCACGGCCAACAAAATCACCATTGTTCGGATTCTGATGATTCCGGCCTTCGTGACAATGGCGATCTATTACGGCCAAAGCGTTCAGCGCGGCGCGCCTGCAGAGTGGGAACGTTTCACTGCCATCGCTATCTTCCTGATTGCCTCATTGAGTGACGGCTTGGACGGATACGTCGCGCGTCACTACCATCAGCGCAGTTCGCTGGGAGTCGTTCTCGATCCAATTGCCGATAAAGGGTTGCTGCTTAGCGGGATCATCACCTTGAGCATTAGTAACTGGAGCGAGCTCGACCCTGAGTACGGCAGTTTTCCGACCTGGTTCCCGGTGCTTGTGATTTCGCGCGACGCTATTCTTTTCGTAGGCGCGGCCGTCTTGTATTTTCTCATTGGGAAAGTGCAGGTGAAACCTAAGTGGACCGGAAAAGTCGCGACCGTTTTACAAATGGTCGCCATCGGGTGGGTCATGCTGCAGCTGCGCCTGCTTCCCCTGATCTACGTTGTAATCGCAGCCGGCTTTTTTACTGCAGTCTCCGGAATCGTTTATGTGACCGACGGCGTTCGGCAGTTGCAGGCCGCCGGCCATGCGCATCCGGCGAAATCCTAGATGCCGAATAGACCGCCGAATGTCGCAATTGTTGGCCGTCCAAACGTAGGCAAGTCAGCGCTGTTCAATCGCCTTGTGGGCCGAAAGATTGCCATCGTTCATGATCAGCCCGGAATTACACGCGACCGGATTTCGGCGATTTGCGACCGCGGTGCGCGCCCGTTCACCATATGGGACACAGGCGGAATCTTCGGGGCGGGTGAATCTGAATTGAGCGTGCAAGTGCACCGCGCCGCGGAAGAAGCCCTGCGCGAGAGCGATCTTCTGCTTTTGGTTGTCGACGCAAAGGAAGGCTTGTCACCTGTCGATGAGGAGCTCGCGCGCAGACTGCGCAAATCGGAAAAACCGGTCCTGCTTGTGATCAACAAAATCGACGATGAGAAGCATGAGCCACTGGCGGCAGAATTCGATGCGTTAGGTTTCGAACCGAGCTTTTCGATCAGCGCAGAACATGATCGCGGGATTTCCGACTTGTTAGGAGAAATCGAACGACGCCTCCCCTCGCCTCCTCACGATTCGCGAGTCACGAGTCATGAGTCACTTGCAGTGGCGATCGTTGGCCGGCCAAATGTCGGTAAATCCTCGCTCATCAATTCCATTGTGCGCGGAGAGCGCGCGATCGTGAGCGAGTTGTCCGGCACGACCCGCGATGCAGTTGACATTCTTTACGAGCGCGACGCGCGAAAGTTCGTTTTCATCGACACGGCGGGAATCCGCCGGCGCGGCAAACATTCTAGTTCGGTGGAAGTGTTCAGCGTGATGCGCGCAGCGCGCAGCATTCGCCGCGCCGATCTGTGTGTTCTCATTGTCGATCTCACGATGGGCATAACCGCTCAGGACAAACGGATCGCGGGATTGATTCAAAAGGCCCGGAAACCAGCGATTATTGTCTTGAACAAATGGGACTTGGTTAAGCCGAGACGCAGAGAAAAAGACGCGGCAAGGCAACTTTTTCAGGAAGCACGCGAAATAATTTTCTTCCTTGAATATGCACCGGCGTTGATCACGTCTGCGCTGACCGGAGAAAATATTGAGAAGTTGTTTTCATTGATCGAGACAATCCAACGTG
>QHNR01000131.1 GCA_003218475.1 Verrucomicrobiota bacterium | reverse complement strand
GCGCACCCTCGAATGTTTGGCTACGTACAGTCCCCTGGGACTCCGCTGGCGGCGGTCGCCGACCTGCTCGCCTCGACTTTAAATTCGAATTTGACGGTCTGGCGTTCCGCACCGGCGCCAGTGGAACTTGAACGCCTAACGATTGATTGGATACGGCAAATTCTTGGATTCAATCCTGAAGCCGGCGGACTCTTTGTCAGCGGGGGCTCGATGGCTAATCTGGCTGCGATCGCGGCGGCGCGGCAGGCGAAAAACTCGTCGTCAGACCGCTTGCGCATGTATGCGTCGAGTGAGACGCATTTTTCCATCGCAAAGGCGGCAGCGCTTTTGGGGATCGGGCGCCAAAATGTGCGCCACGTCGCGGTCGACGAGCACTTCAGAATCCGAGTGGACGATCTAATTTCAAAAATCACCGCTGATCTGGAAGCTGGCTATGTTCCATTCTGCGTCATTGCGAATGCCGGAACAGTGAACACTGGGGCGGTCGATCCGTTAGCTAAGATTCGAGAAGTTGCGAACCGCTTCCAACTTTGGATGCACGTGGATGGGAGTTATGGCGCCTTCGCGGTCCTCGCGAAATCCGCGCGTGAATTATTTGCCGGCATTGAGCAGGCGGATTCGATCGCGCTCGATCCTCACAAATGGCTTTATCTTCCGGTGGACGTTGGCTGCGTGATTTACCGCTCTCCAGAAATTGCGCGGGCCGCTTTTGCCCACGACGCCGAATATACTCGCATTATCGGAGAGGAGGCCGACGAGGCATTTGCATTTTGGGACTATGGGCCGGAACTGTCGCGGCGTTTCCGCGCTCTCAAGGTGTGGATGTTGTTAAAAGGAGTTGGCCTTGAATCGTTGAGCGCAGCGATTGAAAGCAATCTTGCCTGTGCGCGATATTTCGAGTCGATAGTCCGAGAGAGCGATGACTTCGAGATGATTGCGCCGGTCGAGTTGTCGATCTTCTGCTTTCGTCATGTGCCAATCCAGCTTCGCAGCGAATCGGACCAGGCAATCGATGGCTTCAATGAACGCCTCTTAGTTGCTCTGCAACGAGATGGCAGTTCGTATCTGTCCAACGCTACGCTTGGCGGTCGCTTCGCCCTGCGGGGTTGCGTACTGAACTACCGGACCACTTTGCGCGACATGGAGATCCTGCTCGACGATTTGCGACGCGTGGCAACGTCATTACTGACTCCTATCTAGGACGCAGATCAGTCCAAATTTAGCGTGCAACTTACCTACCAGTATGGACTTGCCACGGCCTTTTCCCGGGACTGACGCAACGTAGATGGGTGAATTGAGAAGTATGAAGGTCGTCCCCCCTATTTTTTACCGGCGCGCGTGTAGTTGATCTCCATGGTCTTCTTTTCCTGGCCACCGCGGTTTTCGTACCATTCAAGTATCATGTGATCGTTATCGGTGGCCTTCACCACTTCGCGCACTGGTGTTTTCATTCCGGGCATCATTTCTATCTCACTCGTATAAGTGAATGTCTTGATCGCGGGATCGTAGGTTCCTTCGGAGAACTGGACACCGGTGCCCATGTTGTCGATCCACGAGGCGACGAACTTTTTCTTTACGTTGTCATAGCCTTCGATGCCCATGCCCTTGAATTGCACATCCTTCAGTTTGCCGTCTTCGCCCGGCATCTGCATTTTGCCAGTCACGTCCATGACAGAGTAGCGACCGCCCATGATGCTTTTGCGCGTGGCAGTGCCTTTGGATTGCTGCGGTGGCGCGTTCGGATCCGGATTCATCCAGAACTTGATCGTGTAGTTCCAATTGCCGTCCATGGTCGCGAGCAGCTTGTGATTTTCGTTCAGTTTCGACAACTCGATCATCTGCTTCATCATCTCCTGCGGATTCGGCTGGCCGCCCGTAGCACTCACGGCAGCCGGCGAAGTGGCGGCAGCCGGTGATTCGGCGGGGCTTTGCGCAAATAAGGGAAGCGCGATCAATGTTGCGAACATGATTGAGATTGATGAGATAAATATTTTCATGGCCGGATCTTGCCAGTGACTTGTGACAAATGGCAAGAGACAAGAAATTTCGGGCGCAAAAAATCTGACGACGCCATGGGTGCTCGGCGTAAGATTCTGAAATGAAACGAGAGAACCCGACAATTGAAATTTGTCCCGGCATCACGCGCCGCACGGTCGCAAACGGCAAAACGATGTATCAGATGCTCGCCACGCTGGCGGCCGGGAGTATCATGCCTGCGCACTCGCACCCACAGGAGCAGATCGTTCACATTCTCGAAGGCAAAATGCGGCTCATTGTTGACGGTCTGGCACACGAACTTTCCACCGGCGATTCGTTCTATCTCGCCAGCAATGTTCCGCACGGGGTGGAAGTGATGTCGTCCACCCGCGTGCTCGATACCTTCAGTCCGCCGCGGAATGATTACCTGGCGATCGACGAAGAAGTTCGCCACGGCGCGTTGTAGTTTTCCAAGCGAGCGAGCAATCAGCGACTGACACAGCCGCCTCTACACCGCTTCGCGGAAAAAACGGCTTCGGCAGACGTGACAAGTCTTACTTCCTCTCGTCGATGAAGATTCGCCAGCGCTTTATGCTCTCCAGTTTGAGAATGCCGTGCTGCATCCACGGATCATTTTTTAGTGTTTCTCTCACTTCATTTTCATCTTCTGCATTGATGATCAACAGAGAGCCACCTTCATCGACCAAAGGTCCACCCATCAAAATAAAACCGTCTTCAACGAGTTGATCGATAAACGCCGCGTGCTCGTCCCAAAACGGCTGCTGACGCGTGTCCTTCGAAAAATCACGGTTTGGACCAGCCGAAGACAATGCCAGGAATGTATTTTTCATCACCGGCGAACTTGAGATGCGCACGCCTCGCGTCAACCTCGCGAGAGCAATCACAAGCGTTTCGATTGAACCCTGCTATCCTGGGTGCACAGTTACCAGGAACGATCGTGAAACCCGTTGTCGCAGTGCAGAATTCCAGCGCGAGGAAATTAGTCGTCGTCGGCGCTGTGCTGATGACGATTTGCCTGGTGTCGCTGATAATTGCAGGTGTTGCCAGCTTGATCTCCCTTGCCGAGAGGATCCATCCGATCGCCGGGACAATCGTATTCTGGAGCGTTTGCGCTGCTGCTGGATTTTTCGCGCTCTACTATGCAATTGCATATGCAAGGCTTCCCGCTGCCCTCGTCCCGCCAGAGGAGGATTCCGGCCCAAAGCACGACGCCTTTTTGCAGGCTCTCCGGATCCGACTCGCCGTAAATCCACGGACACGACATATGCCGCTTACCACCAATGAGGAGATCGAAAACGCAGTTGGACATCTTTCAGCGGAGGCGGATTCAGTTGTCCGCAGAACGGCGAGCACTGTGTTTCTTAGCACGGCGCTAATGCAAAATGGCCGGCTTGATGGGCTCATCGTCCTCTTCACTCAAATTCAAATGGTCGCGCGTGTCGCGCGAATTTACGTCCAGCGTCCTTCTCCTCGAGAATTGGTGCGGCTGTATGCGAACGTCGCTGGAACAGCTTTCGTCGCGAGCGGGCTTGAATCGCTTGACCTTGGCGAAATGGTCGCGCCGCTTGCAGTTTCCGTGGTGCCCGCTCTCAAAGGCGGAATTCCGGGGCTAAGCGGTATTTCAGCTCTCCTGGTGAAATGCGTGTCCAATGGCGCGGCGAACGCGTTTCTCACGCTGCGCGTGGGCGAAGTTGCCCGGCGCTACTGCGAATTGACTTCGCGCTGCTCGCCTGAACTTATCCGCAAGTCTGCTACAGCTGCAGCTGTCCAGCATCTTGGCCGAATCGTGCGCGAAAACGGCGCCTTGGTCGTGAGGAAAATCTGGTCAAGCACTGGACGGGCGTTGATCGACAGCGGCGTGTCAAAAGCCGAAGACATCGCAGGCGCAACACGCGATCTCTTTGGTAGAATTTCACCCTGGCGATTGAAAGAGGAAGATTCGCCGACTCGTCCGTGATTTGTCCAACCGACCGAGAGCGAACGAGACCAATGAGTATCGTCTCAGATTTTGTTGTCCGTTTCAGCCGCGAGCGCCTGGCATTTTTTCAAATCTAATTTTCCAGAAGCGAGGACCGGGATTGAGTCGACGCGGTGCACCTGTTTTGGAATCCACAAGTTTGGAACACCTGCTTCCTGCAGTTTTTTGCGCAGCTCGGCGAGATCGAGATCGACTCCGCTGAGCAGCACGAGCGCTTCGCCTTTAGCTTCATCCTGCACCCCAACGATTGCGATGGGGCGCTCATCTCTCCCGGATAGTTCCAATAGATCGATGATTTTTTGTTCGATTGTTTCGTGCGGCACCATTTCACCGCCGATCTTTGAAAAACGCGATAGGCGGCCTTCGATGTAAAGGAACCCGTCCTCGTCGAACCGGCCGATGTCGCCAGTTTTCAACCAGCCATCATGCAGGATTTCTGCCGTTCGCTTCGGATCGTCCAGATAACCTTCGAAGATGTTGACGCCGCGCAGCCAAAGCATTCCGCTTTTGAACAGCGACAACTTCTGATCCGTCTCCGGTTCACGAATTTCGGCAGCCATTCCTGGCGCAAGTCTGCCAACGGATCCCAAACGGCTGGATGGCTGCACTTGTTCGCCGGGCCTTCCCGGTTCTGGATCGGGCAAATTGACACTGACTACCGGAGCAGTCTCAGTGAGGCCATAGCCTTCGAAAACTTTCTTCTGGAACCGCTTCTCAAAGTGGCTCGCCAGATCGAGAGGCAATTTTTCCGCGCCGACAATAATGAGGCGCAAAGTGCGGAGTTGCTCAGGCTCGGCTTTGCGCAAGTACAAACGCAGAAAGCTGGGCGTCGCGAGTAGAAACGTCAGCTTGTATCTGTCAATCAACGCTGCGCACCTGGCGGGTTCCAGCGGATTTGGATACGTTACTATGCGGACGCCCTCAATGAGCGGATACCAAAGTGTGACTGTCGACCCGAACGTGTGAAAGAAGGGCAGTGAAGCGAGGATGGCATCGGTTTTTTTTGCGTCGAGCAACTCCCGGAATTGCGAGACATTTCCGACGACGTTGCGATGACTAACGACAACGCCTTTCGGTTCTCCGGTGGTGCCGCTTGTAAAGAGCAATATTGCCTCGGCGTGACCGCCTTGCTTGGGAATTTGCAAAAGCCGCAAAAGCAAACCTGCTGGAATCAGCACCGACATTATCCACCAGAAAATGATTCGGCGTTTCATCCGCGGCAGCAGTTCGTCCAGCTTCAAAACACGTTCCGGCCACGGAAAATCCTTGAGTCGTTCGATGAATGGCGTGGCTGAAATCGCGACCTGCAAATTGGCGCGCCTGCAGCAGGATTCATTCGCCGCTCGTCCCATCGTGAAATTAAGATCGACGGGAACTTTGTTTGCCAGCGTCACAGCCAGATTTGCCACCATCGATCCCTTGCTGGCGGGCAAAACGATCGCGATTCGTTCGTCGGAAAACTCCTTCCGAAGATAGCGACTCAATGCTGCCGCCACGCCGAGCAGTTTGGCTCGACCTAGCCTGGTGTGATCAGTTCCCTCGATCACTGCTGTCGCGAACCGCCTGCGCTTCAATCCGCACACACATTCTTCGGCGAGATGTCGATCTAATGAAGGCCGGCGGCTAAAGCAAAATTCGCCAAGCTTCAGCAATTCCTCGCGCATGGTCGCGATATCCGCGGCCTCGCCTTTAAGCGGTTTGCCAAACGCGATCGTGACGGGGTAGGGAATGCGCTTCGGAAACTTTGTGAAGAATCTACCGCCTTGGAATGAGAAGATCGACCCCCAGAGTTGATCCAACCAAACCGGAACGGACTGCGCATCCGCGTGCCGCGCGATCAATTCGTAACCGCGGTGCAAACGCAACAGAACTCCCCTGCGTTCCAGCTGGCCTTCAGGAAAAACGCAAACGATTTCGCCATCGGCAATTCTTTCCGCTGCGGCGCGGACCGCAGCGTGCGAATGGCGGATGTTGATTGGGATGCAGCCGAGCGCACGCAAGATCGGGTGCAATACCGGTTTGTGATAATACGCCTGGTCGATGACGTAGCGGATCGGACGCGGGCAGGCGAGCTGCAGGACGAGAGCGTCTACCCAGCTGATGTGATTCGGCACAAGAAGAAACCCACCGCTCGGAAGGTTCTCCAGGCCGGTCGCAGTGACGCGATAAAAGCAGCGCACCATTAGCCGTCCAATGAAATAGATGGCGCGCTCGGTGCGGGACGTAGAAGGCATCGTTTATGATTTACAATCGGTGCCGGGCAAACTGCAATCGGCAATTGCTGATGGAATCTCCCGGGAAAAAACCGCTGAGCAGCGCACGTACCGCACTCTTCCTGCTCCTGGGCATCAATCTTTTCAATTACATCGACCGGCAAATTCTAGCCGCACTCGAGCCTGATATTCGCGCAAGTTTCTTCGCAGCCAGCGACGTAAACGCGATGACCAAGACCGGTCTGCTCGGAGATGCGTTCTTTGTAACTTACATGGTCTGCGCGCCGATTCTCGGTTTGCTCGCCGATCGATTCTCGCGCTGGATCATCGTCGGCTCCGCTGTGATTTTGTGGAGTCTGGCCAGCGGCGGCTCCGGTCTCGCGGTGACATTCGGCATTCTCTTCGCGACTCGAATTTGCGTAGGAATTGGTGAAGGCGGCTACGGGCCGGCCGCACCGACCATTTTGTCCGATCTCTTCCCGATCGAAACGCGTGGTCGGATCATGGCGATTTTTTGCGCGGCGATTCCAGTCGGCAGCGCGCTCGGCTATGTAATCGGTGGATTGATCGGCACTCACCTTGGTTGGCGCTGGGCATTTTATCTTGTCGCCCCGCCGGGTTTATTGCTGGGCCTACTGTGCTTTTGGCAACGCGACCCGCGCGTCGCTGCACATGATCTGGCGCAGAAATCACAGCGCCGCAGCATGGGTGATTACCTTAATTTGTTCCGCACACGCTCCTATCTCATCAACTGCATCGCGATGACACTGATGACTTTTGTAATCGGTGGCCTGGGCTTCTGGGTACCAGCTTATCTACGCTATCGGAATCAAAGTCCTGCCGTAGGCATGACGATCTTTGGCGTGATCACCGTAGTCGCTGGGTTAATCTCGACGCTTCTGGGTGGTGTCGTCGCCGATAAGTTGCGTTCACGTTTCGCAGGTTCGTACTTCTTGGTTTCGGGAATCGGGATGCTCATCGCTTGTCCATTTTTTGTTGCGACCCTTTACATTCCATTTCCAGCGGCGTGGATCCCAATGTTCGTGGCGATCTTTTTCTTGTTTTTAAACACAGGTCCCTCAAACACTGCCCTGGCAAACGTCTCGCTGCCGGCTGTGCGCGCGACAGCATTTGCCGTAAACATTTTAGTCATCCACGCATTGGGCGACGTTCAGGCGTTCTGGCTGCTGGGTTACATCGGCGGCCACACCAATATGCATGTGGCATTTCTCTTTGTGTCCGGAATAATTTTGGTCTCCGGCCTGGTCTGGCTAAGTGGTGTAAAATATGTAGCGGCAGATACAGCCGCTGTAGAAAATGCCGGGAGTAAATAGTCCCGCTTCCTGTTACAAAAAAAGCCCGACAGCTTTTTATACTGCCGGGCTGATTGTGAGAGTCTCGAACTCTCGATCGAGTCTGGATTGGTTATTGTCTCTCCGGCGGAGGAGTGGCTTCGCGCTTTCCTCCTCGCTCGCGATTCTGTGACTTAGCTGCCTTTTCACCAGTAGTGCCCTCCTCTGACGGAGCTCGCGCACTTTCAGATCGCGTTCCGGTTTCGCTGCGCTCGGCCTCCCCTCGACTACTTGGCGGGGTCGTTTCCTCCCTGCTCTTTGTTCCTCGGGTCCCTTCCGCCGGTGAACGTTCTGTTGTTCCGCCGCGAGTGCTTGGAGTTTCACGTGCCCTCCCAGACGGGGTCGCATGTGGGCTTCGTCCTGCTGTGGCGTGCGGATTCGGCGACCTGCCAGGCGAAGCCGTTCCCATTGGGGACCTTGTTGCGGCAGGCGGCGGAGTTCCTGCAGGTGAGGGTGCACCTGCGCCGGGACTAGTTGTTGCGCCGGCTCTTGCTCCCGCGCCTGTCGCGGCACCTGTTGTTGTCGTGGCCGCGCCGGTTGTGGTCGTTGAAGTGCCCCCAGAAACTCCAACGCCGACTGCCGCACCGGGGCTTACCCCATAATAGCTATACACGCTGCTGATGTACTCAGGCCGGGAATATTCTTCGATGCGAGCATAATCGAACACCGGTGCGTTGTAGATTCGCTGCCGATCGACTGTGACTGTAAGAGCGCTAAGATCGCTTGTAGGGGAATACACGGTCCAGGGAACGGCAACCATTTTGCCGCCCCCGCTCACGCCCCCGCCACCACCACCCGTAGTCGAAAGGACGGTGTAAGCCATGCAACCGGTATTGCGGTCCAGCACCACATCTTTGACTGTGCCAATTTCTTCCCCTTGGGACGATTTCACGGGCTTTCCGATGAACTTGCTCGTTTCGATGTAAGTGTTGTTGCTGCTGGTACTGGTGGTTTGCGTTTGCGCGATTGTAGGAGCCACGGCCAAGCTTAGAACGCCAAGCATGGCTCCGAATGCGAATGATGTTTTCATAAGTGATATGTGT
>QHNR01000130.1 GCA_003218475.1 Verrucomicrobiota bacterium | reverse complement strand
GGAGTTGTCGAGACGGTAATTTGAACGGATTTTACGGGGTTGGGTTTTCGTGCCATTCTTTTGCCATAATAATGGCATTAATTCATTTGCAAAGCTTTTTCTTTCAGAAAGGAGGAACAACATGAGGCAAGTGGAAAGACAACAATTGATCGAGTTGGGAATACTAACGCCAGACTGTGACCCGAGGATTACCACATCGCAAAAGGTGTCCCCGGAGCGTAAACGAAACGTCAGACGATGGGTGAAGGAGAGGGAAGCTATGTCCGGAGTTCTTCTGACCAGGATCTTGGAGCGCCTAAAAAGAGCTTAAAAAAGGGAGGAACAAAATGACAGAAAAGGAAGTCATCCATTAAAAAGGGCGTTTCACTTTTCCGCGCTGCCGTTTGTTCGCTTGAGGTTGCTTGGCATCACCTCCTTTCAACTCAATGGGCGGCGGCAGCCGGACTGCCCTCCTAACTGGTCAAAAGCAGCGGCTTGGGACTTCGAAGCGTTCTGGCCGCCTCGCCCGGTGATTCGCGTCTACGATGAGGCGGACAACGTGATCGAAACGTAACGAGCACGCGGGCGATTTCAAAGAGCCGCAGCGGCCAACGTCGTGCGCTCGGGACACAGCTCAGGCGAGGACTTGCCTCAAAAAGCAAATGAACGTTAGGCGACCGCTCATTGTCAAAAAACGAGAGAGTGGTTATGAGAGTCTCGAACTCGATCGCCGAGCTCCGGCAACAGATTCACGACGACCTCCGGATCCAACATCCCGAATGGATCAAGCCAAACGGCGAATGCCCCGAATGTGACGTCTACGAGGCACGCCTAATGGAAGAGCTCGATACTTTGATGGGGACGGGATCCGACGAGTCCATCCCCGCGATTCATCCGCGCCGTTGAACACGGAGCAAACTGAATCGACGCCGCCCCCCGGCGGGGTAAAGCGTGAGGGCTGATTGTGAAATACTGCTGCTTAGTTGGAGCGGCCGCAGATTTTAATGATTGTTAACGATTTGCGGGGCAGGTTTGTTTAAACAGCACCCGCAGGTGCCGCTCCTACTCCGAATTTCGTATCAGCGACCCAGTCAGTGTTCATCGTGAAGTTAAAACCATCACTCAGTTGGCTCCTTCTGTTCGTGCCGATCGCGATTGTAATGCGGTTCTGGCCGGTTGCGGAGAATCCCACAGCGCTTTTCATTTGCTCAGCCATAGGCATTATTCCGCTGGCGGGATGGATGGGCCGCGCGACGGAGGCGTTGGCCGCGCGAATGGGCGAAGGAGCCGGCGGATTATTGAATGCCACGTTTGGGAACGCGGCGGAACTCATTATTGCCGTCGTTGCGCTGTCGAAAGGTCTCAGCAGCGTGGTCAAAGCGTCGATCACGGGCTCGATTATCGGCAACATTCTGCTGGTGTTCGGGCTGTCGATCTTGTGCGGAGGTACTAAGTACAAAGAGCAGCGTTTTAACCGGACTGGCGCCCGCACGTCGGCAATCTCCCTGTCCCTCGCTGCGATCGCGTTGATCATTCCGACGGTTTTCCATATGGCCGCAGAGCGCAGCCCAACTGGCTGGAGTCCGATAATGGAGCAGCGGCTTTCGCTGGCGATCGCCCTGGTGCTTTTTCTCACCTACTTCTGCGTGCTCAGTTTCTCGCTCAAGACGCACCGACATTTCTTTCAAGGCATCGAAGGCGAACTTGAGGAAAAAAGCGAGTATTGGTCGCGCGGCAGGGCGATCATAATCCTGCTGGTCGTCACTGGATTCGTGGCGTTGCTCGCGGAATTTTTGGTCGGCACAATCGAGAGCGTACGCGCGACGTTCGGCCTCACCGAGACTTTCGTCGGCATCATCGTCGTCGCGATTATCGGCAACGCCGCCGAGCACTCGAGCGCCATTCTCATGGCGCTCAAAAACAAAATGGATCTGACCGTTGGGATCGCGATTGGATCGAGCTTGCAGATTGCACTCTTTGTCGCTCCGCTGCTGCTGTTCGTGTCCTATTTGTGTGGTAAGCCGATGGATCTCGAGTTTTCGCGACCGGAAGTCTTCGCCGTGGTCGCTTCGGTTTACATCCTGTTTCAAATCAGCGGCGACGGCGAAACCAACTGGATCGAAGGCGTCCAGCTTCTCTCCGTCTACGTTATCCTCGGCATTTTGTTTTTTTATCTGCCGGAAGCTGTCGCGCACTAGTCTTACAGCCGTTCACACCATGCCGTGATTCGTGTTTACGACGAAGCGGGCAATGTTTAGAAGACGACGTGCAGGAAGCGGTCGAGCAATTCGCCCAAGGGGATCATAGTCAGGACAAGCGGCGCCACCGGCGCAAGCGAGATTACGGCCAGTTGCAGCAGCGTATCCTTGCCGAACGGCACGGGCTTCATGCCTTTCACGATTTCAAAGCTATTGCCCAAATCAGCCAGCGATTGGAGGTCCGCGCTGCCCACAAGCGGTTCGTCGGACGACGCTCCACCGCGCAGCCATTTCTGGTCAAACTCGCGCACGTAACGCTGGGCGAGCCCGCCGTATTCCGCCAAGCCGATGCGCTTGGTGCGAGCCAGCCGCGGGGTGAACACCAGCAGCGGCGCGAGCACGAAGAAAAGCATCATTGTCACCATCGCTAGGAGTTCCAGCTCAGCTTCGCGCCGGCGTAGAAGATCTTGTTTGCCATCACGCCGGCGAGCAGCACGCCCTGGCCCGCCAACAAGGGAGCGAACGCATAGGTGACGGTGGAAAGAAAGCCCAAGCCGCCGGCGCGGTCGGGGTGAATAGGCACCAGACGGAGGTCGATCCGCGATACCTGCCAAAGAAATCGCGTCCAGATCAGCAGCCGGAAATACCAACGTAGTAAAATGAACTGGACGAGGGGCAGGCTTACGCAGCCAAGCCACCAACCAGCGAGAGTCGGTTGCAGTTTCCCGGTCACCGTCATCCCATACCAGGTAGGCACATCCATGGCCGCGTGGCGCCGCCAGATGAACAGAACGCCGAGTCCATAGACGATCGCGATCAGGAGCACCTCCGCCAGCACGGAATTGCGGAGGCGCATCGCCGCGGCGATGGCCGCGTCAAACCTCCAGCGCCCCCCGTCGGGCAGCAAGCCGCGCTTCACAAACGTCCCCACCACGAGGCGCATCCGCTGGTGGACCACCAGTTCCGCCACGATGAGCAGTGGAAGCGCGAGCAGGAACCGGGCATGCACGTCCACGTCGAAAAGGAACGGCACCTTCACGCTATCGCCCCACGCGTGTCCTTCGACGACCGACAGAGCCAGCAAAGGCAACCACGTAATGAGCGCAAGGGCGATCACACGACGCGACACCAAGTCCGCTACATCGCCGCTAAGATGCGCGCGCCGCAGGAGCTGAAAGAGCGGTCCGCCGAGGATCAGTGAGAAATCAGGTAGTTCTGGCGACAGCGGTTCTGCGGGTTCGGTTTTCATGAGCTTGGATGCTGGTCGCTTTTAGTTCTCGGCGTGGGCACGCTGGTTGAAGGCCGACTGGTTGCCAACTTCAAGAGCACTCTTGTTCGCCCGCAAGAATCAATCGTCGAGATACAGCTCCGACTCCAACCGGCTTTGCTGAGATTGTCAGCGATGCTTTCCCAGGATTTCACGCGCTGCAGTATGCGCGTTTACGATTCAGCGGGCAACGTGATTGAAGCGCACAGGACGCGGGCGATTCTAAACCACCGTGACGCGTGAGACAAAAAGCCGCCACGCGTTGCGAGCGGCGATTACAGATTCGAGTTCCAGAAAAGCCGTCAGCCTTTCATTCGCTCGCACAATGAAGCGTAAACCGTTGGGGGCGATGCGCGTCCGCAATTTTAGGCTTCGGGGACCGCGGGAGCGGTCAAATCCGATTCTATTATAAAGGGTCAAAGCGCCCAAATGTGCGTAGGGGTTCAAATCCTGCGTAAATCTCAACAAAGGGCTAAACAACACGAAAGGGGGAAATAGAATGAAAAAACTTCTTTTCATTGCATTGGCGGCGATGGGATTACTTCTTGTGCCCGTCCAGCGTTCAGACGCTCAGATTTCGGTTGGCGTCGGAGGAGTCGGAGTCGGATTCGGTTATCCGGGTTACCGATATGGCTACTATCCATACGCATCCGGCTACTATCCATATGGGTATTATCGACCGTATCCGTACTACAGCTACTATTCTGGACCGACATACTACTGGTCGAACGGACACCGCTATTACCGCCACCACCGTCATCATCACTACTATCGGTACTAAGTTGACGTAGGGTACTAAACCCAATGAGCTGGCTCGGAGATCTTCCGGGCCAGCTCTTTTTTTTGGTGGATCGATTTTTAGATAACCTTCGGTGTTGCAGAGAATCCTCAAAGCCGCTTAGGCTCGGCCGATTATAAAAGCCCGCTTAATGCGACATTTGGTGATCGCTGCTTCTATCGCGATCTGTTCACTTCTATCGAATGCCTGCTCTAAAAGCATCATTCCCGCCACGTCGGCAACTGTGTTTTCGATCAGAGGCAAAGTTCTCTTCGGAAATGCGCAACAAAATGATTTTCAGCCGGTCACCCTAAAAAGCAGAATCCATGATGGCTACACAGTCCGGTCATCAGGCGGCGCGTCACTCGATCTTGCATTAATTCCCGGTGCTCTCACACAACTCTCTGGCGATTCTGAAATCGACATTGAAGAATTAAAGATAACGAAGGACGGCAACGAGACTGCTGGCGGAATGCGGGACCGTACCGGGCGCATACGATTAAATCGGGGAAAAATCATCGTCCTGTTCATTCCAAGCGATGGCCTCGCATCGCAGTTTGTCATCACGGCGAGCGAGCTGACGATTAAGCCCGACTCGGATTGCTTGTTTTGTGTTCGCACTGACGGCAAAACGACGCGTGTGACCTGTACGAAAGGAAACATCAATGTTTCTGCCGAGGCACAGCCGCCGGTTACAATAGCTGCGGGCTATTTTCAGGAATGGCCAAACAAACGCGCCAAGGTTGTTGCCGCCGCTGACGACGCCACTGCGCAAATCGACATTGCAGAGTCACTCGAAGGCGGAGAGCTGTTGCAGGACGAGGCATCTCGTTTGCCAAATCGCCGCCAGTTTTGACAAATTCTCGAGCACTTTCATGTGGTGGCAGAGCCTCCCCTGACTGTAGTCGAATGAGCGTATCGCCTGCAGACTCAAAAGTTGTCGCAGCCGACGCGGCTGCCTCTACAGAAGCGCAGTGGCTAAAACAACTTCAGTTGCTCTTTCGTCCGATGAAATGCCGCCGTTGAAAGCGTCGGCCGCTCGCCAATGCCGGCACGACCACAACCCACTTTGAATAGCGAAGCGATTTGCTCGGCGAAAATCCCCTCGCCCGTCATTCGCGTGTGCCAAAGTGAATTATTGAGCGTGTTCCCGCGTAAATCCTTGATGCGGCCAAGGACTTTCTCTTTTCGATCGGGGAAATGTTCCTCGAGCCAGTGCTCGCATAATGGCGCGACCGCCCACGGGAGACGAACAACCGTATAACCGGCAAATTGCGCGCCTGCTTTTGCGCACACCTCCAGGATTTTGGGGATTTCATGGTCAGTCAGCCCGGGGATGACCGGCGCAACCATCACACCCGTTGGGACCCCTACGCTGCGAAGTTGTTTGATTGCATCGAGTCGCGCCTGAGGCGATGACGTGCGCGGCTCGAGTACTCGCTGCAAATTTGGATCGAGGGAAGTAACGGAAAGATTCACCGCGACCGCGTTGTATTTTGCCAACTCGCACAAAAGGTCGAGATCTCGCGTGACCAGACGATTCTTCGTGATAATCGCTACGGGGTTTTTAAATTTCGCCAACACTTCGAGACAACCGCGCGTGATCTGCAGCTTCTTCTCAACCGGCTGATACGGGTCTGTTACGCCACTCATTACTAGCGTCTGCGGCTCCCAACGCGGTGATTCCAGCTCTGCGCGCAGCAGCTCGGGCGCATTCATTTTCACCATGATTTTGCTCTCGAAATCGAGGCCTGCGGAAAAACCGAGGTATTCATGGGTCGGACGCGCGTAGCAGTAAATGCAGCCGTGCTCGCAGCCGCGATAGGGATTGAGACTTGTCTCAAAACCGACATCCGGGCTGTTATTGCGAGTGATGATCGATTTGGTTCCGTCACGAAAATACTGTGTAGCGCGACGGGGCCGCTCGTTTCCTTCAGGGTCGACGTCGACAACATCGAAGTCATTAACATCGACGTGCAGTGTTTCGAACCGATTGGCCGGACTCCAGGAAGCCGCCCGTCCACGGATAGCCTCGCGGCTTTGCGGAGTCTCGTGAACGACAGGGCGAAATTTCTTCTTTGCCGGCATCTGCTAAGTTCACATGAACATATTGCCACGTCCAGCTCATTTCATTATCACCCCCACTACTCCAATAAGGTATTCGTCATTGTTGGATGCGGCGTGATCTCGCTGAGAGCATGGAGCCATGAAGTAATGCTGCTATACTAGAGCCCCAATCACTGATCCCGGGAGGGGTGGCAGAGCGGTTGATTGCGCCGGTCTTGAAATTCGATTCGAAGATTTTGGCCTGAATTGGACACGGTTTGCCTCAAACGGTCTGTTCTCGCAAGCCCTCCGTCTTTCGGGCTGACAGCACATGGACAGGCGTGGCCAGGAATACCCCGATTTTTTTTCCGCGGGTTACTTTTCTGGCTTACTTACGCGCGTGCGTATTTGCGCATACAAGACGCACTATTTTTTTAGTGAGCCTTGAGAGAGCGTATGCCTTCCCTCGTGTACGTTTAGCCGTTGCTAGATTGTTGCTACTTTTCGGACATGCGCGGACCGCGCTTCACAGGATCGCGCTAGAATCGTTTTTGATTGCCGGATGGCAAATGATCCGGCCATGATGATCGACGGTTTCTGCACAGGAGAAATGGATTACAAACTGCCGCCCAATTGTAGTTAGACCTATGGATGCCATCGTGGAAATCATCAATCAAACGCGGGGCATGATTGCCGCGAGATCGGCCGACGGCGAATTCGTAATTCTGGAGATTCTTGCGTCTGCCATCCCAGAGAAAGGCGATGTTGTAAGTCATGCAGACTTCCACTCGATGGGACGCGAGACTTACCGCAACAAAACTCAGGGCACCGATTTGGACGTATTCGTCCAGAACATCGTGGGGAGCATCGACGCAGCCAAGAAACAGTGCTTTCTCACGCGATAAGTGCGCAACGCTTGAAATATGCGATTTACATTTCGAAGAGCGGCGAAGTAATCGGGCCTTTCACGAAAAAGGAACTGCGTGCAGCAGTCCATTCTGGAAACGTTTCGTGGGACGATTGGGCTTGGCATAAAGAATTGCCTGAATGGAAGCCGGTGCACGCAGTCATTCCGATCATTCATGTCTCCCGAAACGGGCAAGAGATTGCTCAATTTGACGAGGAAAAGGAAATCTTGAGTGGACTACGCGACGGAACCTTGCTGATGGATGATTGTTACTGGTGCGAGGGAATGTCGGACTGGAAACCTCTTTCCACATTAGAAATTTCTAAGGGTGCATTGGCGACGGCAGCCCAAAAAGATGCACTTAAACGAGCAGGTCTGCCGTTCGACGACCTTACAACAAAGGCGCAAGTAAGTGCATTGTTCTCGGCGGGTAAGACTGGGCCGAATGATCCTGCGACGGAAAATCAAAAAGATTACTTAAGGAGCTTTGGTATCACCGCTAAGGAGGGACTCACGAAAGGAGAAGCCTCCGATCTGATCGACCGTGCAAAAGACGATCCAGCAGCTTTAGAGACGCGGAACAGGCTTCAATTGGCCAGTTACGAGGAGCAGCGAACGCGTGAAGCTGAATTTCCCTCTTACCACCTCAGGCAAATGATTGCCTCTGCAATAAAGGATTTGGAGACTACCAAAAAGGAAAAACGAGAGGCGGAGGCGTTACTGACGAAGAAGAATAAGGAGCTAGCCGCTGCACAACAGAAGAGAGCGAACGCCACAGACGAATTCGAGCAACTCTCGGTCGATAATGAAATCAAAGACCTTGAGGACGAAGCATCAGAAGCCGAAGAAGCCTTTGACAGAATCAGCGTTGAAGAAGCAAAGGACGAGTTGAAATACGAGAGCGGTTTAAGAATCAAATTCTGGAAGGCGACATTTCCTTCGGGTGGCCGTTCTCTCAATATGGAGGATTGGGAAGGGTTGGCGGATTACGATAAAGCAAGTAGGCGTCTCAGTGAATTTGCCGGTCATTTTAAAGCTCCGACGAACAACCAAATTTCAGAGGTTCTGGCCAAACTGGACGCAGAATTGCCCGACTGGGACAAAACACAGCCAGAGCGATTTTACGCAAGCTTGGCAGCATTGTTTCCTGAAACGAAGCGGCAGCCCGTTGTGCCGTCGCCTAAGACCGGCTGCGTTGTGTTGCCAGTGATTCTGGCAGTTTTGATTTCTGTTCTCGCGACAATTGCCGCTCAATGAACAGGCGTTTCGCGGTGCTTTTTCGGCACAATATACCCCTCGAAGAATTGCACATCGACCCCATCAATAAACCCGCTGCGTCCACTCTTCAGAGATTGTTATGTCGGCGGCGAAATAGAAGGCAACGATCCTGACTACAAAGCTCAACCGATTTTTCCTATCTCAACCGCGATGAAGCGAAGCAGGTTCAATAAGATTGCTGCTATCTTTACTGCGCTTGCCGTCTTCTTTCAGGCGGGTGCGCATTCGCTGGGCTTTTTACTTTTGGATTGCGACGCTTTGTATCCGCCGCTTTTTGCCCTAGTCCAGACAAGTAGGCATCACCCGCTTTCCTACGCATTGTCAGGATCGCTTTCCTACCAGCGGCAGACCTTTTAGCATCTTTCTTTTTCATGTTAATGATAGCGCAATTCACCAGTGCGCATGTAAGCAGGCGAGTCAACGAAGCACACAGGATCGCGCTAGAATCGTTTCTGATTGCCGGATGGCAAATGATCCGGCCATGATGTCATCGGATAGATTTTCTGTTAAGGATCATCATTGCTGAGGCATACATTCATGCGAAGATTTGTCGCTAATATCGTGGCTTGGCGATTATTGGCTATCGAGTGGTGGGCCAAACTGGATCGAGTGGAGCGAATTAAGGTCTGCGGAGCTATCGCTTCCGCGCTTCTTATTGGTGCCCCCGCTGCCTTCAATTCTTGGTGGTATATGTTTTCTAGTACACCGCCTTATCAATGGTTCCACCAAAGGGGGTATCCTGTCTTGAATTTTTCGGCCCTTTGGATAACCGGCCCGATTGGCGTAGTGTTTCTTGCGCTAATTCTGTGGTCATTACGGAAGAAACCAGAGACAGCAAAATTCGACGTAGGGCACGCCCACGAGGAGGATAAAGCACGTAGCTCGGCGCAGATCGAAAGCGATTGGTGGCGAGTTCACGAACTTAATCAAGATATTGCCCGGAGGACGCTACAAGCGGCATTACATCGATTCAAAATCGCGTGTGACCCTAGTATCGAGGGTTGTGTGCGCCGGGTTTCATGGGGAAAGGATGTTTGGGCAAATTTCTTACGTGTTAAAGTTGAGTCAGGCAGTTCGGCGTCTATCGAAAACTGCACAGGCTTTTTAACACGCATTGAAAAGGACGGGAGAACAAAGTGGGGCGGTGAGAACGCTCAATTGACTTTCGCGCATGGAAAAGACCCCGATACGTTTGCGAAAACCATACGCAGCAAAATGTCAGAATTTCTTGATGTATTAGTGGTGAGCAGTAAGAACGAAATTCATCCAACTACCAAAGACCGCCACTGGCGATACCAGCCGTTAATACGTGAGATATTTTCAGCACCCGGTGACTATGCGCTCACAATAAAAATAACTGGGGATGGCGTGCCAACAGAAACAGCACTTCTGAAATTCACTTGGACGCAGAATTGGCAGACCGCAGCATTAACTTTAATTTCTGAATCGTCAGTCCAGTCTGCGCCAAAAGAACAGAACCCCAAGGTTGAGCTTCAATCGGAAGGCGGCTTTATCGCTGCCCGGATCACTAACCGCAGCGATTCCGAAGTAAGAGTTGAGCACCTGTGGATTGTTGTCGTGGATGTGACCGGCAAAAAGACTCTCGAAAAAGATCGAATTCGTGAATTTAAGCGATGCGCCAAAATGCCGCATGTTATGCTGCCGCATTCAAGTTTTGAAGCAATCTTCAGTTTTAGCGAGGGCGGTTTTCGCACCCATGCGCTGAACCCTCTTGCTATTGCAGTAAAAAAATATTGGATCGAAGTAAAACTTGAAGATGGCACGATAATTCCTAGCGAACACCGGGAGATTGCGACGCCGACTAATGGCCTTGCCAATTCAGAAGTCGATACGAGTCCCAAGGCGATAATTGAACTATTAGATGACCTGGTTATAGAGGGCACGGCTATTGAAAAATTCTGTGGCGATATGTGCGATGGCGAAATCGCAAAAAGTAAAGTTGAGGCATGGATAGCAACAGTCCGTTCAACGTTACGTAGTAGTGCACCGGATTATGTTGCGGCTTTTAACGATGCGGTGACGAATGGTGGCTGGGAAAGGCTTTACCCGCCAGATCGCGGTTCGCGCACGGTAATCGAAATGGACGAATGGGCGAAAGATCGCGTGCGCCAAAAATCATGGCAGCTTGTATTCGCCTGCTTGGTTAAATTAACGGAAATTAGAAGAGCGATGCGCGCTAAGCTACCTTTGTGAGTTCCGCGTATGACAACTTCTCGGCATTTACCAATTTCAAGAGCGTGTCCCGAAACAAGAACCTGAGCGTAATTCGAATTTCGATTCCCTAAAGAGGTTTAGATTTGGCTCTCTGACGCACCAGAAGCCGGCTAGATTCGTTTTTAATTATCAACTTGACCGTAAAGCCATGCGACGCTGACGCGCAAAAGAACTTCGCAAGAACCAACGCTTCGTAATCCATCACGTATCGCTGCCAATTTTCGATCTTCGACAACGATGTTTGAGTGATTTGAACGCCTAATCGCGCCAACCTGCCGGATAAATCATCCTGCCACGCCCGCGGACGGGCACGGAGCTTTTGGGGCGTCTCCTCAACGACAGACCTGAATTTCTTTTTCTCTGCCACAATGTTAAGTGCACATGAACATATTTCGATGTCGAGTTCTAATCGTGCTCTAGCGAATGTCTGTAACAGCCGACCACTGGATTCGGCGCTCACAGAGCGCCGCTACAGTTGCTCGCGATTGAACCAATGGCAGAGTTGTCGCGACATCCTCCCCGGAGGGGTGGCAGAGCGGTTGATCGCGCCGGTCTTGAAAACCGGAAGGCCGAAAGGCCTCGTGAGTTCGAATCTCACCCCCTCCGCCAGCCTTCGCTTGGAGCGAAGCGCAAAGGGAAGGCTGCCACGCCGGAGTGAAATGACGACGGGCTTATTTCTCTGAAATTCCGTCTAGTCGCTCCAAGACTACGGCTTGGCAGGCCATTTCAATTTTCGATTTTCGATTGGCGATTTTCGATTGGTCGCAGACAAAAATGCGTGACCAGCAGCGCGCAAAGAATTCCCAGGATCGCAGCGCAAATGACGTCGGACAAATAATGCGCACCGATGTACATGCGCGAAAACGCAATCAAAATCGGAATGGGAAGGCAGGCAAGGCCGATGCGCCGGTTCGCGAGAAATAGCGTACAGAAGAAAGCGGTCGAAGCTCCCACATGCCCGGAAGGAAACGAGTGATATTTCGAGCTGAAACGCGAGCCGCCCCAATGAATCTCCGTTTTCACTGAGGGGCGCGGGCGCGGAATCGTGCGTTTAATTACGTGGCCAGTCACGCCTGCAATCGACATGGCTACGAGCATCGCCAAAAAAATGCGCATCCACTTCTTGCTATCGCGTATCCATGCAATTCCCAAAAGGAGTAAGCCCAGAGCAACATGCAAGGGCCAATCACCAAACAGGCTGACGTACCGCATGAAATTGCGCATCGCATGGCTTTGATGTTGCGCCATGAACTCGCGAACGCTGCTGTCAAAATGAAATGAAAGTGCGACCGCCGTGGCCGCGATCGCGATTCCGATCAACCAATAAAAAACGGCGTGGCGCTTCACAAATGAGTTCCCGTCAGTTTTACCGGAGCCTATTCTGAGTGCGCACTTGAAATCCGCAATTCGCAATTTTGCGCTTCTTTTTGCAGGCTGCGTGCTTTTTCACATCGCCGGAACATGGAGCTTGCCGCTGATCGACCGTGACGAACCGCGTTTCGCGGAGGCATCGCGCGAAATGATCGAGCGCGGAGATTACATCGTTCCTTATTTCAATAATCAGCTTCGTCTGGATAAGCCCCCCCTCACCTATTGGGCACAAACGGTCAGCTATCGCGTCTTCGGCGAAAACGATTTCGCGGCGCGTTTTCCATCGGCGATCGCGGCCGCGCTCACTGCGCTGGTGATCTTCGCCTGGGGAATGCGCCTCAGCGGAGAGAAGCTTGGCTTGCGGGCAGCGATCATTTTTACTCTGTCGCTGCAAACATTTGTCCACGCAAAAGCAGCCGTC
>QHNR01000129.1:11869-12727 GCA_003218475.1 Verrucomicrobiota bacterium | reverse complement strand
AGTTTTCGTGGTTGGCTCGGCAAATGCATTCGCCACGGCGAGAAGAATGAGCGCGCAAATAATTCCCCTGCGGGCGGAAATTCCGCACTTTGTACGCTCCCTCATCTACGAGATTCTAACTTTCGGTACCGCGCTCCGCAAACCATTGCGCTGCTTACCCCGCGTGATCCAAACTTCGTAGGCGAGGTCCCTCACTTCGTTCGGGATGACCCCGCTTGCGGCTTCACCCGATTTTGGGCGTTGGGCGTTGAGCGTTGGACGTTATCTGGTCGCCAGACCGTTGCAGGTTACGCCTTATAACGCAGACGTTTCTTGTGCCGATGCGCCTTCATGCGTTTGCGGCGCTTGTGCTTGGCAATTTTTGCCTTCCGTCTTTTCTTAAGAGAGCCCATTCAGATTTCCAGATTTGCGAAGCCCGACTCAATCATCTAATCCGCCGCATTGCAACTCAGTTTCGGTGCGGTCGTAGGCGTCATTGGCCAGGTTCTTTCTGGCTTCTGTGCAACCATGATCATGCTCTTCCAGAGGAAAGGCACTCTACCCGCTCCAATGAAACGAACGACGCGGAAACCTGCGTCCCTCAACAGCTGCGAGAGTCTTGCGTGACCACAGTTTGATATGGCCGCCGTCCCACAGAGGCGTGAGATGTGAGTCCCACTTGTTACTTAGCGCAAGAAAAAGATTCTTCAGGTAGCCATGATACGGAGTGCTGATGATAAGATGGCCGCCGGGCCTAAGAACCTGTTTCGCGAAGTGAGGCAGATTGCGAGGTCGAACGAGGTGCTCGATCACCTCCGCGGCGATAGCCACGTCAAAGCTCTCGCTGCCAACCGCTCCTGCCTCGTCGTCCACTCCGAG
>QHNR01000129.1:5553-11864 GCA_003218475.1 Verrucomicrobiota bacterium | reverse complement strand
CTCGCAACCAACGACTTCGTATCCGCGGCTTGCAAGCTCGCGGCATAGCGCGCCATTGCCGCACCCAATATCGATGACGCGGCGCGCGCGCAACTCCGCGCACAGATTGATAATGTAGCGCACAAATATGCTTCCGTATGCGGCGCATCGGCGGATCCGTAGTGATACTCCGCTAAATAGTCCCTCGATGCTGCGTCCGTCTGCACAGAACAAGGATTAGACCGAAAAAATCCGGCCCAATCCATAGCCTTGGCGCACGAGCAAAATACGACCTGCCTCATCGAAAATGGACGCAAAGACTCCGAGGGATACCATGTGTTCTCGAGAACCCAACGAAAACCGCGGCCGGGAAGCTTGTCATCGAGTATTTTCGTCAGCTTCGCATGCATCAGATGCGCAGACGTTGTAGCGGCGTTTGTGTCAAACGCCGAACTCGGACACTACCAAAAGGCGCTTGGCACAAGCACCTCTACAACTATCGGCTTTCCTGCGAGGGTCCAGCGGGCGCTTTCTTTTTCCCCTCTGGCCCGATGCCGATCTTCTTCAGAAATGGCTGGATCGATTGTTTGCGGCCGAGGAATTTCTTGATAGAAACGTTGACGTCACGAGAATCGCCCGGCTCATAAATTTCGCGGCGCAATTTCATGCCGGCTTGTTTGTCGAGGTAGCCGTCCTTCGCTTTTTCAAAAACGGTCGCCATGTCGGCTGCGATCGCATCGGCCCACGCGTAGCCATAGTAACCCGCATCGTAGCCATTGAGATGTCCAAAGTAGGAAACAAACGTGGTGTTTGGATCAATTGGCAGAAAGACTTTTTTCAGGATCGGATTCGATACGTCCACGCAATCGTAAGGCAGGTCCTCGGGGTGCTGATTGTGCAGAGCAAGATCCAGCGATGCAAATGCGAACTGGCGTCGATAAAGAACACCAGCGTTTGCCAGCTTTGCATCATTCATTTTTTTGACGATTTCAGTCGGAATCTTTTTCGAGGGGTCCCTGTAATCGGCCGCAAACGTATCGAGCACTTTTTTATCCCAAACCCAGTTTTGTAACATCTGGGAGGGTGCCTCGACGAAATCACCCGGGACATGCGTTCCGGCGAAGCGGCCGTACTTTGCGCGAGTAACAATCGAATGCAGGGCATGACCAAACTCGTGGAACAAGGTTTCTACGTCCTGGTGTGTCAGCAGAGAGGGCTTATCGGCGGCCGCAGGCGGAAAATTGCAAAGCAAAGCGACCGTTGGCCGCTGGTATTTGCCATCCGGCAATAGTTTGCCGCTGATAATGTCGAACTGCGCGAAGTGATTGAATTTTCCTTCGCGCGGGAACATATCGAGGTAAAACACGCCAAGCGGCTCGCCCGTAGCGGAATCGGTAACCAGGTAAAGCTGGAGATCATCGATCCATTTGTAGGGCGCGACGATCTTCTCAAACTTCAGACCGAAAATGTTCTGGTAAATGTTGAACATCCCGTCGAGCACTTTTTGGAACGGGAAATATGCTCGCAACGCTTCCTTATCGACGGCGTATTTTTGTTTGTTTCGCTGATTGCTGTAATAGCGCCAGTCCCACACCTCGATTTTAGCGTTGGGATCGTTTGTATCAGCGGCCTTCAATTTTTGTAATTCCGCCACTTCACTATCGAATTTCGGCTGGCTGCCGGCGACCAAATCGCTGATGTATTTCTCCGCACTCGCGCCGGTCTTGGCCATTTTGACTTCCGTCTGGTAGTCGTCCCACGATTTGTAACCAAGTCGCAGTGCGATCTTGTTGCGGAGCGCGAGCATTTGATTGAGGACAGGAACATTTGCGTCTTTGGCGAGCGTCTCGCGAATAACGTAAAGCTGTTTGCGCGTCGCTTCGCTCGTTGCGTTTTCCTCGACCGTATTGAATTGCCAGGTGACGTTTGCCATCACCGTGTAAACATCATCGCCAGTTTTGATGCCGGGCGAGGCGAAGAAACTGTCGGGCAGGCCATCGAGATCGGCCTTTGTGAACATGACCGGCGCAGTCGCCTTCACGATGTTGGTGTCAAAATCAGTCCCCAGTTTGGACAATTCCTTACGCAGTTGTTCGACTTCCTTGCGCTGGTCGGGCGGTAACTCCAGGCCAGCGCGGCGATAATCGCGCAGCGTTTCCCTGAGCAGCTTCTCGTCTTCGCCCGTCAGTTTTGGATGCGTATCTGCGAAAGCTTTGATCGCCTTGTAAACGTCCTCGCGATAATCGATCCCGACCGCCCATTCCTGGAAAGCTTTCACCGCATTTTCTCCCGCCGTGCGCATTGCGGGGTTTGTGTTTGTTTCCTTTATGATCGTGGCCTTATTTGCGGCAAGTCCTGCCTGATAAGTGGCATCATCCAGCGCGACTACGGTGCTTTTGAAGGGAACTTTGCCGAGATCATGGGCGCCGATTTGGTCCAGTGCAGCGTTGGCCTTTGCGATTGCATCCTTCATGGAAGCCTCGACCGCTTCCGGCGTTTGCTCCCAATCAGGAATCGTCAGCACCGCGTTTGCCTTTGCCGCAGCGGCACGAAAATCATCGACAGCTTTCAGATCGGCACTCAGCAGAGGCGAAGAAGTTGCAGCAATGAATAGAATGCAAAGCGATGATTTCATACGACTAAGACAAGGCGGAATCGGCCACAGATTTACACAGATTTTCACAGATGACAGAAGGAATTTTGATGAATCTCTGTCTCATCTGTGTTCATCTGTGGCGGCCTTCATTTGGAAACGCGTGCTACGATGATCCAGAAATTCTTTCTCGCCTTTATTCCGATCTTTGTCGCGATCGATCCAATCGGACTAGTCGCGATATTTATGGGCCTCGCGAGCGGCGCTTCGCCGGAGCAGCGGAAACGGCAGGCGTGGCTGGGAATCTTCACAGCTTTCTGCGTTGCTATCGGATTTGTCTTTCTCGGGCAGATTATTTTCGATGCTCTGGGAATTACCGACGCAGACTTTCAAGTCGCCGGTGGTCTTATTCTACTGGCTTTGGCAGGCCGCGAGTTGCTCAATGTTGGGCCGTCCAGCCATGGAGGCAGCGATGAATTCGGAATTGTACCGCTTGGGATGCCGTTGATCGCCGGGCCGGCGTTGCTCACTGCCCTGTTGGTTTTGGTCGATACGGTGGGCGTGGTGTTCACGCTGGTGTCGCTACTGGTAAATCTCGCCTTAGTCGCACTGGCGTTCTGGAATGCAGATCGGTTCGCGCGTTGGATGGGTATGCAAGGACTCCACGGCGTGTCGAAAATAGTCGCGCTCCTTCTAGCCGCCATCGCAGTCAGCCTGATCCGCCGCGGCTGGCAGGCCCCTTAATCCACGCGCTCCGCGGTATCGCGCATGCAATAACTTCGAAATGACTCGAAGTTAAAAAATCGTTTCTGGGCCGCTGGCAATATGCCGTCGCACGTCGGGCCAGAATTCTTTCAGCTCCGCGCTTTTATCGCCATGCTGATAGCGCCAATTCAACTCAACTTCGATCTGCTTGGCCTCGTCTTGCGCAGGCTGCGCCTGACCGTGATAAATATAAGCAGGCACACCGTTCCGATTCTGGGTTAGTGTAGTCATCCCGTAGAGTTCGAGACGGCGCTGCTGCAATTGGGCCGTGGTCCAATCCCGGTATATAGGGCTTCTGTGACCCCACACTTCCGCTGTCGTGGCATAGCGGGAGTAAGTGTAACCGGTTGTCACAGCTGGCGGTGCGTACTGCTCCGCGCAGCCGATGAGGGCGGCAGCAAATGCTGCTAAAAATAATGTTTTCATAGTCTGTGATTTTTTATACTCCGTTTCTAGAGATACACTTGCGTTCTATTAAACCACGCATATCGGCGGCAGTCGCATCTTTATTTTGCCTTTTAGCGATGGTGGATTATTTTGCGAGCAATCCAAGTCCAACCAAGGCCGGAAGGTCGATTCAAATTAACGAACTGAGCGTTTACATCGGGTCGTTGACACACTGGCCTCTCTTGTTACTATCCTCGCTCCCATGAGATTTCCGTTACCACTCACAGCCAAAATCGCGGCTTACATTATTGGGCATAAGCTGCGTGGCACGAAGAAGTTCGCGACCGTTCTTCAGCTCGAGCCGTTGCACACCTGTAATCTGACATGCACAGGTTGCGGCCGAATTCGGGAATATTCCACGTCGCTCAAGGACATGATGAGCTTGGAGGACTGCCTGGGGGCGGCGGAGGAGTGTAACGCGCCAATGGTATCCATTTGCGGCGGCGAGCCGCTGATCTATCCACATATCGAGGCGCTAGTCCAAGGGCTGCTCGCGCAAAAACGCATCGTTTACATGTGCACGAATGCCATGTTCATGCGCAAAAAAATGCGCGAGTGGATGGCCTCGCAGCTGCCGATCCGCTCGGAATTTGTTGAAGAAAAAATCGCCACGCTCCTTGGCGCGGGATTGCTAAGCGACAAAGACGCCTCTGAGATTCGTAAAGGCGCAAAGGATTCGGCGAAGCCGACGATCGCGCCGAGCAGATGGATGTATTGGAACGTGCACCTCGATAGTCTTGAGCGAACACACGACCTGATCGTGGAGCGCGAGGGGGTTTTCAAGGAGTGCATTCTGGCCATCAAAATGGCGAAGGTCCTCGGCTACCAGGTCGCGACTAACACGACGGTTTACAAGGAAACCGACATGCAGGAGATCGAGCGAATGTTCGATTATCTTTCCGACCTGGGCGTCGATGGCCATACCATCACTCCTGGTTACGATTACGACGCGGCCAAGAAAGACATGATTAAGCGGCTCAATTTGCGCCCGGAAAACTTCTTTCTTACCCGCGACATGACGATTCAGAAGTTTCGCAAAGTCGAGGAATGGATGAAACGATACACGTTTTTTGGAACGCCCGTGTATTTTGAGTTCTTAGCGGGCAAACGTGATTTGACGTGTTCAGCCTGGGCTATTCCGACCCGCAATATTCGCGGGTGGAAGGGACCGTGCTACTTGATGACGGATGGGCATTATTCGAGCTACGCCGAATTGCTGGAAAAAACGGAATGGGACAGGTATGGCGTCGTGAATGGTGTGGCGCGCGACAGCCGCTGCGAAAATTGCATGGTGCATTGCGGCTACGAACCGACGGCGACATTGGGACTGCAAGCCCAGCGCGGGGACACTTGGAAAACGATCAAATTCAACTTTGGTGTGAAGCCGAAACCTGCTGGTGGGGGCAGTGAAGTGCTCGCTTTCAACGGTGTGAGTTAAGGAAACGGTCACATCACCGGCAAGCGGGCAGAACCAACTGCGCAAGCCTCCTAAGAGTCCGAAATGCCGGAATCGTCCAGAGAGTTGATAGTACTGCCAAGCGCGCAACCGGAAATATCCGAGTCCTACTCGGCAGCAGACGAAGAGATTTCGCAGGCGATCACGCGCGCGCAAGAGAATCTGCTGCGCCAGCAAAAGCCAGACGGCCATTGGTGCGGCGAGTTGATCGTCGATAGCACGCTCTGCTCGGACTACGTCGTCTTCATGCACTGGTGTGGCGAAGTGGACGCTCAATTGCAGCGTCGATGCGTTCGCCACATTCTCAAACGCCAACTGCCGGACGGCGGCTGGAATATTTATCATGGCGGCCCGAGTGAGATTAACGCTTCGGTCAAAGCATATTTTGCGCTGAAACTCGCAGGTTGTTCCGTGGACGCGCCGTTTATGCGGGAGGCGCGTGCCAGCATTATGCGCCGCGGAGGCATTCCGCATATGAACACATTCAGCAAGCTTTATCTTGCGCTCCTGGGCCAGTTCCCGTGGAAATATTTGCCAGCGATTCCAGTAGAGATGGTTCTCTTACCGAGTTGGGCGCCATTTCACATTTACAAAATGTCGTCCTGGAGCCGAGCCATGCTCATGCCGCTGGCGATCATCAACCATTTTAAACCGACCCGCCTCTTGCCGGGGGAAAAGCAATTGCACGAGCTGTATCCCATCGGTACGGAGCAAAGCGATTTGCGCTTGCCCCGGAGCGAGAAGTTTTGGACCTGGCGCAATTTCTTTCTGCGAATAGATGACGTTTTCAAATTCCTGCGGCCTCTTCGAATTGCGCCGCTGCGGCGGCGTGCGCTCGAAGCAGCGGAGCACTGGATGATCGAACGGATTGGCGAAGGAAGTGATGGCCTTGCCGCTGTGTACCCGGCGATGCTCAATTGCATGATTGCTTTACGTGTCCTCGGTTACACCAAAACAAATCCGGTTTACGCCAAGGCCGAAAAAGATTTTGCGGGACTTTTTGTCGATGACCCGGAAGATTTTCGTATTCAGCCGTGTCTCTCGCCGGTTTGGGACACGGCCATCAGCATC
>QHNR01000129.1:1104-5545 GCA_003218475.1 Verrucomicrobiota bacterium | reverse complement strand
CGCGAATTGGTTGATCGGCAAGGAAGTTCGCATCCGTGGTGATTGGGCTGTAAACAATCCATATCCCCAAGCCAGCGGTTGGGCGTTTGAATACAACAATATTTATTATCCGGACACGGACGACACGGGGATGGTGTTGATGGCATTGCGGCTGGTTCAACCGAAAGACCGCCAGTCACTCGAGGAGCTCTTTCGCCGCGCGCTTGGCTGGCAACTTAGTTTCCAGTGTCGCGATGGCGGCTGGGGAGCTTTCGACAAAAATGTCACAACTCCCTGGCTGGAAGACATGCCGTTTGCGGATCACAACGCGATTCTGGATCCCACCTGCAGCGATCTGACTGCGCGCACGCTGGAGTTGCTTGGTTATATTGGGTTCGATTGAAGAGCCAAGTTCGTCCGCGATGCCATTCAGTATTTAATCGATACTCAAGATGAGGACGGCTCGTGGTATGGCCGCTGGGGAGTAAATTACATTTACGGTACCTGGCAGGTGCTGCGTGGTTTGCGGGCAATTGGCGAAGATATGACGCAGGACTGGATACTGCGCGGCCGCGATTGGCTTGAGAGTTGTCAAAACAACGACGGCGGTTGGGGGGAGACCTGCGGCACTTACGAAAACCCATCGACCAAAGGCATTGGCGAGAGCACCGCATCGCAAACAGCATGGGCAATCATGGGAATATGTGCATGCGGCGATCTTGATCGCCCGAGCATTCAGCGAGGCTTGCGTTACCTGCTTCGCTCACAAAAGCCCGACGGCTCGTGGGATGAAGAGCAAATCACAGGCACCGGTTTTCCAGGCGTGTTTTATTTGAAGTACGACATGTATCGCCAGAATTTTCCGCTGCTGGCGCTTGCGACTTATGTGAATTATCGCAGCGGCCTAGGGCATCGTCCGAGTTTCTATCGTTGCTCGTAAGATCGACAGTCGGAGGTTGACTGGCATGTTCGTCGATTGACGATTTGTCGTTCTCCTGCATGATTAATCGACATGTCTCACGCGAAAGCGTCGCCGTGGATCGACACGCGCGTCCCCTACTGCGGCGATAACGCCCATCCGCCGCGGAAACCGCGCACTAAAGAACAACGCCGACCGCATAGACGTGCCTCTTACTTGCATCATCGACAGCGACTCCTTCGCGAAATGAAGGAGTATCGCGATCATAAACGCGACCGAACGAAAGCGGCGGAATATCAAAGAACTTATTATCTCAATAACAAGGCACGCCTGAATGCCATTAATCGGGCTTACTACCACAAGCACAAAATTCGCTTGAACAAAATCAACTCTACGCGACGCCGCGCGGGGATAATTAAAACTGACATGCTACGTAAGCGCGAGTGGACCCGGGAGCGAAGAAAACAATCTGACTACCGCGCAAGAGAGCGTCTCTACCGGCAACGTGTAAACGTGAAGATAAAGCACAACCTGTCCCGGAGAATACGGCGGGCGCTGCTAAACAACCAAAAGAGCGGAAAGACCGTCGAACTGCTCGGCTGCTCGATCGAGCAACTCAAGCTCTTCCTTGCTTCCCAATTTACACCAGAAATGCAATGGGAGAACTACGGGAGTCACTGGCATATAGATCATCACATTCCGTGTGCCGCTCACGATCTTTCTGATCCTGAAGAGCAAAAGCGCTGTTTCCATTGGCATAATCTCCGTCCGCTGAAAGCACGTGAGAATATGAGAAAGAATGACAAAGATCCCCGCACAGGGACACGAGTCAGTCATCACATCATGGAAAGCAGAAGAAACCGTACGCTTCTTAGCCGCGATGGTGCATAGCGTCATTCAAGCGATTGACCGTCGCCATGGTTGTCGAGTCGATCTCGCCCAGACACATCAAATTGAAGATACCAATCGTCGAATTGATAGGACCTCGCGGACTCGCGAGCGCAGTAGCCGTCTGAAGAAAAAGCAATGCTCCTGGGATAGACTTTCGCCCGGCGAAAAGCGTTTGGATGGCGGCGTTGCCATTGACTGCAACGAGTTCCTCGTGCCGTTTATCGGCTAAACGCCGCAATATATCTCGCGGATATTCAATACTGCGCCATGCCCCGAAGATCGGTGTTTCTGTTCCGTTCTTGTACTCATTCGGATTTGCGAGCGGTCATGTTTCGTTGTGATCGATCTGATTCTTGAGATTGATGATCGTGCATCCAACCTCGGCTGGCGAAGCTTCGATTTGATCGACCGCCTCTTCTAACCGATCGAACAGCGTGATTGCAGAGCACCCGAAGAGAACTTTGCATGCAAAGCCCCACCGTCGGCCATCAAAATCGATGAGAATGTCGGGATTGCCGCCATAGCAGTGGTCCGTCCAGCTCCAGATTTGTCCCGACTTCCAGACAGACAAGTCCCATTAGAAGCTCGAAGATTTTTGCGGCAACGGCATCTCGTGGTGCTGCCATATTTTGTGCCACGGAACTTGAATTTAAGAGCTGTAGATGGGGTGTGAGTTTCGAAAAACCGGCGCGGCGGCGCAGGCGTATAACTCGACGAATTAGATCATGTAGGCCAAGTGCCGGCCGCAGCAAAATCCGAATGTCTTCCATCGGATTAATCAGTTCGGCGTTCTTTCTTTGCTCTTCGAGGCCGAGCAAAGTTAGGGACATTTCTTCAAGCGGCGAGCCGGGTTTAATGTCGATACCGAGTCGCTCAATATCGTCGCAAACTGTTCTACCTCTTCCTGAATCCGAGCGAACGAAGTAAAACTTTTCGGGTCAAATCCCGGAAACGAAGCTGAATCTATTGCAACTGCACCCACAAAGGATTCTCGCCGAAGTTGACGCAACTTGCGAGTACTAGAAAAAGAAAGGGCAAGCCGGTCAGCGGCTGTTTCGTGCGAAGCGGCCGTTCGCGGAAGTATCATCGTGTCCGGTCGTCCCCCGGACTCGTAATCTGTAAGATGACATCGTCTTCGTCGATTGACCCGCATGGTTAGCGGTTTAACGTGAGTGTATGGCTTACGAATTACCAAAATTACCTTACGCGTACGATGCTTTGGAACCGCACATCGATGCGAAGACGATGGAAATCCATCATACAAAGCATCACCAGGCTTACATCGACAATGTTAACAAAGCGATCAAAGGCACCGATCTCGAAAAAAAATCGGTGGAGGACTTGATCAGCGATCTCAATGCCGTCCCGGAAAACATTCGCACAGTCGTGCGCAACAACGGCGGCGGGCACGCTAATCACTCATTCTTTTGGAAAATTATGGGGCCAAATGCAGGCGGCGAACCAAAAGGCAAACTGGCTGAGGATATCAAATCGACTTTTGGCAGTTTCGATGACTTCAAGGAAAAATTCAGCACTGCCGGCGTCGGCCGGTTTGGCAGCGGCTGGGCATGGCTGATTAACAAGAATGGAAAGCTCGAAATTATTTCAACACCAAATCAAGACAGTCCCTTGATGGATGGAAACAAACCGATCGTCGGCGTCGACGTGTGGGAGCACGCCTATTACCTAAAATATCAAAACCGACGGCCCGATTATCTTAAGGCTTGGTGGAACGTGGTGAATTGGGACGCCGTCGCGAAGAACTACTGATTTGCGCCTGGCGAGTTCTCCTGTAGCGGCGGTCTATGACCGCCGCTAAACTTGTACACGTTTGGCAGTCACAGCCGTTCGCCAAAGGAGATGGCTTATTTAAACGAGAATTATCTGAAGCTTCAGGCCGGATACCTGTTTCCAGAAGTAGCGCGCCGGGTGCGCGGCTTTTGTGAAGCCAATCCGAAGGCGGCCGAGCGCCTAATTCGGTGCGGAATTGGAGATGTGACCGAGCCGCTCCCGCGCGGGGCGATTGAAGCGATGAAGGAAGCTGTCGAGGAGCTCGGCGACCACGAGACATCATTGCGCAGAACGATTATCGCGGCCGCAACATCGAAATTGCCGACGATGAAATTTTTATCTCGGATGGATCAAAATGCGATTGCGGTTACATTCTCGATATCCTCGGAGATCAAAATAAGGTCGCCGCCCCCGATCCAGTCTATCCGGTTTACGTCGACACAAATGTGATGGCTGGCCACACCGGTCCTCCGAGGAGAGACGGCAACTACGAAGGCATTCTCTATTTGCCATGCACAGCGGAAAACAATTTTGTGCCCGAGCCGCCGAAGGAACATGTCGACCTGGTTTATCTGTGCTTTCCCAACAATCCAACCGGGGCAGTAGCATCGCGTGCGCAGCTCTCTCGTTGGGTCGACTATGCGCGCGAGCATGAGGCGCTTCTGCTCTTTGATGCCGCCTACGAAGCGTACATTTCGGAGCAAGATATTCCGCACTCAATTTTCGAAGTGCCTGGTGCTCGCGAGCATGCCATTGAATTGCGCAGCTTTTCGAAGAATGGCGGTTTCACGGGCGTGCGCTGCGGGTTTACGGTGATGCCAAAATCGGTCCTAGCGCGGACGGAGAACGGCCGCCGGTTAC
>QHNR01000129.1:0-1097 GCA_003218475.1 Verrucomicrobiota bacterium | reverse complement strand
CGTCAGTTATCCTGTGCAGCGCGGCGCCGAGGCTTTGTATTCACAACAAGGTCGCAAGCAAGTGCGCGCTCTCGTCGATCATTACATGGGAAACGCAAAACTTCTTCGCGACGCCGCGGCCGATGCTGGGCTGGAGACTTTCGGCGGTGTAAACGCGCCATACATATGGGTGAAAACATCAGACGGCCTGACGAGCTGGCAGATGTTCGACCGCGTGCTGCGCGAGTTAAATGTCGTCATCACGCCGGGCGCCGGCTTTGGGGCACAAGGTGAAGGTCACTTTCGTATTTCGGCGTTTAATAGCCGAGAAAACGCCGAAGAAGTAGCGCGTCGTTTGAAGAAACTGCGCTGATTGCTGCAAGGAGTAGCGGTTCCAATCACCACTTTTGAACAGATTGATTTGGAAGCGCCTATGGCTGATCTGCCCTTGTCGGTATGGATGACGCGCGTAGAGTGCGCTGACTTTTTCGGGGAAAACTAGAGTGCCGGATCGAAAGCAAAATCTGCCGCAACTTTATCGCCTTTGTTTCTTGATGCTGGGCGACTCGCACAAGGCGCAGGAAGTTTTTCACACTACGTTACGCGAAGCCGCTCTTGGAGCCGCCCAAGGGCAATTACCAAAGGAACCATTTTGGCTCTTCCGCGAGGCGCGCTGGCGCTGTTTGGAAGCAACCAAGACAGACTTAAAGCCGGAGTCGCTCGAAATTGACGAACATGAAATAGCTCCGGGGGCCCCATTACAGATCGAGCAGCTTGATCCCGCACAACTCGCAATTTGGATTTCCACCGCGCCCGACCCTCAGAGGACTGCTCTGGCACTTTTTTATCTCGACGAATTCGATTACCGCGAAATTCTCGACATCGCCGAACTCAAGCTGAGCGCCCTCTCGCGATGTCTGGCGAAGGGGAGGCGACAGCTGCAGGCATGGCTGGACGCTAAGCATCCCGAACAACGCAAACTATGAAGACGCTGCAGTTATTGCGACGTCGACGCGCCCTTTTGAATTGCGCGCCATTTAGCAACGACCAATTGGCCGACCGCTCCATGCGGTCAGCGGTATCTCGTGCGGACGGTTCGGATGAATTTGTCAATCAAC
>QHNR01000007.1 GCA_003218475.1 Verrucomicrobiota bacterium | reverse complement strand
GAACCGTCCAAGGCGAGCTCACCGACGAAGCTAAAATTCTCGAACGGCGAACTGTCCAGGTTCTCGGTGACGGCGATCATCCCAAGAGCAATCGGCAAATCGAAACTCGGGCCCTCCTTTTTGATGTCTGCCGGAGCAAGATTGATCGTCGTGCGACCGCGTGGCCAATAATAGCCGCTATTTGCGATCGCAGTTGTGACACGATCCCGGCTTTCCTTCACCGCTGCATCCGGCAACCCAACAATCACAATGTTCGGGTCGCCGCCCGCCCCGTTTACTTCGATCTCCACTTCGTATGCATCCACGCCGTAAACGGCAGCGGAATAAATTTTTGCCAGCATTACGGCACCAGAGTCTCAGAAAACGACGTTAGCGAAAAGCGTCAAATACCCTCAGAGCGCGGTGCTAGTGACGCTCCGCGAAAGGTGCTGCAGAATGCTACAATCTCACGGTCCGCGGTGTTGGTCCGCCACCGAGCACCCAGTCGTACACCAACCGCATCTGTTCACCAATTCGCGGCCATGAAAATTTTGTCGCGACTAGACTGCGGCCACGAGCGCCCATTGTTCTTCGATCGTCGTCACTCATTTCGTTCAGTTGTTTTAGACCAGCGGCAATTTCCTCCGGCGTGGTTCCAATTTGTAACGCAGCTCCGGCAGCGAAGCCTTCGGGCAAATTGCATTCGGGCGTCATTACTACCGGCTTCCCATACGCCCATGCTTCCAGCACCGTCATCGGCAGACCTTCACTCAATGACGGCAAGCTGAATGCGTCGCACGCGCGATAACATGCATTTTTCTCGGCCCCGAATTGCGGTCCAAGGAAGGCAAGAGATGGAGCTGTCGACTGCTGTCGGCTGAGTTCTGTCCTGTCACTACTAACGTCCGCAAACAAAAGGCCACGATCATTTGCGAGTTGCTTTAGTGTTCGGTCGTACCCGCCCTGATCCCATCCGACGATAGCCAGGACCCAGCTCTCGCTGATCGGACGATCGGAGTTGAGCGTTTGTTTCCAAGCGCGAATCAAACTGGCCACGTTTTTCTTTGGATGAAGTCTGCCCAGGTAGAGCAGAACTTTTCGGCCTTGAGCAAATTTTTGAAATAGCGGGCTCTCTACTTCCACCGCTGAACTCTCGACCAGCTCTGGCAAATCAACGCCATTGGGAATGATGCAAATCGGGCTGCGCATTCCGTAGGCGCGGATGGATTGCGCTTCCGCTTCGCACAAAGCGCGCAGGCACGCCGCGTCGCGCAGATGCGTATGTTCATAAAGCAGCGCAGCGATTTGTTTTTTCCACTTTGCATTTTGCAACGCCCATCGCTCCAACATGCCGTGCGAATGAACGATGTACGGCCGCCCCGTCCGGCGATGCCATTGATGCGAAGCAACGGAGCAATATTTCCACAAGCCGTGGGTGGACAGAATGTCGAGATCGGCTCGGAACAAAGCAGGCAAGAGTTGGTTTGAGTAGCCCCAGGCGCGGAATCGTGGTTGGAACGTATAAACAGAAAGCGGCTGCCACGCGAGTGAATCGACAGCGCTCTTTTTGTCGCTGATGCCGAACACGCGCGCCGTCGTGTCCTTCGACATCACCGCCTTAGCAAGCCCGCGCACGCTTTGAAATAACCCGCCTGCTTCGCGCGAGACGCTGCCGACCAAAAAACCGATCTTCATGGAGGCTGGGGCGCGCGCATTTGCGAGAGCAGTCTGATCAACACACGGCCGAGCAGCGAGGCCTTGCTTGGGTCCCTCAGCGCCAGGTGCGCGGCTTGTTCCAAGCCCGCGCCGAAACGTTCCGGCGCGAAATTCATAGCGATCCGGTAGCTCGCATCGCCGAGACGCTGTCGCTCATCGTGTGACAACGAAGCCATGGTTGACAGCCGCGAGGCCAACTCATGTTCATCGACTGGATCAAATGTGAACCCGTTGTCTTGCACGAGCTCCGGCACGCACCCACACCGGCTCGACACAATCACCGGCAACCCAGACGCGAGAGCTTCATTCACAACCAGCCCCCATTGCTCAGTCGTGCTTGCATGGACGAACGCGCTCGCCAACGCATAGTAAACCGGTAACTCGTCGTATGGTTTAAAGCCGGGAAGATGCACGTGGGGGTGTAAGTTGAGAGTTGAGAGTTGAGAGTTAAGAGTTTTCCGAAGTGGACCATCACCCAACAGCACGAGGTCCCATGGCGCGTTCTCGCCGCTGACCGCTGAGGTCTGACCTTTCTGTCCGCCGTAGCCTTGGCGAAGGCGGATGACTTCTGATCTCTGCCGATATTCCGCGTAGGCTCTGATAAGTCTCGGGAGATTCTTCTTTTCAATAAACCGCGCCGACGCAAGGAAGTAATTCTCCGGCAACCCATACTTTTTTCGAATTTCGAATGCAGCTTGCCCGCCGTAGCCTTGGCGAAGGTGGGACTTTCGGATCTCGAGAGTGCGTCGCGCAAAGTAAGCGTTATCGACCACATCGTAGCCGGTGAAGATTCGATCGCGAGGCATACCAAGTTCAACGAGATACTCAACGTGACGCTGACCGCCTACGAGCGCGGCAGAGTAAAGATCAACAATCCGTCGCTTAATCATCTCCTTCCACCACGTGCGAGGCTCGTCACCGCGAGCGCTCTCCGACATGACCACCATGGGTATTCCGTGGCACACGCAACAGTTCGCCGCAGCCAGCGATCCAAAATCGTTCCAGCCGTTGACTGCCACCACATCGGGCCTGGCCCGTTGCAACGTTGCGTAAAACGCTCGCCGAAGCTGGGCGTTTCCCGGGAAACAGTCTCCTGCTTCTGGGAAGAGAGAAACTTTGTGGTACCGCGCTAGAGAGGCCGCTGCCCCCCAGGGGTAATACTCCCTGGCGGACCACTCCAAACCGGTTGCCAGCAATTTCTCTGCTGCAGCGTTGAGCCGGGCATGATGATACGGGCCGATGTGCTGAAAAACGACAGCGATGGCAGGCTTCGGCTCCATTCTTTCGCCAGACGCTACCTCCCGGCCTCACACACCACTAATGGAATGGTTCTCAGTGAATATGCCCAAAACGCATAACTCCCACGCTCGGCTCCAAACGGACGAATCCGGTTCCAAAAGAAATTGCGACCAAATCTTACTGATTCCACGGTTATTGAGCAATTGAGTTCCTCTGAGATACTCCAGGCCGGCCTCGCATCTCTCCCGCAACGCGTCTGTCATCCAACGATTGATCGGTAATGTGAAGCCTTTTTTTGGCTGGATCGCTACTTCCTTCGGCAACGCCTCTGGAAACGTGGCGCGCAACAGGTGCTTAGCCTGCGCTCCCTTGGGAAAGCGGATGCGCCCGGCAATTGCAAACGCCATATCGATCACACGCGTATCCAGAAATGGCATCCGCAATTCCAGCGAATGCGCCATGCTATTCGCATCGCCATCGCGAAGCAGCATGTTTCCAAGGTAATAGTGCGTTTCAAGCCATGAGACGGCCTCCGGAACGGCAAGCGACTCAAACTCGAAGGGCGGTTCGGATTCCGGCGGCAGAAAATTTCGGGCGGTTGGAAGCGGCCCGTTGATTCCGAGCTCTTTCAGTTGCTTGTTTGAGAGAGTGCGTCGTCTCTGGAGATACAATGAACGAACGTCGCCGTTTGATTCGGCGATATCGATTGCTTTTGCACGGACGACGGACGATTTCGCAAAAAGCGCCAGCTGCACGCCTGACCGGCGAACAAAACGCGGTAGAAACCCAAATTTGTCGTAAAGGCTTCGCATCCGCTCCACATCGACAAATGATGGGTAACCGCCAAAAAGCTCGTCGCCACCCTGACCGGAAAGCGCAACCTTGATGCCCTGCGCATGAATGGCCCGCGAGATAACGAACACGTTCAAGCCGTCAATCGAAGGCTGGTCCAAAGAATCCAGCCAGACCCGGGCTTCCGCTCGCCCGTCGTCCGGCCCAATGACAATATTGCTGTGGCGCAAACCGAGCCTCTCCGCTGTGCGTTGCGCGAGATCGCTCTCCGATTCGCTGCTGTTCCCGGCGAGCCCGACTGTGAACGAGCGAATGTGAGGCGCGCTTTTCGCCGCCAGGCTCGTCACGATCGTGCTGTCGACGCCTGACGAGAGCAACATCCCCACTGGCACATCACTGATGAGATGTTGATCGACCGCCTGCGTAAGCGTGGCTCGCACCTGTTCGATTGCCTCAGCTTCGGAAATTTCCTGAATTGCCGGCATATTGAAAAAGCGCTTTGGCGGCGGTGGAGTGGATAGGCTTTGTCGCGTCAGTGGGATAAGCTGGGAACTGCCGCGCGCGAACGCGCGAACTTCCTTGAAGATCGTCCTCGGCTCGGCCACTGCGCCGTACGCGAGATACGAGATAAGTCCCTGTCGATCGATCTCCCGCGACAAACGCGCGCCAGCAACGACCGCGCGCACCTCACTGCCGATCACCAGCAGGTCCGGACTGGAATGCTGGTAAAGCGGTTTGATTCCCAGCGGATCACGAGCAAGCAGCAACGCTTTTCGCTCTCCATCCACGAACGCGAGAGCAAACATGCCTTTAAGTCGTGGAAGGAACGCCGTTCCATATCTTACCAGTCCATTCAGCACGACCTCGGTGTCGCTGGTGCTTCGGAACTCAATTCCCGCATCGAGAAGCTCGCGCCGTAACTCGACGTGGTTGAAAATCTCGCCATTGAAAACAAGGGCAGCGCCAGTCTTCGGACAAATCATCGGCTGCGCGCCGGCAGGTGAGAGATCCAGAATCGCCAGACGCGTGCTGGCCAGCCCGCAGAAAATTTCAGGTGCGTTCAGCAATAAACTGCCGCTCCCATCCGGGCCGCGATGATGCATCGCCGCGATCATTCGCGGCATCCCGTCGCGCACCTGCTCTTCGCTTAGAGAAACGATTGCGCCGATACCGCACATGGCGTCAGGAAAAGTTCAGTGACCTTGACGGTAAAAGGCCGATATGATGAAAAACAATAAACACAGCAGGCTTGCGCTCCATTCTTTAGCGAGAGGTTAACTCCCACGATTCCGCAGAACCATTTGTTTTAGCGAAGATACCG
Organism: Verrucomicrobiota bacterium; assembly: GCA_003218475.1. GTDB lineage: Bacteria > Verrucomicrobiota > Verrucomicrobiia > Chthoniobacterales > UBA10450 > Udaeobacter. The sequence goes on along the minus strand of QHNR01000007.1, from coordinate 28,564 downwards.
TCGGTGTCGGTAATCAATCTGAGGTCATCGATTCGGCGGGGCAGACCTCCGTACACAGGTTCACGCCAGCGTTCGTCGATATTAGCGCTCACGGACTCCGATTCCCTTAAGCAACGCCGGTAATCGTGGGTCAGCACGCAATTCATCCAAGCCCGCACAGATGCAGTATTCCCGAAGATACGCAATGCTACCGTTTTCATGTTCCATGCCTCGGGCGAAGCAACCAAAGGCTTCGTCAAGATTGCCCAAACTTGCATGAACGAAGCCCAGACAAGGTGGCTGGACATACATCCGCTTTCCGAGTTCGCCTAAATCTTCGAGGACCTGTTGAGCTTCCGCCTTCCGACCCAACCGGCCCAACAGGCACCCGAGATCGGCCAATGGAACAGGACCTCCTCCCAGCACGACTGCTTTGCGCAACTCCGCGACGGCAGCGTCGTGCAGTCCCTGAGCCCAATGAGCCAACCCCAGCATCCAATATGTCCCGAAGAAGTTTGGCTCCAGATCAAACAATCTACGGGCTTGTTCGAGCATTAGATCGTACCGGTGCATTAACCAATATGCTGCTGCTATGTGCAAAGTGTCCAGGGGGGATAGGGGATCAAGCTGTAGCGCCCACCGCGCCTGAGTTATCGCTTCGTCGACCCGGCTCCTGCACGCCAGGAACAAAGCATAATGCTCGTGAGCGGTGATGTAGTTAGGGTTAAGCTTGATGGCTTGTTTGAAGCACTCTTCAGCCACTGACCAGTCCCTCTGGTTCCAAAATCTAACGATCGCCAAGGCGGTCTGTGTTTCGGCCAGGTTCGGATCGAGTTCTACTGCCTTTTCTGCGAATAGATCGTGAGGACCGATCGCAGCGAGCTTCTCTTCAAACGAGAGATGCCCCGTAAAACCAGCCGTATTGGAAGGAGAGCGATAAGGCAGCATAAGCGAGCGCGTAGTTTGGCTCTATTTCGAGGGCTTTTTTGCAACACTCGATGGATCGCTTGAAGCCGTCACCAGTGAATTTGTTAAAGTGATACCTGGCCTGAAGATAAAGTTGATAGGCGTCGGGGTTGTAAGTGCCATGTTTCCCCAACGGTTGATCGCCTGCGCCAACCAGTTGCATCTCAAGGGCGTCCACGATTTCGCGCGTAATCTCATCCTGAATCGCGAAGACCTCTTGCATTTCGCGATCAAACGTTTAGGACCACAGGTGATCGCCGTTAAGGACATTGATCAGTTGGGCCGTTATATGCAGCCGGTTGGCAACTTTGCGCACACTCCCTTCTAAAATCGTTTTCACATTAAGTTGCTGGCCAATCCGGCGGACATCCTCATTTCTCCCCTTGAACGCGAAGCTTGAAGTCCGGGCCGGCACGCGTAACCCCTTCAATTGTGAAAATGCCATGATCAGGTCTTCTGTCAGACCGTCGCTCAGATACTCGTTCTCCGGGTCTGAGCTCATGTTTAGGAAAGGCAGGACGGCAATCGATTTCTGAGCCGAAGAAGATTCATCGGCTCGCACGAGGTCCGGTGGACCCGACGCTGCGCCCTCGTATCCGACCCAATAAACCTCCAGAGGCCGCATCATATTCTTAAGTTTCACCTGCCCCATCCTTTTCAGCGATTGGGCAGCGCGATTCTCGATCTGATCAAATACCTGCTGGGAAATACAAATGCCGCCCGCTCCGGCCAATGGTTCGATGCGAGCGGCGATGTTGACACCGTCGCCAATCACATCGTTGTCACGGCGCACAACATCGCCCGCATGAATTCCGATCCGAACCTGAAATGTTCCTTGCTGCGGATTGGCAGAATTTCTCTTTGCGATCCCCTCTTGAATTTCAGTTCCGCATTGGACTGCCGCTAAGGCGCTGGAAAATTCGAGTAGGAAGCCATCTCCAATCGTCTTGATTTCAGACCCCTGATGTTTTGGAAAAATTGAACGCAGGAGTCGGCGGTAATCCTCGAGTAACGCAAGTGCGAGGGCCTCGTTGCGCTCCATGACAGCGCTGTAACCGACCATGTCCGTGAACATGATCGCGGCGAGCTTGCGATGCTCGGTGCCGTCTTGAACCATAGGCAGCCTTGTGTACGAGCTTACCAGAACGAAGCTCGTGGAGCAAAAGATTCGCTCTATTAGACCGCTCCAGGCGCCAGAGCTTCAGTACGAAATGCGGAAATCCGCGGGAAGGAACGCGCTCGTGGCTGTCGCGCCGACTGGGCCATGCGTGGCATCATTGGCACCCACGTTGGGTGATGGTGCTGCGATTGGTTGCTGGCCTTTGGCTTTGAGCGATTCGTTTAAGGCAGGCAGGTCTTGCGCGAGTAGTTGGTCGAATTCTTTCGTCACGTCATCGAGTTCGCGCTTGAGCGCATCGATGTAGGCGATCTGGTACGCGCCCGGTTTCCCCTCATAACTAAGGATCGCTCCGTAAAGCTGGTCGGTGTGTTCGCGCAACCGTTCCTCGCCCGTAATCGCGCCGCCCTCGGTTGTCGCGACGATCTTCTTTCGCACTGCGTCAACCTTGCCGTCGAAGTCGGAAATGTTTTTGCCAAGCGGATCGCTTTCCGGAAAGGCGGCGCCACTTTGGGCCAATGCTTTGCGCAACGCTAGGATCCGATCCATCAGCGCGCTTTCATCGCCGAACAACGCGACGACTCGCATCGCGGCGTCGAACTGCGCCTTGCGGTCTGTTTCGCTGAATTTCGCTCGGCGATCCAGACCCAATGTCAACTTCGTCTCCGAAACTTTGCCTCGCTTCGTGAGGCGCACAGTGTACACGCCCGGCACGAGGCGCGGACCGCGCGTTCCCGCGGATGAAACCTGCGCCCCCGGAGGCACACGCGGCGGCTTTGCGCGCATTGGCCACGTCACCCGATTCAGGCCAGGGCGTTTGCTGGCCGGCAATTCATCAATGACGCGTCCGGAAGAATCCAAAATTTCCAGTTTCATTTTCCCGAACAGATGCCGCTCGCGCTGGTAGTAATTGATGACTGCGGCGTCAGGCGGATTATCGCCGACGAAAACCGCGTCGCCATTTGCCCAGCCTCCTGCGCCTTCGATTCGCTGCTGCACCGGGCGCGCTGAAACAAACGCAACGTCCTGCTTCAACAAATCGGGCGTTAGTGCGCGCAGTGGCGTGATGTCGTCTATGATCCAGATGCCGCGACCGTGCGTCGCGAGAACGAGGTCATTGTCCCGTGGATGAATTGCCAGATCGCGCACGGCAACCGCAGGAAAGTGGTTGCCTTTAAATTGCCCCCAGGTCTTTCCACCATCAATGGAAACCCATAGCCCGAACTCGGTTCCGAGAAACAGCAGATCCGGTTTGACCAAATCTTCCTTGATCACATGAGCGTATCCACGAACAGCTTTCGGATCCTGCGCGGTTACAAGCGGCGTCCACGTTTTGCCGTAATCGGTCGTTTTGAAAACGTACGGCGACATGTCGCCAAAGGTATGTCGATCGAATGCGGCGTAAGCGGTGCGCGCATCGAAGTTGCTGGCCTGGACCCAATTGACCCACGAATTCTTCGGCAGCCCGGGAATGTTGCCGACTACATTCGTCCAGGTCTTGCCGCCATCGCGCGTGAGCTGGAGGTTGCCATCGTCGGTGCCGACCCAGATCAGCCCCTTCTGCTTAGGCGATTCGCTGATCGAATAAATGGTGGTGTGCATTTCCGCCGACGAATTGTCCACGGTCACGCCGCCGGATTGTTCCTGCTTCTGTTTTTGTGGATCGTTCGTGGTCAGGTCTGGCGAAATGCGTTCCCAGTTCTGGCCGTGATCGCGTGAGCGGAAAAGAAATTGCGCACCGACGTAAATGGTCCCCTTCTCATTCGGCGAGAGCGCGATCGGCGTGTTCCAATTAAACCGCAGTTTTTCCTTATAATTTGGTCTTGGCTTGATGTTGCGAGCTTCGTGCGTGTAACGATTTACACGACCGATCTCGCCGCCTTGGTACTCGGCATAGATGTAATCGGGATCAGCCGGATCGGGAAACATCCAAAAGCCATCGCCATTGAACATGTTTTCCCAACGTGAGTTGGTGATACCGCCCGGGTACTGCGAGTCGCCTACCCACGAACTATTGTCCTGCAAACCGCCGTAAACACGGTACGGGTCGTTGTTGTCGAGGCTGACATGGTAAAACTGCGATACCGGCAGGTTTTCGCCTTTCCACCATTTGCTGCCGCCGTTGTAGGAGTACCACATTCCGCCATCGTCTCCCACGAATACTACCTGCGTGTTGGTGGGATCGATCCACACATCGTGCGCGTCGCCGTGAGCCCCTTGAAAACCGCCGACCACCGCGAAACTTTTCCCGCCATCCTCGCTGACGATCAGTGATCCGTCCGGCTTGAAGAGGCGGTCCGGATTTTTTGGATCGACGATCAGATTCGCGAAGTAGAACGGACGCCACACCATCCACCGGCTCTTATCACGCTTCTCCCATGTCATCCCGCCGTCATCGGAAACGAACAACGCGCTCTCTGGCGATTCGACAAAAGCGTAAACACGCTGGGCGTTCGAGGGCGCAATCGCTACTGCGATGCGGCCATACGGTTTCTTGGGAAAACCCTTGTTGGTCTCAGTCGTGATCTCCGTCCAGGTATTGCCGGAGTCCGTGGACCGAAACAATCCACTAGCCGACGGCGCGGTAGGACTTTCGCCGCCCGAGCGGTACTCCCAGCCTTTGCGCCGGAAATCCCACATGGCTGCGAACATCACGTTGGGATTGGTTGGATCAATCGTGATATCGGTGCAGCCAGTCGAAAGATTTGGTCCTTTCAGAACTTGCTGCCATGTCTTGCCGCCATCAGTTGTTTTGTAGAGACCGCGATCCGGTGAATCGCTCCACAACGCGCCGGGGACCGCGGCGAAAACCGTATCACTGCTCCTCGGACTAACTGCTATCTTTGCAATACGCTCGGATTTCTCTAAACCAGCGCGCGTCCACGTTTCACCCCCATCGGTTGATTTATAAATTCCGTCGCCAATCGAAACGCTGTTACGCGTCCACGATTCACCAGTTCCGACCCAGACATTTTTCGAATTCTTCGGATCGAGCGCGATCGCACCGATCGATTGCGCACGCTGCTCGTCAAAAACGGGCCGGTACCTCGTCCCGCTGTCGTCGGATTTCCAAACACCGCCGCTGGCCGCACCGACAAAGAGCGTGATCTTGCCCGAGGGCTCGCGTGTACCGGCGATGGCAGAGATGCGTCCGCTCATTGTTGCGGAACCTATGTTGCGCGTGCCAAGGCCTGAGATCGTTGCCGAGTTATATGGCGATTCCTCGGCGTGACAAGGAACGGCGGGAAGAAAAAGGACCGAAAGCGATGCGAAGACGCATCGCACTCCAAAAGCACTGCGTGCGAAATCCATAGAGATGCGTCAATTCTGTTTCGTCCCGCAGTCGCGGGACTTTGGGAGTGCGCACGCGTCCTCGCGTCGCTTTCGGCTGCTTAGTATTCCCATCTGCTTAGTGTCCGCTGTAGTCACACAAGAGTTATTTCGAAGCCGGGAAGTGAAAAATCGTGTCATCGACGGGCACGTTGGCTTCGACCTTGTCGATAATAATTCTTTGTTTGTCCGGCGCTCCTTTGCGCCCGGCCTCGATTGACGTCGGAATGAATACGCCCCCCGCTTTTTCGTAATCCCCCAGATCTGTCTCTACCTCTTCGTGCGCGCCGTGTCTCATCCGTTGCGTCAAGACACGAATCTCCAAAAAGTGGTCAGGATCCAGATAGACAAAGCTCACGTCCCCATTCTTGCGCACCACTTTTAATTTATGCGCAGGTGTTCCCTCGACGTCCTCGGTTCCGAGGTATTCGACACTGCTTCCTTTCGTCTTCCAATCAACCAATGGTCCATCGATTTCCGAGTTCTCAATCAGTGCCTTGACATCATCGACGGACATGCGTTCGGGGTCTTTACGTCCGAAAAATGGAGACACTCTCCAGCCTTCCTTGCCGTCATACGCCTGGATCTGTGTCATTCCCTGAAGAGAAGCCTCGGTGCGGACTTCGTCAGGCCGCTTCTTAGTTTGCAGATAGGCATATTCGATCTGGCCCTGCTGCACCAGCATCTTGCCGGTAAGCCGCAGCGATTGGAGATCATGCAGCGCGGTCGCGCCGCCCTTGGCTTCGATGTTCTTGGCGACCAGTTGGTCTACAGTCGGCTGATTTGTGTCTTGCGCAAAAATTGTTGGCGTGATGACGGCGGCGAAAACGAGAGAAATTACGGAACGCAGATGCATATGAACTTAGGAGACGATATCAGACACCGCAGCGCCACCGATATTCAAAGGAATTCGCAAAGCAAAGCTCTTCTGGACGCTTTGCTCGCGGCGTTGTCGTATGGCGATGTTGATTCAGGATAGTTCATTCGTAACGGAGCGCTTCGATTGGATCAACGTGAGTGGCGCGTCGCGCCGGCAACAAGCATGCGATCAGGGCAATCATTGCGAGCAACACAGTTACGCCGCCGAGCAGAGCGGGGTTGTGTTCCGAAACCTGGTAAAGTTGGGTGGCAATTAAGCGGTCTACCCCTAATGCCGCCCCGATCCCGATCGCCAGTCCAATGACAACGGGTTTCATGCCCTGGTTGATGACCAGGCGAAGAACATCTCGCGTTTGCGCACCGAGCGCCATGCGCACACCGATTTCGCCAGTGCGTTGTTCGACTGTGTACGCGACCGCGCCATAAATTCCGATGCTCGCAAGCAACAACGCGACTGCTGCAAAAATTCCGAGCAGCCAGGTCATCAGCCGAGTCTGGCCGAGGGCTTGTGCGATGATCTTTTCCATTGATTGTGGCAACGCGATTGCAAGACCAGGATCAACAGTCGCCAGCGTTGAGCGCACCAATTTTGTGACGGCGTCCTCTCTTAAATTGGTGCGTACTACAATCGTCGGGAATGGAAAGTTCTCCTGCGCCGAGGGCCGATAAAATTCCATATCGTCAGGCTCGTTGACCTTTCGCGAGCGAACGTCGCCGACGATGCCGACGATCTCGCACGGTGTGCCGGAACTCGTGACCAAGAGCGTTTTGCCGATCGGATTTTCGTTGCCGAAAACCTTTTTCGCCCCTGACTGACTGATGAGAACGACGTTCTGATGATCCGCGGTATCATGCTCATCGAAATCGCGTCCTGCCAGAACAGGAATGCCCCAGGTCTTGAAATAACCGGGCGAAACGTCGTGGCTTGGGGCCGTCGCCCGCTTGTCCACCGGCAACACCTCGCCATCAGCGCGCGAATAAAGCGTCGCGTTAGCGCCGCCGGGCAGCAGCGGAATATCACCGCTGGCAGCGACATTTTGAAAACCTGGAACCGCTCGCAACGAGGCGAGCAAATGCTCTACGAAACGCTGCCGCGTCCCGAGATCAGAGTATTGTGTTGTCGGTAAAGTGACGAAGCCAATCCAAACATTTCTGTACTGGTAGCCGACATTTTGCTGATTGAGACGCACGAAACTCGTGATCAGCAATGCGGCGCCGGCGAGTAGCGTCACCGAGAGCGCCACTTGCGCGCCGACAAGAATTTTTCGGAAGCGCTGTTGCCTCACGCTGCCGGTCATTCCGCGGCCGCCTTCCTTAAGTCCATCTACCAGATCGGCGTGCGAGCTTTGAAGTGCAGGATAGATTCCCATCAACAGCCCGGTCAAAATCGACAATGCAATTGTGAAACCGAGTACCGAAAAAGAGAGGTTAACGCGTGTGTTGGGATCGAACGGCAAAAAATTCGCGGCCATTTTCGGAACGAGCGGGACCAATTGCCAGGCCAACACGGTGCCGACGATTCCCGCGAGAAAACTCACGAGCAAACTTTCAAATACGAACAGCCGGACGATGCCCGTGCGGGACGCGCCAATCGCCATTCGCAACGCGATCTCACGGCGGCGGCCGCTGAACCGGACCAACAGCAGATTTGCAACATTACTGCAGGCGATGAGCAACACGAAAGCCACCGCAGCGAACAGTGTCGCAAACGCGGGGCGCAAATTTCCGCTCACATCCTCTGGAAGCGTCTTCAGGGTTGTGACCAACGCGCTATCGATCTTACCCGGAAATTCGGCGCGATAGCTTTGACCTAGCGCAGGTAACGCGGCTCGCGCTTGTTCTACGGTCATTCGCGGTTTCAACCGGCCTACGACGCGCAAAAAGGTGGTGCCGCGCATCATTCGCTCGTACGTGAAACCGGGAATCACGTACGGCTTGGTTGTCCAGACCTCGGCGTTCGGGCCGACCCAGGCAAACGGCAGATTCGGCAACACGCCAACAATCGTGTGCGCCACGCCGTCGAGAGTGATGCTGCGGCCAATGACGTTCGGGTCTCCGCCCATTCGTTTCCGCCAGAAATTTTCCGTGACCGTTGCCACATCGGCGGCTTCTTCTTCGTTAGGCAAAAAGTTGCGGCCACGGATCGGACGCACACCGAGCACGTCGAAATAGTTCGACGTCACTCTGCCACCGAACAGTTGCACAGCGTCGCCAAGTCCCGTCAACGTGAACGCAAACAGATTTTCGGCACCGAGGTCCTCACAAATTGTCTGGCCATCGCGATAATGCTGAAACCGTGGTAGCGACAGGGGAAGGTCGACCAGCTTGCCGTCTGGCGCGTTGGAAAAGAAATGCACAACGCGCCGCGGTTCTTTGAATGGCAGGCCGCGCAGAAATAAATCGTTGATCAGGCTGAAGATTGCCGTGTTCAGCCCGATGCCGAGCGCGAGCGTGAGCACGGCGATCGCGGTGAACGCCGGTGATTGTCGAAGTTTACGAAATGCGAAACGGATGTCGTTCATATGAGTCTGTGGCTATCGGTTCGAAATTCATTCAGTGCTTATTGCTTGAATTGGGTCGACCAGGCTGGCGCGGCGAGCGGGCACCAGGCAGGCGACAAAGGCGACCGCAACACGCATTGAGAACGCTGAACACCGCCGTATTCGCGCCAATCCCAAGCGCAAACGTCAAAATGACGATCGCGGTAAAGAGCGGCTGTTTGGCCAGAACGCGGGAATGCGTAACGAAGGTTCTGCATAAAAACTACTCAGACCGAAGCGCGGTAATTGGATCGACGTTTGTGGCACGGCGTGCGGGGAGCAGACACGCCATGAGTGCGATCGCCATAAGCAGAACTGTTGCGCCGCCGAGCAGCAGTGGATCGTGCGCCGAAACTTGATAAAGCTGCGAACCAATTAAACGACCGAGCGCAAAAGCCGCTGCAATCCCGATCGCAAGCCCGACGAGGACGGGTTTCATGCCTTGATTCACAACCAGGCGCAACACGTCGCGTGTTTGCGCACCCAGCGCCATGCGAACTCCGATTTCGCCAGTGCGTTGCTCGACCGTGTAAGCAACCGCGCCGTAAATCCCGATGCTGGCGAGGAGCAAGGCGACTCCGGCAAAAATTCCGAGCAACCACATCATCAGCCGCGCTTGGCCGAGGGCCTGCGCCATGATTTCGCTGAATGGCTGCGGCCAGATTAGAGCAAGGCTCGGATCGATGCTGCGCAGCGCGGTCTGAATCGAGTACGTGATCGTTTCCGGCGGAAGCGGACTGCGCACCACGATTTTGAGGAACGGCCAACTCTCCTGGGCGAATGGACGATAAAATTCCATGTTGTTCGCGTGATTCAATTGCACCGAGCGCACATCGCCGACGACGCCGACAATCTCGACCGGCACGCTGCCGTTCGTGATCAGCAACGTTTTGCCGATCGGATTCTCGTCGCCGAACACCGTCTTCGCGCCCGCTTTGCTGATGATGATGACGTTCGGATGATCCATCACGTCCTGTTCGTTAAAATCGCGGCCCGCGATCAACGGAATGCCCGCAGCGCGGAACCAGCCCGGCATGATGTCGTTCGACGGCGCGCCTTTTCGCTCGGCAACCGGAGGCACGTTGCCTTCGGGCCGTGTATAGAGAGTCGCGCCCGGGTTGCCGAATAGCGGAAAACTGCTGCTCAACATCAGGTCCTCGAATCCCGGAGTCGCGCGCAACGCCGTTTGCAATTGCTCGGCGAAACGCGCCCGTCTCGCCTGATCGGGATGTTGGGCCTGCGACAAAACCGTGACTCCGATCCAGAGTTTGTCCGTGTTGAACCCGGGATCCTGCTGACTCAGGCGCACGAAACTCGTGATGAGCAACGACGCGCCCGCGAGCAGCGTAACGGAGAGCGCCACCTGCGCGCCCACCAGAATTTTCCGGAACTGCTGTTGACGCACACTTCCCTGGGTGCCGCGGCCGCCTTCCTTGAGCGCATCGACGATATCCGCGCGTGAGCTTTGCAACGCCGGATAAAGACCCATCGCGAATCCCGTCACGAGCGAAAGCCCAATCGTGAACAAGAGCACCGGCACGGAGAGCGCACTCGCGCTTCCCTGTTCGATCGGGAGAAAGTTCGCTGTCAGCTTCGGCACAAGTGGAACCAGCTGCCAAGCCAGCGCCGCACCGAGAATTCCCGCCAGCAGACTGATCAGCACGCTCTCGAAAACAAAAAGTCGCAGGACGCTGCCGCGCGTCGCGCCCAACGCCAGCCGGAGCGAAATCTCGCGGCGCCGTCCGCTGAACCGCACTAGGAGCAGATTCGCCACGTTGCTGCAAGCGATGAGCAAAACGAACCCGACCGCTGTTAGCAGAGTCGCGAACCCGGGCCGCAAATTCTCCGTCACATCTTCCGGAAGCGTCTTAATGATGTTGCGCGCTTGCGCGTCGCCCCTCTCCGGAAATTGCGAGCGGTAACTGTCCTCGAGCGTGCCCAGCGCCGCCTTCGCCTGGTCAAGTGTAACGCCCGGCTTTAAGCGCCCGATCACGCGCAGGAACGCCGAGCCGCGCATCATCTTTTCATACGAGAAACCCGGGATGACCATCGGCTTCGTCGTCCAGACGTCCGCGTTCGGTCCCGTCCACGAGACTGGCATCTTTGCGATCACGCCCACGATCGTGTGCGCCACGCCATCGAGCACGATCGTTTTCCCGATGATGTCCTGACTGCCGGCGAACCGCGCTTTCCAAAAGCGGTCCGTGATGATCGCCACATCCGCGCCTTCTTCTTCCTGCGGCAGAAAGGTTCGTCCCATGATTGGCCGCACGCCGAGCACGTCGAACCAGTTTGCGGTCGCTTTGAAAATCGGCACCGACAACGGATCGCCGAGACCCGACACTGTCGCCGCCTGTTGATTCTCCGCCGCGAACCCCGAGAAAATCGTCTGCCCGTCCCGATAAAGCATGAATCGCAGCGCCGACATCTGGAACTCGTCCGTCCGGTCTTTCCCCTTGGTCAGGATATGCAGGACCCTCTCCGGTTCCTGGAAAGGCAGGCCTTTCAGGAAGAGATCGTTGATCAGCGAAAAGATCGCCGTGTTCAAGCCGATACCGAGTGCAAGCGTGATCACCGCGATCGAAGTGAACGCCGGGGATTTGCGGAGCTGGCGAAGAGCGAATTTGAGATCGTTCATATCACTCGGTGCGTAGTGCTTGAATCGGATTCACATGTGTAGCGCGGCGGGCCGGGAGCAGACACGCCATCAGTGCGGTCGCCGCGAGCAGAACTGTTGCGCCGCCGAGCAGAACCGGGTCATGCGCCGAAACTTGATAGAGCTGCGCTGCGATCAAACGGCCGAGCGCGAATGTCGCGATGATGCCGAGCGCCAGGCCGCTCAGGACCGGCTTCATCCCCTGTTTCACGACGAGTTGCAGGACATCGCGCGTTTGTGCGCCGAGCGCCATGCGCACGCCGATCTCGCCGGTGCGTTGCTCGACGGTGTAGGCAACGGCGCCGTAAATCCCAATGCTCGCGAGCAACAGCGCAACGCCCGCGAAAATGCCGAGCAACCACATCATCAACCGCGTCTGGCCGACGGCTTGTGCAACGATCGCGCTCATCGATTGCGGCAGCGCGACTGCGAGACCGGGATCGACGGTCGCCAACGCGGAGCGCACCAACTTCGTGACCGCGTCCACGCTGAGATTGCTGCGCACATCGATGCTAAGGAACGAAAAACTTTGCTGCGCCCAAGGCCGGTAGAGTTCTACATCGTCAGGCTCCGCGATCTTGCGCGTGCGCACGTCGCCAACGATGCCGACGATCTCCGCTGGCGTGCTGTCACTGCCGACGAGCAGCGTTTTGCCGATCGGACTTTCGTTGCCGAAAATCTTCTTCGCGCCGCTCTGGCTGATCAGGATCACGTTCTGGCCACCGGCGACGTCGTGTTCGTTGAAATCGCGCCCTGCCAAAAGTGGAATGCCCCAGGTCTTGAAATAATCAGGCGCGACGTTGTGGAACGCAGCAGCCGCGCGCTTGTCAATCGGCAGAATCTCGCTCTCGGGCCGCGCATAGAGCGTGTTGCTGCTACCGGCGGGAATCAGCGGAATGTCCGCGCACATGGTCGCGCTCTCGATCCCCGGCGCGTTGCGCAGCGCTGCCAGAGTTTGTTCCGCGAAACGTTCTCGCGAAGCGTCGTCGGGATAGCGCGCCTGCGGCAAAGTCACGAAGCCAATCCAGAGATTGTCGGCGCGATAGCCGATGCTTTGCTGGCTCAGCCGCACAAAGCTGGTGATGAGCAACGCCGCGCCCGCGAGCAACGTGACCGACAACGCGACCTGCGCGCCGATCAAGAATTTGCGGAAGCGCAGTTGCTGCGCGCTGCCGCTCGTTCCGCGGCCGCCTTCCTTTAAGGCACCGACGAGATCGGCGCGCGAAGTTTGCAGCGCCGGATAAATAGCCATCACGACGCCGGTGAGGATCGACATCACGATCGTGAAGCCGAGCACGCCTAACGAAAGCTCGACGCGCGTATCGGGATCGAACGGCAGAAAGTTCGACGCCATTTTCGGCACGATCGGAACGACGTACCAGGCGAGCAACGCACCCGCGATCCCAGCAATGACGCTTACGAGCAAGCTCTCGAAAATGAAGAGCCGCACAACGCCGCGACGCGAGGCACCAATCGCCATGCGTAACGCGATTTCGCGCCGCCGTCCGCTGAACCTGACGAGCAACAGGTTCGCAACATTGCTGCATGCGATCAGCAGCACAAACCCGACCGCGGTGAGCAATATCACAAACGCCGGCCGCAGATTTCCGGTCGTGTCCTCTGCTAATGTTTTCAGCGTCATCACCGATGAGCTGTCGATCTTGTCCGGATATCGGGCGCGGTAGCTTTGCTCGAGCGGCGGCAACGCAGCGCGCGCCTGCTCCAATGTCATTCCCGGTTTCAGCCGTCCGACAACGCGTAGAACACCCGAGCCACGCATGATGCGCTCGTATGAAATTCCGGCGATCTCGAACGGCTTCGTCGTCCATACTTCCGCCCCAGGCCCGACCCACGAGAACGGCAGGTTCGGCAAGACGCCAACAATCGTGTGTGGCATACCGTTCAGCGTGATGCCGCGGCCGATTGCATTCGGATCGCCGCCGAGGCGTTTGCGCCAGAAGTTCTCCGTCACCATCGCCACATCGGCGGTTTTTTCTTCCTCCGGCAAAAAGTTGCGACCGCGAATCGGTCGGACGCCGAGCACATCGAAATAGTTCGACGTCACCTGCCCGCCGAGGACCTGCACCGCATCGCCGAGCCCGGTGAGCCTGAATGCGGAGACGTTTTCCGCGCCGAAGCCGTCGAAGATCGTCTGACTATCGCGATAATGCTCAAAGCGCGGCACGGAGATCGCGAGCTCGAGCAGGTTGCGTTCGCGCGCGTTCGAATACATGTGCACGAGTCGCTGCGGCTCCTTGAACGGCAGTCCGCGCAGAAACAGGTCGTTGATGAGACTGAAAATGGCAGTGTTTAATCCAATCCCGAGCGCGAGTGTCAGGACCGCAATTAAAGTAAAAGCCGGTGACTTGCGAAGTTGGCGAAGAGCGAATTTGAGATCGTTCATGTCATTGCTCTCGTTTCGTAATCCAGCCGTCGCGCAGTTGAATAGTACGTTTGCCATACGATGCGTTTTTTTCCGAGTGCGTGACCTGAATGATGGTCATGCCTTCGTCATTGAGCTTGCGAAATAGTTCCATGATTTCTTCGCCCTGACCGGAGTGCAGGTTTCCCGTGGGTTCGTCAGCGAGTAGAAGTTTTGGTTCAGCGATGATTGCGCGCGCAACACCGACCAGTTGTTGTTGCCCCCCTGACAGTTGACGCGGATATAAATCTTTTTTACCAACGATTTGGAAACGATCGAGCGTGTCGGCCACCAGCGCGGCGCGCTCGCTTTTGCTGTACCGGCGATACGACAACGGGATGTCGAGGTTCTCGTATACCGTCAGGTCATCGAGCAAATGATACTGCTGAAACACGAAGCCGATCTGCTCGTTCCGCAGCGTAGCGCGTTCCTTCGTTTTCAAGTGATGCACCGCAGTTTCACGGAAAAAGTATTCGCCGCGCCAGCCGTGGTCGTGCATTCCGAGAATGTGCAACAGCGTGGATTTGCCCGCGCCGGATGGGCCCATGATTGAAATGAACTCGCCTTCCTGGATGTCGATGTTGATATCACGCAGGACGTAAAAAAACTTCTCCTTCGCCAACGGATACCTGCGTTCGAGATTTCGGAGCTTGATCATGATGAATCAGCCGTTGCGACTCAGCGCGATGATCAGTCGGTGGTTTAGCATAGAATTTCCAAATAAGTACCGGGTAATCAGGAATCAGAAATTCGGCTCATTCGGACCGTAATGCTTGAATGGGATCGACCAGTGTGGCGCGACGCGCAGGAATCCAAGAGGCAAGAAGCGTCGCGGCAAAAAGAAGTAGACCAACGCAGAGATAAATTTTCGGATCAATTGCTTTTACTTCGAAGAGCACGCTTTGCATTACCCGCGAAACCGCAAATGCCGTGATCAGCCCGATTACGGAGCCGAACAAAAGTAATTGCATCGCGTGTGAAAGAACGAGCACGCGAATCTGAGAAGGCCGGGCACCAAGAGCGAGACGGATCCCGATTTCACGAGCGCGCCTCAGCGTCGTGTAGGCAAGCAGACCATAGAGACCGATCGTCGCCAGCAACAACGCGAGGCCGGCGAAAATTAAAAAGAGAAAACTTAACAGACGTTGCGCGCCCCAAGTCTCGTGGACACGATCTATCATCGGCCGCGCATCAAAAACCGGCAGCGAAGGATCGATTGAAGTAACCGCATCGCGGACGGAATGCTCCAGTGACACAGGGGTCATTGTCGATCTTACGAAAAGAGCGAGGCCCGTTCGCTTCGCCTGATCTAACGGACAGTAAATCACCGGCAAGGGCGCCATTTCATCGACCGCGTGAAAACGCATGCGGGCGACCACGCCGACAATTTCGCGCATCATATACCCTTCTTGGTCGTTGCCGACATCAGCGCCGATCCGTTTGCCGATCGGATTTTCGCCGGGAAAATATTGTTCGGCCATCGCCTGATCGATAATCACGACCCGCGGCGAGTCCTTCGTGTCCCGCTCGTTAAAAGTGCGGCCGCGCAACAGTGGCACCTTAAGGGTCGAAAAATAATCACCGCCGATGACTTCGAGATCGCTATTCAACATATCCGAAGGCAGCGGCCGTCCATTCTCTTCGCGCCAGAAACCAGTCTGCCATCCGCCCATGAGCGGGCCGTTCGAACTGACTGCCGCGTTTTGCACACCTGCGAACGCGCGCACTTTATCAAGCAACGGCTTGACGAAAGTGTCGATCTTGTCGTGGTCATTATATTTTTGCCACGGCAATTCGAAGCGCGCAGTGAAGAGCGCGCGCGGCTCGTAGCCTAAGGAGAGCGATTGGAGACGCGAAAAACTTTTGAGGACTAAGCCCGCCGCGACAAGCAATGCCAGTGTGAACGCAATCTCGCTGATGACAAACCAATCGCGCGACCGCCGGGCAGATGGCGGATCGCCGCTTCCGGCTGAACCTGCTTTGAGCGCGAGTTGAACATCCGCGCGTGATGTTTGCCAGGCCGGCCACAATCCAAAGACAATTGTGGTCAGCGATGCGGCCAGGAAGGTGAAACCTAGGACTGGGAGATCGAAGGAAATTTGTTGGAATCGCGAAACACCTTCGGGACCGAGAGCGATCAGGGCGTCGCGCAACCAAACCGCGATGAAGAACCCGAGCGCGCCGCCAAGGATAGCCATCACAAAACTTTCGACCAGAAGCTTGCGAATGATTTGTGCGCGCGTCGCGCCAACGGCGGCATGAACAGCGAATTCCCTGGCCCGCGCGGCGCCGCGAGCGGCAAACAAATTGGCAAGATTGGCGCAGGCGATGAGCAAGACCAATCCCACCGCACCGAGGAGCAGAGTCAGATTAGTCCGGTATTTGCCCACGAGATTTTCGAGCAGTGGAGTGACCACCGCGTACTCTTTTCCGTTCGTGTCCGGGTAAGTTTTCTCCAAACGAGCGGCGATCGCTTTCATCTCAGAGCGCGCTTGATCGACAGTCACGCCGGGCTTGAGCTTGCCCCAGACGTAGATCATTGGGTGATGGGAACGATCCATCCATGCCGGGTTGTTGCTGCGCCGCATCATCGACAGCCAGAGATCCGTGTCTTGCGGCGACATCATCTGCGGTGGCATTACGCCGACGACGGTGAAATTTTGATCGTGCAGATTGATCGACCGACCGATTACCTCGCGATCGCGATCGAACGCACGTTGCCAGAGACGATCGCTAATCACGACAACCGGGGACGCGCCGACTTTATCTTCGTCCTCGCTAAAAGTTCGGCCAAGCTCCGGCGGCAGCCCGACGACGTTGAAAAAATTCCGAGTGACTGAAGCGCATGAGACGCGTTCGGGTTCGCGACCAGGAATACCACTCAGGTTCCGCGATTCCTTATGCGTCGCGGCGAGATGTTCAAAAACCGTGTTGTCGTTTCGCCAGTCAAAATAGTCGGGCAGAGCAACTGAATAATCCTGCCCGGGTCCGGACGATTCGTTCAACACCATGATCCGGTCGGCGTCCGGATACGGCAATGGTCGGAGCAAAACGGCGTTGACGATGCTAAAGATGGCCGTGTTCGCGCCAATTCCGAGCGCGAGAGTGATAACTGCAATGGCGGCAAAGGCAGGCTGCTTTGAGAGTTGTCTGACGGCAAAACGGAAGTCATTCATGTTATTCATTCCGTAACGCTCGAACTGGATCGATCCGTGTCGCGCGCCAGGCGGGCAAGAAACACGCAGCCAGGGACGCGATCGTGATCACCAGAAAGGCCAATCCAAACGCCAGGGGATCGCGCGGACTCACTTTGTACAGCAAGCTGCCCATCAAACGCGTGAGCATCATGCCCGCTGCAGCTCCGATCATAATTCCGGTGGCAGTCAGTCGAACTCCGCGCGACATGACCAATTTCAAAAGATCTTTGGTGCCCGCGCCGAGCGCCATCCGGAGTCCAAACTCGTGGATGCCTTGCGAAACTGTGTACGACATCACCGCGTACAATCCGATTGCCGCCAGGAAAAGCGCCATCGCGCCGAAAAGCGCAACGAGCGTGACCGCTAATCGCTGGCTGTAACTGATTTCATCAATTTGGTCCTGGAGCCGCTCGGTGATCAGCGGCGCCAGATTCGGATCGAGCGCGTGGACCTCGCGCGCGAGCGCGTTCATCATCGCGCCTGGTGTTTCAGGCGTCCGAATGAGCAGAGTGTTTTGCACGCGAAAATTCTGCCGCAGCGGTACGTAAAAGAATGGAACGGGCGTCTCAGTTTTGCTGCGGTAGTTCGAATTTCTGGCGATCCCGACGATCTGCAGCCAACGATCTTTGGCCTTGAGGCGTTGGCCCACCGGATTCTTTCCTGGCCAATATTTCGCGGCCATCGTTTCGTTGATAATTGCCAGCGGCGGCACATTCTCGTCGTCGGTGCGCATAAACTCGCGGCCGGAAATAATCGGGATTCCAAGCGTCGTGAAGTAATCTTCCGTGACTTCCACATACTCCACTGTCGGTTGTTCGTTCGGCGGCGGCTGGTATCCGTCGACCTCGATGGGTGCCGAAGAAAAAACGTTATAACTAAACGGAATCACACGCGTAAGTGCGGCCGATTCAACGCCAGGCAGTGTCCGCACACGATCCAGCAACTGGGTATGAAAAATCTTGGCGCGGTCCAGCTTGTAGCCGGCCGAAAACAAATCAACCACGGAGGAAACCACATTCGTGTTAAAGCCGGGACTCGCGCTTCGCATTTTAATCAGGCTTTGCAAAAGCAATCCGGTGCCGGCGAGTAAAATGAAACTCAGCGAGACCTGCACGAGTACGAGCGCAGAACGCAATCGCGATCGGCTGCTGCCGCCGAGAACGCCGCCAGCTTCGGCTTTGAGCGCGTTTGAAAGATCGACATCGCTCGCGCGAATCGCGGGCACGAGCGCAAATAACAGGGTTGATGCCATGCAAATTCCGGCGCTCGCGGCGAGCACGCGCCAATCGATTTGGCCGGGGAAGTCGATCACGGTTCCAGGCAACGGCGGGGGAAACGCAAGAACGAGTGCATTACGACACCAATATGCGGCTGCAATTCCGCCGACCGCTGCGATCAGCGAAAGCAACAAACCTTCGGTCACCAATTGCCTGACTAGACGGCGTCGGCCGGCGCCGAGCGCGAGGCGCATCGCCATCTCGTGACGGCGCAAGAGCGACCGCGCGAGCAAAAGATTACTGACATTGGCGCACGCGATCAGCAAAACCAAAAACACCACCGCCATCGTGATCGCGAGCGTGGACGTCATGTTTCCGGCGCCGTTGAACGGCGTTTTCCACAATGGGACGAGCTGGTTCTCGTGGCCGCGATTCGAATCCGGAAAATCTTTTTCCAAGCGTTGCGAGATTGAATTCAGCTGGGCCTGCGCTTGCTGACGTGACACGCCAGGTTTCAAAATCGCGTACCCCTCTATCCAGCGCGCGCCTCGATCTTCCAATTTGTAGCCCGTAGTGTCGAACGTCTCTTGCATTGAAGTCGGCACCCAGAAACTGAATGAGTACCCCACGAACGTGCCGTGGAATCTTTCCGGCGCGACGCCGATGATCATATGCTGAACGCCGTTCATAAATTGCGTCCGCCCGATAATGTTCGGGTCGGAATTGTAGCGACCTTTCCAGGTTCGATAAGCGATCACCGTGACGGGATGCCCATTGCGTCCAGTCCCTTCTTCGGGTCTAAATCCGCGACCGAGGATTGGTTTTACTCCGAGTGCATCGAAATAATTCGGCGACACTATTCCCACCGATGCGCGTTCGGCACGGTCGCCGACGCTCAAAGTTGTGCCGGTAATGCGATCGACGATGAATGACTCGAACAGTGTGGAATTCTTTTGAAGATCGACGAAGTCGGGAAAGGAAAGCCCATTATGTCCCGGCACGCCGCGGGTCGTGCCGACAAGCGCAAACATGCGGGCCTGATGCGGTACCAGTGGATAGGGGCGGATCAGAATGCCTTCGATCCAACTGAGCACGGCCGCGTTCGTGCCAATGCCAAGTGTCAAACAAAGAATCGCCAGAATGGAAAAACCGGGACTACGCCGAAGCATTCGGAAGCCGAAACGCAGGTCTTGAAAAAACGTTTGCATTAAGTTGGCTATTCGGCGCGTAGCGCGATTACTGGATCGACACTCAGCGCACGGCGTGCAGGAAAATAACAGGCAATCAATCCGGTTAGAGCAAGAAGCAGAGTGATGGCGCAGAAGGTGGCGGTGTCTGTTGCGCCCAGGCCGAAAAGCAAGCTAACCAAGAGCCGTGTTGCGGCCCAGGCCGCGATCAATCCAATGATCACGCCCAAGAAGGTCAGCTTCATACCCTCTCCGATGAACAGAGCAAGGACATGCTTCCGCTGCGCGCCCAGCGCAATCCGCAACCCAATCTCTCCTGTTCGCTGTTTCACCGCATAGGCCATCACACCGTAGAGCCCAATAGATGCGAGCATCAGGCCCGAAAGCGCCAGCGTTCCCATCAAAACCGCACCGAAACGCTCGGTCACGAGCACGCTGTTTAGAATCGTGTTCATTGTCATGATGTTTGAGACGGGTTGGTCCGGATCGGCTGTACGGACGACATCACGCAAGGCGGCGGTGAGCGACTTTGGATCGATGCGTGTCCGCACGACGAGGTTGAGCGGGAAATTGTTTTCCACCTGCGCGTAAGGGACATACCAGACCGGGCGATTGATCCGGTAATTGAAGAGATCCTCCTTCACGTCTTTGACCACGCCGATGACGGTCATCCATGGAAAGATCTGTCCGGCGCGAATGCGACGAACCCGTTTGCCGATTGCGTCTTCTCCCGGCCAACCCTGTCGCGCGAACTCGTCGCTGACAACAACAACAGGCAAACTGTCGGCACGATCGCTTTTGTTGATTAATCGGCCCCTGATCAATGTAACGCCCATCGTTTCCAAATAGCCCGGACTAACGATCCGGTGCGCTGTGATTGGCACGTCGTTCGGGTTTGCAGATGGCCGCCCTTCAACATCGAAGATTGCGTCGTAAGCCGTCTCGCGCTCGAGCGGAATGTTTGTCGTCATTCCGGCAGAAACGACGCCGGCTAGATTCCGAGTCCGTTCAACCACCTCATCCGCAAACGCGATGCGCTGGCGATATTCCGAATATCTCGAGAGCGGCAACACCATCTTCATCGTCAGGAGATTGTCGGGACTGAAGCCGAGAGCTACGTGTTGCAGTCGCTGAAAGCTTTGCACCATCAACCCACCGCAAACCAGAAGCGTCAACGCGATCGCGATCTCAGCCACGATCAATCCCTTTAACCACCGGCGGCCGGCAACGTCGCCGCCACTGCGTTGATCACCCTGCTTGATTCGCGGCATCAGCTCATGCGCACCAGCGCCTTTAAGGGCCGGCAGCAACCCAAAGGCGATGCCCGTAAGAACGCTGACACACAAAGCAAAGACCAAAACCCGCTGGTCGATTGAAAAATTGTGGAAAAAGGCAGCCAGCGAAATTCCTTGAATCGGATTCAGGGCTACGAGAATCGGAAGCAGCCAGTACGCGAGAAGCAGACCGGCCGTCCCACCGATCACCGCCAAAAGTATGTTCTCGGTGAGAAGTTGTCTGGCAATGCGCCAACGCCCCGCGCCAAGCGCGCGTCGCAGTACGAGTTCTCGTTCGCGCGCGACTCCACGAGCCAATTGCAGATTGGCTATGTTTGCGCAACAAATCAGCAAAAGAAATGCGACCCCGGCCATGAGCGCGAACAACGCGTTGTGCACTCGACCTTCCAAATCGCCCAGCAAATCCTGACGAAGCGAGAGTACTTTCACCGTCCACCCGCGGCGAAAATCGGGATACTCTTGTTCGAGTTGGTGCGCGATCGCTTTTAGTTCTGCATCCGCCTGTCCCAAACTGACGCCCGGCCGTAGCCGCGCGACAATCGTATTGTTCGTCGCTGCGCGCTCGGTCAAAGGCAAACTGTCGATGTCCGTTTGCAACGGGACCCAAACATCGGCGATGCCAGGGAGATCGAACCCCGGAGGCATTACGCCTATGATGTTGTAATTTCGTCCGTCGAGATTGAGTGATTGACTGATGACGTCGCCGTTGCCACCAAAATGCTTCTGCCAAAGCCCATAGCTTATCAACGCCACTGGCGATCCACCTGGTCGATCGTCATCAGCTGAAAATGTCCGACCGAGCACCGGTTTTGTGCCCAACGTCGACAGGTAATTGGCCGTCACGGTGGCGCCCCGGACACGTTCCGCCTCACCTTGGCCGGTTAAATTGAAGGAACGTGCCGTCGCGACACCGCTGCTGGCGAAACAATGAGCCCGGTCCCGATATGCGGCGTACTCTAAGAACGGGGATCCGAAAGGATCAAACCCTTCCCGTAACGTGACCGGGACAACTACGCGATCGATGTCCTCAACTGGTAACGGCCGAAGCAGAAGTGCGTTGGCAGCGCTGAAGATCGCAGTGTTTGCACCGATGCTGAGGGCCAGCGCCGCGATGCAAGTGAGGCTGAAGCCCGGCTGCTTAAGCAACATCCGCACGCCGTAACGGAGATCCTGCCAAAGCGTTTGCATTGTTGGTCTATTCGTACCGGAGCGCTTCGACCGGATTTAACGCGGCTGCGCGACGTGCCGGCAGCCAGGTCGCGATGAGGGCGGCGATGGCAAGCAACGTCGGCGCTGCGGTGAAGGCGATTGGATCGAACGCGCCAACCTCGTACAAGATTCCGCTGAGTATTTTTCCGGTCGCGGCAGCGAGAAGAAGACCTAGCGCGATGCCGCTAAGAAGCATGAGTAAGCCTTCGCCCATGATCAATCTCAAGACTGCAGTCGGCTTTGCGCCAAGCGCCATGCGGATCCCAATCTCACGGGTTCGTCGTGCGACCGAATAGGCTTTGACTCCGTACAGACCAACAATGGCAAGACCGAGGGCAAGTCCCCCAAAAATCGAAAACAAGGCCGCGCCGGCGCGAACCAGCCAGAGATCGAGGTTCGAATCAAGATGCTGAGCAAATGTTCGCAAAGAAATGACCGGGATCGAAGCATCGACATCGCGTACGGTGCGTCGTAGTAAATCGGCCGTGATGGCTTCGTTTCCGGGAGCGAGCGAATGGAACCGAACGAAGAAAGAAACGTCGCTTTGGAATCCGCGCGCGAACGGCAGGTAAATTCCGCCAACCGGTTCTTTTTCAAAAAGCGCGTGGCGCGTTGCCGGCACGATGCCGACTATTTCAATCGTCTCAGCCTGCTTCTCATCTTCACTTAAATCGGCGCTTCTTCCAGCGTGGGCACTTCCGCTGCCCTGAGCCGACGGCGCATTTTCGGCCGCGTATTGAATGCGTTGTCCAAGCGCATCACCCTCCGGCCAGAGCTTCTTTGCGAGAACTTCGTCAATAATCGCGACCTTGGGACCGGGCTGGGTCGCCTCTGCTTCGGTAAACACGCGACCTCGAATCACTGGCAATCCAACGGTCGAAAAATAATCCGCCCCGACGCTGTTCCAGGCCGTCTCGAAGGCAAGGCCATCTGCGGCGGTCGTCGGCTTGGCGTCTGGACCGGGATGAAGACCGGCACGTTGGACTTTTCTGGTTAGCTCAAACATCCCGAACGGAATTATTGAAGATATACTCGCGTGCTCGACGCCTGGTAGCGCCGCCAGTCTTTGGTTCAAGTTGCGATAAAGTTCCTGCGCGCGTTTCGAGTCGTAACCAGCCAGGCTCGCGTCCACTTCGAGCAGGTAGCTTGCGCCCGGTTTTAAACCCGTGTCGACAGAGGCAGCTTTACCTGCGCCGCGAATGAACAAAGCTGCCGCTGTCAGGAGGGCGAGCGAGAACGCGATTTGCACAACGACGAGCGGGTTGCGCGGTAGAAATTTCCAGCGACGGCGTACCACATCTTCGCCAGGATGTTCCTTTAGATCGGTCATCATCGTAGTGCGCGAGATTTTCAAGGCCGGCCCGAGTGCAAACATGAGCGTGCCAAGCAGGCAAAATCCAAACGTCGCCGCCAAAATTGTGGGGCTCGGTCCGGTCAACCAGACAATGTCGAGCGGCATCAGTTTTCGCATCGAACCAACCAGCAAATCGGACGACCAGAGTCCAAGAATGAGTCCACCCGCGCCGCCGAGCACCGCCAGCACAAAGCCTTCTGTGAGAAGCTGGCGCACGATGCGCCAACGGTTGCCGCCGAGCGCAAGACGGATCGCGATTTCCTTGCGTCGCGCTGTGCCGCGGGCAAGCAGCATGTTTGCGAGGTTAAGGCATGCCACCAGCAGCACCACCACCGCCATCCCGAGCAGCAACGGCGCGATCGCATTCAGCCCGCTGTCAGCAGCCGGGTTGTTGCTAACCGTGTTAGTTGGCACTGACCTTACCGTGAACGTTTGGTCCTTTTGCTCGACCGGGTACGCTTTTTCCAAATTGGCTGCGAGTCCTTCGAGCGCGGGCTTGGCCGCGGCGGCGGTTATCCCAGGTTTAAGTCGCCCGATAATGCGCAACTGCGTTCCTGTGCGATCGCCAATCGCAGTCTTGTTCTGCGGCTCAAAATTGTTCGCTACTTGATCGTAGACACTCATCGGTAGCCAAACCTCCGGCGACAAAATTTGCATCGTGCCAGTGAATCGCTTCGGCGTGATTCCGACGATCGTGAACGACCGGCCGTTGATAAGCACCTGCGAGCCGATCACTCTTGGATCAAGATCCTGCTTCTGCCAATAACGGTAACTGACGGTCGCAACCCGGGCGTTGCGGCCGGGAGTTTCCTCTTCTGGCAGAAATGCGCGGCCTCGCGCTAGCGGGACTCCGAGGACGGAGAAATAGTTCGAACTGACGATTGCGGCGAACGCGCGTCGTGTATCGCCTTTCTGGCCGATACCGATCAACGAGAGATTGAAACTCATTGCGTCGCTGAAAACCGTGTTCTGTTTGCGGATATCGAGAAAAGTCGGATAAGAAAACCCGCGAAATTTTTTAGGGTTCTTCTTGTCTTGGGAAAAGAGCTGCACCACCTCGTGCGGCTTGCCATAAGCAGGTGAGGCAAAGAAAAGCGTGTTCACCAGGCTGAACACGGCCGTGTTCACGCCAATGCCGAGTGCCAGCACCGTGACCGCCGCAATCGTGAAACCTGGTGCCTTAAATAACTGTCGAACAGCAAATCTAAGGTCTTGAACCATTTTTGGTGTCCCTATGCCGCCATTCGATCTTCAACAACGCGACCGTCGAATAAATGCACTGTTCGGTCTGCGTGCTGCGCGAAACGCTCGTCATGCGTGACCATGCAGATCGTAGCGCCTCCCTGATGCAGTTCTCTGAGCAGACTCATGACCGCTTCGCCATTGCGCGAGTCAAGGTTTCCAGTCGGCTCGTCCGCCAGTAGAATCGCAGGTCTACCGGCAAGCGCACGCGCGACTGCGACACGCTGCTGTTGGCCACCTGAGAGTTGACTGGGCAGATGTTTTGCCCGATGCGCCATGCCCACGCGCTCCAGAGCCTCGGTGACAAGCGCTTTGCGGTCACCGGCGCTCATGCCGCGATAGGTCAGCGGCAATTCAACATTCTCAAAAACACTGAGATCGCCGATTAAATTGAAACTTTGGAAAATGAAACCGATCTCGCGGTTGCGGACGCGCGCGCGCTCAGCGAACGAAAGATTCGCGACCTCGTTACCCTTGAGCGCATAGCTGCCCCCTGAAGGCGTATCGAGCAATCCAAGAATCGACAGCAGCGTGGTCTTGCCGCAACCAGACGGTCCTGCGATCGAAATGTATTCACCCTCGCGAATATCGAGATGAATCCCAGAAAGCGCGTGCGTTTCTACTTCGTCAGTGAGAAACACTTTGGTGACGCCTTCGAGGCGGATCAATGGCGTTGCGCCGTTACCGGCGAATTCGTTGGTCGATTCCTCTGCAGTTAGTTCAGTCGATTTCATGTTGTTCTTATTGCTTTGATTGTTTCAAATCAGAAATCAGATTCAGAAATCAGAACTTAGTTCAGTCGAATTCTGTCGTGAGCGTCCCACGCACTGGTATCAGAAAGGATGACCTGATCTCCTGGTTGGAGCCCATCTAAGATCTGAATGGTATTCACGGAGCTCTTGCCGAGTTTCACCGGCGTGCGGGCGGCCTCGGACGTGCCGTTGACGAGCTTGAACATCCCGACTGTGTTGTTCTCCTGCCCGAACGCAGGGCGGCCCACGTAAATGACGTCGTCGAGGTGTTCGAGCTCGATTGTTCCGTCAACGCTGAGATCGGGCCGGGCGCCTTTCGGCAACGGCTCATCAAAGGCGACTTCGACATTTACTGTCCCCTGCTCCACTGCGGGATCCACCCGCGTGACATGACCGTTCGCGACACCGTTGCGGGTGTCGATGATCGCTTTCTGACCTATCTGAATGTCCTTGGCCTGGGTCTCGGCAATCTTGACCTGGGCTTTCAGTTTTGTCGGATCCGCAACCCGCGCGAGGTTATCTCCCACCTTCAATCGCTGCCCGATTTGCACGGGCAATTGTTGCAACACGCCCGACATGCCGGCGCGTACATGCAGTGCTTCAACTTGATCAAACTTCAATTTTGCGAGCTGATTCGCTTGATCGACTGCCGCCTGCTTCGCGGCCAACTGCGGCTCGATCGAATCGTGAGCGAACGCCAAGCGCTTTTGCTCGATCTCGTCGCTCTTCTGACATTCTTCTTCTTTGATTTTCGAAGTTTTGTAAACGAGATCGGCGACGAGCCCGTTCTTCGCCAGCTGGTCATTGGTTTGCCGCTCCATTTTCGCCTGCTCAGATGCGGAATGCGCGGCCGCACTTTTGGATTCCTGATCGAGAAGCTCACGTTGCAATGTTGCGCGGGACGTCGCGAGATCGGCCTCGGCGCCTTTCGCCTTGGATTCGGCCTCGTGTGCGCTCTGCTCCAGTTCGGGGCTGCTCAACTCTAATATAACGTCGCCTGGTTCAACTTTTGTTCCCGGCCAGATATTTATTTTGTCGACGCGACCTTCTGTGTTTGCCGGAATCCAACGGATGTCTTCCGGCACAAGTGTCCCTAAACCGCGCACCTGGCGGACCATTGGGCCGCGTTTAACCGTGTCGATCCAGACCGTCGAGCGATCCACGCTTGGCACTGCTGGCTTCAACCGCGAGATTGCAACCGTCGCCAGAATCAACCCGAGGACGGAGGCAGCAGTGATCATGATGCGGCGCTTGCGTTTTTTCGCCGCAACGCCTTTGCGCGGCACGTCCATCGAGGAAAGACTCGGCGCGAATCCGGCTGGCCGCACAATCGTTTCTTCTTTTGTTTTTCGCTGCGGTATCACGGCTGATCAAAGCGGAGCGATCGCTCGGCAGAATTCGCTGAAGGCAGATGCCGTGCTGAGCAATGGCGCTGCGGCCAAAACGATCATGATCGCGAAGAGCAATGCTTCGCCGATGAAATCGGGTCGCGCCTCTTTTTGAAAATATTGACGGCTAATATTTCGAAAAGATGGCGCCTCGATTCTTGCGCATCGTCCCTGATATCCGTTGAGCCTCATCGGCTGATAATTGCATTCAACCAGTGGAAAGGTCCGGCGATTACGAGCTGTTAGAGTGATTGGCTTCATGTCTTTATCCTTTGTTGGCCGCTGTTAATGCAATGTCCGTGCCAACCAATGTCGGAAAGTGATAAGTGATTGGTGATTAGTGATTAGTGAGTGACCGTCTGGCTCGATAAGATTACAAACCGCTCCGTTTGTGGGATTGCACCGTCCCAAGTTCGGGACGCAATTTGGAGTGCGCGGACATGTCCGCGCTTTAAAAGCAGTCCGGCAGCTGCCGGATCGCCGCACTCCAAATCATCGCGGCAGGCGCAGCAATGCTGTTGCGCCCTTGCCGTTCTCTCGGTTCATGAGGACCAACGATCCGCCGTGAGCTTCGGCAATCTGACGGCTCAGTGGCAGACCGATCCCCGAACCCTCGGGCTTTGTGGTGAAAAACGGCACGAAAAGATTTGCCGGATTCATAATGCCTTGTCCCTCATCTTGGACAAAGATCTCAATGCAACTTTCTTTATCGCGCCACCCGATGGCGACGTTTCCGTGAGTTTCAAGTGCCGCATCTACAGCGTTGTGCACCAGATTAATTAAGGCCTGTTCAATCTGCGCCGCATCGGCACGAATCATGGTTTTTGGACCTGACACAACTTGCACCTTGAGCCTGGGCTCCAAATCCACGACTCGCTGCACGAGACTTACAAGATCGACGTCTTGTTTTTGCGGCGGCGGAAGCTTTGTTAAGCGTGTGTAAGCCTGCATGAAACGGCTCAGCGAATCGGCTCGAGAAGCAATGGAGTTTAATCCCGCACCGGCATCGTCTTTCCAATCCGGTGGAAGGGGCTCGCGTCGCAGCAGCGATTCCAAACTGGCGGCAAGCGATTTGATGGGCGCCAGCGAATTGTTCATCTCGTGACCGAGCACTCGCACGAGGCGTTGCCAGGCCCGACGTTCCTCTTCACGCAATGTGCGGCTGAGATCCGTTAACACGAGCAATTCGTGCGGCAAACCTTGTTCGCGAAAAGTGCTTCGGCGAATGCCCCATCGACCTGATGCCCCGGGAAAATTCAATGTTAGCGGTTCGTCCTGGTCCGCATCAAAGCAACGGCCAAGCCCGAGTTCCTCCGCCGTTCTGCTCAACAGCTTGTCCATCGGTTGCGCCAGCAACGCTTCGCCAGCGCGATTGACAAGGCGCAGACGTCGCTCGGGGTCAAACGTAAAAATTGCGACGTCAATTTCACTCATGATCGTGCGCAGGAGCGCAGTCGCTTCGAACGCGCCGAGGCGCTGCTGGCGCAACGTTTCGCCCAGTGAATTAATTTCGATGAGGACTTCCCCCAGTGCGCTGCCTGCGCGAGCGCCGCGTGCACGGATTGAATAATCGCCCTCCCGGAGCGCAGCCAGCAGGTTGGACATCGTTTGCAGTGGACGAACCATGTGTTCGCGCGTGGAGGAGATAAACACGGCAAAGCAGGCAACGATGACGATCGTTAGCGTCCACTGAAGCTTTGCGCTGTAGTCGCCAAACCAGAGGAGAGCGAGAGCAACAACAGTTGCAGGAGCGACTGCAGCAAGCGTGAGCCAGCTAATTCTCCCTTCGTAGGAAAGACGGTGGCGACGTTTCGCTGCCCGATTCATTTCCACT
>QHNR01000128.1:349-15090 GCA_003218475.1 Verrucomicrobiota bacterium | reverse complement strand
AGGATGGCTACGGACTCTTCAGCGTGAGTCCTTCACATTTCGACGCGGTCAAGAAATACGTTCTTGACCAGGAAGGACATCACCGAAAAGAAACCTTTCAGGAAGAGTATTTTCGGATTTTGAAAAAATACGAGGTGGCATATGACGAACGGTATTTGTGGGATTGAGAATCTTTGGAATGCCCTTTCAGGGCGAATTAATCTCTATGGGCAATTTCCGTCCGAGGGCGTTGCCCTCGGCTACGGTGGTTACGCGCCTTTGGCGCGCCAAAGAGGATTGCGTCGACCGAGC
Source organism: Verrucomicrobiota bacterium (assembly GCA_003218475.1). Classification (GTDB taxonomy): domain Bacteria; phylum Verrucomicrobiota; class Verrucomicrobiia; order Chthoniobacterales; family UBA10450; genus Udaeobacter. The sequence continues at coordinate 14,799 of QHNR01000128.1, read as the reverse complement.
CGCAAATCGGTTAGAAATCTACACGCGGTCGCTGCTAGTGCAGTGCTGCAGTCGTTTCAAAAGGAACGCTCGCTCCGATTTCGTCTCGGCGAGTTCAAACGCTTTGCGGAATTGTTCGGCAGCTGCCGCATGATTGTTCAATCGCATCTCGAGCTCACCGAACACCGCATAGAATAGGTAGTAGGAATCTAGTTTTTCTCGGTCGCGGATGCCGCGGAGCGTTTGTAATCCCATCTCTGGGCCGTGAACATTTGCGACAGCCACCGCACGATTGAGCGCCACCACAGGCGAATCATCGAACTCGATCAATCGATCATACAACGAAAGAATCTTGGCCCAATCAGTCGATTTATAATCGATTGCCGTGGCGTGACACGCGGCGATGCCCGCTTGAAGATGATATTCGCTGATGTCGGCACCCGCAGCCGATTCGTGGAGGTGAAACATCCCGCGCGCGATCATCGCGTGATCCCACAGCGACCTATCCTGCTCTTCGAGTCGAAGCAGATTACCTTTGGCATCTTGCCGTGCTGGAATTCGCGCGGCATTCAAGAGCATCAGCGCAAACAAGGCATGCGTGTTAGGCTGGTTGCCGGCACGGTGTTGCGCCAGTAACTGGGTGAGACGGATCGCCTCGTCGCAAAGTTCTTCGCGCACGAGGTTTTCACCGCTCGACGCTTTGTAACCTTCGTTAAACAGCAGGTAGAGTGAATGCAGCACGCTGTCGAGTCGCCGCGTCAACTCGTCACCTGTTGGAATCTCAAATGGAACCTGCGCTTCCTGGATTTTTTGTTTTGCACGCGTCAGTCGCTTTGCAATTGCGGCTTCGGTCGTTAGGAATGCATGACTGATTTCCGTCACGCTGAAACCGCAGAGTGTTTTCAGCGCGAGCGCCACCTGCGCTTCCGGCGGAATGACCGGATGGCAGCACACGAACATCATCCGCAGTCGATCGTCCGCAATTTCGTGTTCGGAAAAAATTGCAGCTTCCAGTGCGGACCCGTCACGCTCCATCAACCGCGTGATTTCGCCTTCTTTCGCACGGAAGACCTTTTCGCGCCGGACGACATCGAGCGCGAGATTGCGGGATGCGCGCATGATCCAAGCGGCAGGATTTTCCGGAACCCCACGGTATGGCCACGTCTGCAATGCGCGCGCCAGCGCTTCCTGCACCACATCTTCAGCCAGGTTCAAACGCTCGATCCCGAAGATGCCCGTCAGCGTCGCCACCATTTTTCCCGACTCACGACGGAAAAGATGCTCGACCAATTGGGACACGCCTGCTGGTTCTTGCATGGCAGCTTGAACACTAGCGTCTGCCATACGCTCTCTAATCGCAAAGGCAATACGCGAATTGCCCAGGACAATATTTGATTGAAGACGACCGGTTCTCTGTGCTCGCGCGATATTGCCTTACATATGCAGGCCCATTCCGTGGCTAAACAGCAGGAATTCGTTGAGCCGGAGCAATTCACTTTTAAGGATGACGGTGTTTTCCCAAATAGCGTCCTGCCCGTACTATTGTTTCGGCAGGCATTCAAAACGGAGGCAGGAGATCGCGCCTTTGTAGTTGAACGACGTTTTGCCGAGAACGACTGGACCAATTCGTGGCGAAACGGCGTTTATTCCTTTGCTCATTATCACAGCACGACGCATGAAGTGCTCGGAGCTTATGACGGCGCTACGACTCTGCGACTCGGCGGCGAGCACGGCAAAAACGTTAAGGTGCATGCCGGTGATATAATTGTGATTCCGGCAGGGGTGGCACACCAGAACATCGGCGGCGGCACGGACTTTGCTGTTGTTGGCGCTTACCCCGACGGTCGCGAGTGGGATCTGCTTCGGGGTCTGCGTGGCGAGCGCCCCAAGGCCGATCACCATATCGCTACTCTGCCCATTCCGGACAACGATCCGATCTACGGCCCTGAAGGCCCGCTGCGACGGATTTGGAAATCCGTCCGCGGTTGCTCGAAGTGAGTCTGGTCTCTCATTGCAGCACTGGGTTTTCCGACTTCCCCCAGTCACACTTCAGTTTGTAGCGGATGTCAGCCGCTACAGCGCTGGAAAACAAAACACGCCTCTCCGTTCCGCTCACTACGCGGAACGAAAAGGCGCGATGACGACAAATGAGACTGAATATCAGTCCTCTTCCAAGATAACGCGATCGACGACTTGGTTAGTGCCGGTACCCATAAAGTGGACCCGTACCGGGACACCGACTTTGATTCTGGTTCTCACCGTCTGTTGATCCAGGACCCTGCCGCTTCGCGTCACATATGTGACGCTCTTGCCGAAGCGATAACGCACCGGGCCGGTGGTTTCTTTAAGTACTATCGCGCTTCCAGGAGTGTACTCTGTAATTGTCCCATTGGCTTCTGTCGTGGTTGCCGTGGTGGTAGTGGTCTGTTGCCGCGATTGCTGCGGCAACTCCTGTGTCTTCATAAGCGGTTGCCGTGTAGTCTGCCCCCACGCAAACGACGCCACCACTGCCAGGGCAATGCTCAAGAGTGCTTTTTTCATGTTTTCCCCTTTCTATTAAGGTTGGAGCGGCGATCAGCTTCCCGTGTCGCGTTTAATTTTCGGCCGGCCGGCCAGATTGCCGCCGTAATAAGGATTCGAACGCGAGCTGTCACGTGGATGCCGAAGCATGTTAAACACGCTTGACGCGCTTGGCGCGGCGGATTTTCCTGAGCATCGTTTCATGACTGCGATTCTGGCTCGGGACATCGGGATTTCATTACGTTCATCGGGAGGGAAATTTTTACCCGGAGGATTTGCTGCGGGATAACGATCCGATTTACGGCGCAGAAGATCCGTTGCCGACAAAGATAGAAATCCACCAGTGCCAAGCCGAAGCAGTTCAAGAACTCGCGCCCAAGCCGAAGCAGGATAAGATTTTCGGGATGAACGCAGCGCAAAAAATTTCTGTCGCCACAAAGTTCCGCGCAATGCACCAGTCCGGGTGTTTCGTGCTTCCAAATCCGTGGGACGTCGGAACGGCGATCTACCTTGAACACCTCGGATTCAATGCGCTCGCCACCACATCGGCAGGCTTCGCTTTTTAGCGCGGAAAACGCGATGGCGGCGTTCCGCGCGACGAACTGCTCGTGCACATTCGCGAAATAGTGCAAGCAACGGCGCTGCCGGTGAACGCAGATTTCTTGAACGGCTTCGCTGACACGCCCGAAGGGGTGGCTGCGAATGTGAAGCTTTGCGTCGGGACAGGCGTCGCTGGACTCTCGGTCGAGGACAACTCACAGGATCCCGCTGCGCCGCTCTATGAGAAAAATCTCGCAGTCGAGCGCATTCGCGCGGCGCGCGCTGCGATCGACGCTTCGGAAACTGGCGCGGTGCTAACGGGCCGTTGCGAAGCGTGGTTGGTCCACGATCCCACTCCATTGCGCACCGCCTTGGAACGACTCGCTGCGTACGCTGAAGCCGGCGCCGATTGCCTCTACGCGCCCGCTGTCAGTAATCCGGACGAAATTGTACAGATCGTGAAGACAGTCGCCCCGAAACCTGTGAACATCCTTGTCTCCGGATTCAACCACCAGCTTTCACTCTCCCAATTGACTGATCTTGGCGTGCGGCGGATCTCTGTCGGCTCCGGCCTTGCGTTGGCCGCGTGGGGCGCATTCGTCCGCGCCGCGCAGGATATCAAAACAAACGGCACATTCAACCTTCTGGCCAATAACGCAGCGTCAGGCGATCTAAACCAACTGTTTCGGGGAAAATCGTGATTCGTCGCGGCCCGAGCCTGCGTTTCACCACTTCGCTATTGGAATTTGCATCCGATGACGTCATTGTGCTCGAATGAAAATTCTTACTATTATCGCTCGGATCCTTTTCGGATTGATGTTCGTCGTCTTCGGCTTGAACTTCTTTTTAAATTTCATTCCCGCGCCGCCGCCGTCGCCAGGCCTGGCTGCGGATTATTTCAAGGTTTTCGCCGCCAGTCGCTACATGTACGTGGTTGGCGCCCTGCAACTGCTCAGCGGATTACTCTTGTTGATCGGCCGTTTCGTGCCCCTTGCCCTAACTATTCTCGCTGCGATGATCTTCAACATTTGGACATTTCACATCTTGATGGACCCGAAAGGTCTTTTTCCGATGGCGATCATCGCCATCGTGCTGGAACTTTTCCTGGTTTGGTCATATCGCGATCGTTTCGCGGGTATTTTGCGCGCCTAATCCGACACCGTGCCTACACAAAGCAACGATAAAACAGCCGATGTGGTCGTCCGCGGAGATGTACGCAGTTTCAAGCAGGAGATTGTTGCAGGTAAACATCACCTTATCGCTGACGAACCAGTAAGCGAAGGCGGTAGCGCCGCCGGCCCCAACCCATACGATTATCTGCTAACGGCGCTGGGGGTATGTACTTCCATGACGGTCGGCTTATACGCGCGCCGGAAACGAATGCCCCTGGAGAGCATCACGGTTTCGCTCTCACACTCGCGCATTTATGCAATTGATTGCGAGGAATGTGAAACCAAGGAGGGAATGCTGGACAGAATTGACGTTGAAGTCGAACTGACAGGCTCATTAAGCGCAGAACAGCACGCGAAGCTAATGGAGATTGCCGGAAAATGTCCGGTTCATCGCACGCTCACATCGGAGATCAACATTCGTCTGCGAACTGCTCAGAAATCACCTGCGTCGTAAGCACCGCTGTAGCCGGTATCGTTGATATTGGCCCGGGTGATGATGGATTACCTGGGTGTACTGGGATCAACGCACCGCTACAACAACGTTCTTCAAAATACGCGCGCACAACCTGGATCACACGAAAAAATAACGGGTTTACGTCGCCATTTTAAGAAGCAAAATTGGTTTCCGAAGGATTAAACAGATCAACAGTTGCGTCCAACAAATGAGATTCCTCGCCGTTCATCCCAGCTGCCTGATGTACTCGAAGATTTATCTTCGACTCGAACCGCTCGGCCTCGAACTTGTCGCCGCAGCGGCGCGGCGCGCCGGCCACACGGTTCGCTTGATCGATTTGCAATGCGAGGCGCACCAAAATTTTTTACGCCTGGTCAAGCGCTGGCAACCGGACGTGATCGCCTTCTCCATCAATTACCTCGCTAACGTTCCTGAAGTCATCGATCTTGCTCGCGCTGCGCGTGGCTTATCGCCGGAGACATTCATCTGTGTTGGTGGACACAGTGTTTCATTTATTCCCGAAGAAATTTTGCGGCACGCTGTGGGCGCCGTGGATTGCGTACTGATCGGTGAAGGCGAAACGGCGATCACCGGGCTGCTCGATGCTCTCACCGAGAATCCGCCAAACCTGAAAAGCGTTCCCGGCTGTGTAACACTCGATGATCGCGGCCCACCGCCTACGTTCATGAAGTCGCTCGACGATTTATTGCCCGCCCGCGACCTGGTTCAACATCGCCACAAGTATTTCATCGGCGCGTTGGACCCGGCTGCTTCCATCGAGTTTAGCCGGGGTTGCCCCTGGGATTGCGTCTTTTGCAGTGCGTGGACGTTCTACGGACGCAATTACCGCGTAAAGACACCTGAGTGCGCCATTGAGGAGCTGGCGCAAATACGCGAGCCCGGAATTTTTATTGTGGACGACGTGGCTTTTATTCAAGCCGAGCACGGCATGAGACTTGGCGAAGCCATTGCTCGACGGGCGCTCCGAAAACGATATTACCTCGAAACGCGTGGCGACGTGCTATTACGTAACAAGGAGGTCTTCCAGTTGTGGAAGCGGCTCGGCCTCAATACCATGTTCCTCGGTCTTGAGGCGATCGACGAAGAGGGACTCAAGCGTTATCGAAAGCGTGTGACGCTCTCAAAGAATTTCGAGGCGTTGGAGTTTGCTCGCTCGCTCGACATATCAGTAGCTGTCAATATCATTGCCGATCCCGCTTGGGACCGCGAACGATTCAAAGTCGTACGCGATTGGTGTCTCGAAATTCCCGAGGTCGTTAACATCAGCATTAACACTGCTTATCCTGGGACAGAAACATGGCACACCGAATCGCGTCGCCTTACCACGCGCGACTACCGGCTGTTCGACATCCAACACGCTGTGCTACCAACCAAGTTGCCACTTCCGGAGTTTTACAAGGAGCTTGTCGAAACTCAGCGCGTCCTTGCCCATAAACATCTTGGATGGACGGCTCTTCGAGACTGTGCGCGTATCGTTGGCCGCCAATTGCTTCGCGGTCAGACCAACTTCATTCGGATGCTTTGGAAGTTCGACAGCGTCTATCGTCCGGAGCTGCAACTCGCCGATCACCGTCAACCGGTGAAATACGAAATCAACCTGCCGCCACCTTCCGTTACCACCGTGCAGCGGGGCGCGCTTTACATTCACGAAAATCGGGGACGCGGCGGCCGACAGATCGATCATCACACGGAAGAATTCGTTAACGCGACGCGCATGGGCCTCGCTGATTGATTATATCCTGTGCGTGAAGAACACGGAATTGTAGGGCAACCTCTTCGGTTGCCGAATTGGCTGGCAGGCAAAGCGCCCGCCCTACAGATTCAATGAATCGATGAGTAAGACGCCGAAGAAATCATCGAAAGCCCGCCGATGGTCGGCCCAGGTCACAAAGCGTAGCGACGCGCTCGATCTTGAGTCGGATGTCTTCAAAGGAAAAGATCCGCATCGCATTGCGCTGTCGTTAAAACGTTCTGCCGAGCGGAGCAAAAGACGCAAGGGCACGCCCTATCAATCGGCGATGTCGATGTTGAGTTTTTACATCAACCGCGCCGGGGAAAATTTGCCTAAGAACCAAAAGCGTGTTCTCGAGCGGGCTAAAACCGAACTGCGTGAGGCGTTCGGGCGCGGCTAGGCGGAACGCGTTGTCCTCAACAGGTTGGCAACATATGCAAAGGTGGATCGGCTTCTCCTGAAGACGATGGCAAACCAATCGCCGAAGGCACAAATAGTAACCGGCAAACATGCGCGCAAACGATGTCCGTTTACCGAAAGTAACAGCAGCAATGAACACTCGAAAACTCGGCAACTCGGATTTAACGATCACGCCGGTCGGGTTCGGCGCATGGGCCGCCGGCGGCCCATGGCAATTCGGCTGGGGCGAGCAGAGCGATTACGACTCCGTTGCGGCGATCCACCGCGCGCTGGAGCTCGGCATCAACTGGATCGATACCGCAGCCGTTTATGGGCTTGGTCATTCCGAGGAAGTTGTAGCCAGGGCGTTACGCGAGTGGGCCGGAAAACGTCCCTATGTTTTCACCAAATGCGGGATGGTTTGGAATGAGAAAGGCGAGGTTGGCTATTCTTTGCGCGCGGAATCAATACGGCGCGAATGCGAGGCGAGTCTGCGGCGACTGAGCGCAAATGTCATTGATCTCTACCAAATCCACTGGCCTGCGGATGATCGCGCCGAAACGCTGGAAGGCTGGGCAACGATGTCCGAATTGCAAAAAGAAGGCAAAGTCCGCTGGATCGGAGTTTGCAATTTCAGTGTGCAGGAATTGCAAAAAGTTAAGGAGATCGCTCCGGTCACATCGTTGCAGCCGCCTTATTCAGTGATTCGTCGCGACATCGAGAAGGATCTCCTCCCTTTTTGCGAACGCGAAAATATCGGCGCGATCGTTTATTCGCCGATGGCGTCGGGACTGCTCACCGGCGCAATGACACGCGAGCGCGTCGCGAACCTTCCTGCTGACGATTGGCGCAGAAAAAACCCAGAATTTCAGGAGCCGAAGTTTTCGAAAAACCTTGCGCTGGTTGAACGGTTGCGCGCCCTTGGCGCGCGTCACGGCAAATCGCCAGGCGAGGTCGCGATCGCCTGGACATTGCGAAACCCCGCAGTCACCGGCGCAATCGTCGGCGCACGCAATGCAAAGCAGGTCGATGGGATTGTTGGCGCCGCGATCTTCCGCCTCACGCCCGACGAAATTAAGGAAATCGAAGCCAGCCCTTGATGGGCGTCCTCTTAATCCCATGCTTCGGTCAGTAAGGCACGCGTTTCTTCCACACCCGTGCGCCAAATTTTCATCATCTCTTCGTCGTCACGCTGATATAAACCGCCATAGTTGCCGTCCTTGAGGTACTCGCGCAGCGATTTTGGATTGAGCCGGCGCAATTTGTCCACATCGCTCATCGGCTTCTGCTCGCGCGGTACCTCGATATTTGCCAAACGCGTCCAGGGAAAATTTTCCATCCACGATGCGTGTGAAGCGACGGGATCGATCGCCTGCACCTGTGCCCAAACTTTCGGCGCGTTCCACCAGTTGTGAAACTTGATCCGCACGCCGGGATGATCGGCCATCCATTCGCCAATGAATCCTTGTGCCGGCGTGTTGCCGCCATGGCCGTTGACGATCAGGATTCGTCTGAACCCCTGCTCAGCCATCGCGTCGAGAATGTCACGCAGGATCGGGATGTACGTTTCGACACGCAGCGTGATCGTTCCCGGAAACGCGCGAAAGTACGGCGTGATCCCGTACGCCAGCACGGGAAAGACCGGCAGGTCCAACGGCTCCGCGGCTTCAACGGCAAGGCGTTCCGCCAAAATGCTGTCCACGCTCAGGCTGAGGTAAGCGTGTTGTTCTGTGCTGCCCAGTGGCAAGACTGCACGATCGTCGCGCTTCAAATATTCTTCCACCATCATCCAATTCATTTCACTGATTTGCATATCACAAGTTCACCTACAGATTTCATTTCTTCTCAGCCGGCGCGGACAACGCGCGGGTCGTCAGGCCCGTGTGAAGTAAATTCGGGAAATTCTCCTGGATGCAAAATTCCAGCAAGAATCTCAAGGCTATCGACAATACGCGGCCCTGGTCGCGCAAAGTACGCGCTGGCATCGACCAGATAAATTTCGCCTCGGCGCGCCGCGGGAAGTGAATTGAAATCGGGAAATCCCCGAAGGATTTCGTAGTCACGCCTCGTGCGATCAACGTCGTAGCCGCAAAGTGCGAGCACGATTACGTCAGGCTTTCTATCAAGCACGTCCTGCCAGTCGATTTGCGCCGAAGGTTGATGTTTACGGCCTAACGGATCGCATCCACCGGCGATCTCAAGGAGTTCTGGTCCCCAATGACCGGAACAAAATGGCGGATCCACCCATTCCATCAGGAAACAACGCGGCTGATGCGCAATGCGATTTGCGCGGCGCCGCACTGCTTCGATCCGATTCGATAACTGAGTGGCGAGTTTGTGCGCACGCTCGGGCACACCGCATACTTCAGCGACCTGTCGGATATTAACGAAAATATCTGAGACGCTCGATGGCTCGAGGTTCACCACCGTTGGCGGGCCTGGCAACGTTTCGGCGAGCCGGGCGACAGTCCCGTAGCCAACCGCGCACACATCGCATAACTTCTGGGTGAGGATCACATCCGGCCTGAGCTTGCGCAGCAGTGGCTCGTCGATGATGTAAATCGTGCCGTTCTCGTGCAGCGTGCGGCGCACCCATTCATCCACTTCGCGACTCGTCAAACCAGCATTGTGCACCGGAGAATGCGTGACGCGCGGCCGTTCATTTGCTTCACGCGGAAAATCGCACTCATGGGAAACGCCGACCACCTGATCGATCAAACCGACCGCTGCCGCGATTTCAGTGGCAGCGGGCAACAGCGAAACAATGCGATGCACAACTTAATCAACTGATCTGTCACCAAAAATGCAATGGCGTAGCAAGTGAAGATGGACAATCCGCCGGCGATACCGGCAACAATGGCTACAAGCCAAGAAGCGTGCCGCAAGGTTCGGGCAAGCAATGCGAACGCAAGTGCGATGCCGAATTCGCCGACAATGAGTGACGCAGACAATCCTGTCTGCGAACTCAAGATCGCGCACGCGTCGCAGGCAAGATTGGCTGCATCACGAAAACGCGCTTTCTTGACCGATTCGCGTCCTTCCTGCTAAGCGAGTGCGATGAAACGGCTCCTTTGGCTCGATATTTCAAAGGGGTTAGCGATTCTCTTCGTCGCGTACTTTCATTTTTGTTCGACCTATTTTCAACACGGCGTTCTTCCCCCGGCTGACTGGAGCAATTTCGTAGCAAGCGTACTCACGATCCTGAGGTTAGTTTGGTCCAAAGTATCGGGACTCGGTTTCCATGCCGTGGGCGTGTTCATCATTCTGAGCGGTTGGACGTTAATGGAATCAACGATGCGACGCGTCGAATCGGGTCCTCTCGCCTGGAGCGGCTGGTATCGGGCGCGGTTTTTGCGGCTTTATCCGATGTATTGGGTCGCGCATCTGGTTTATCTCGTTTCACCTTTCGTCGCGCGTCTCGAACCGGTGGACAGCCGCATCATTCTAAGCCTGCTCGGTCTGCGCTTCATCGATATCCAGATGAACTTCATGTACCTCAACGCAGCGTGGTGGTATATCTCCATGCTGATCCAGTTCTATTTGATCTTTCCCCTGCTCTTCTGGGCAGCGCGCCGCCTTGGACCACGGTGGTTTCTGATAATTGGATGTGCGGCAGGATTTTTCGCCCGCTACGTGTTACTCGTGCAGTGGCCGCAAAACGGATTATGGGTCCTTGGCGGCTTCGCGATTTGTCGATTACCAGAGTTCGCACTCGGAATCTCGCTCGCGATGTGGCACCGCCAATCGAGCGCAGGCGTGGAATGGTTTCTTCTTCGTGGCGCAGGTTTCGTGGTCGGATTGATCCTGTATCCGGCGGCACTACAGCTTTATCATGGCCTGTACGAATACATTTTCGTCGATTTCGCCACGGGCGCGTGTTGCATGCTTGAAATTATAGGCATCGCGGGAATGATTTCGCTCTTCCAATGGCCAGCGAAACTCTTCGGTCTCGTCGGACTCTATTCATACGGCCTGTACCTCATTCACCAACCGTATGTCATCTGGCTCGGACTTCGCATTCGCGAAGTGCCAATCTGGATGTTTCTGCTAATCTGTATCCCGACTCTGGCCGTGCTCAGTGCGTGGGGAATGGTTTTGGAAAAAGCAACGAACGCACTGGTGAACAAAATCACCTCGCTACGAAAAGCGGCCTGAGGGCAGGCCGTCTCCATGTTGAGAGTCAATCGACGGCTAGGACGCCGTCGTTCCTTGATGTAGCTTCGCCTTGATTTCGTCGACAATCTCTTCCGGAGTGCGTCCTAACTCGATGGTTAGCGCGCCCTCGTCCGGCGCCGGTTCTTCCAAATCGGCAAACTGACTTCGCAGTAACGTAGTATCCATGAAATGACCGCGCCGTTGGCGCAGTTGCTTTTCAACGAGTGCGTAACCTCCGCGAAGAAACACGAACTTCACTTGATCGATGACACGTAACCGTTCGCGATACGCCCGCTTGAGTGCAGAGCAGGCCAGCACCGCGTTCTCGCCTGCTTCGAAAGAGCGCTTAATCAACTGACGCAAATTCTCCAGCCACGGCCATCTGTCTTCATCGGTCAGGGGAATGCCGCGCCGCAATTTGTCGATGTTGACCCCCGAATGAAAATCGTCTGCCTCATAGAAAGGCCAGCCAAGTTCCTGCGCCAGCAGTTTGCCAATCGTAGTTTTCCCTGTTCCCGAGACGCCAAAAACAATCACGATCACCGCGAATTAATTTGCCTCCTGCTCCCGATCCTCTCCAAAAAGAACGCCATAACCACAAAGAGCGTGTAGAAAATCCAAACGCCCATCGCAGTGCCCCGGTCGGTCAACGGTGTGCGAGGCACATACGTATCACCTATCTGGACAACAACGAGTGCCATTCCGAAGGCGATCACAGCTCTTCTGCGAATTGCGGGCATCACATTTCGCGCAAGGTAGAGCACGATCCCGCCGGCAAGCAGCGCGATTTCCAATGCGAACTCCGGGTCCCGATAATTCCACAAACCAAAACCAACTTTCCATCTGTTGTCATAGATCGCGAGATCGCGAGGATGCGCAATGAGATCGAGAATCCAGTGCGAGAAAACCGCAAGGCCGACGATCAACGCCGCTGATTTTCTGTACGAATAGCCGAGCCAACTGCAAAGTGGTTGGTAAAGAAGAACGGCTACCGCTGACCACGCCATCGCTGCAATCAAGCTGTGCGAATACGGATGGAAATACGAGTCGAGCATGCTGCCCGCGGTGAACCCTTTGATTACGCGCAGTTTCTCAACTCCCAGCAGCACCAGCGTCGCCCATATGTAATCGAGAAATTGGACGGCTATGAACAAAACCCAGAGCGGAATTTTGTTTCTCTCAGTCTTAACTGCGAAAGCAACGCTGTAATGCCCAACAAACATTGGCTTCTCACCTCTGATTTCTAAACGCTGCCTGCCACGCCGTAGCTCGGCTTTGCGAGCAAAGGCGGGTAATGTCCAATGAACATTTCCGGTTAGTTATAGAGGCTTTCGCCGCGCCGAACGCCCGCGCTAATTTTCGACTACACCGCTACGCAATCGCTAATCTTACTGGCAATCTACGCGCGCCCCAAGCGCCGCGTTGCTTTTCGAAACGTCCAGCGATTTCGTAATCGCAAGACCGACATCTGCCATTGCCAAGATTCCATTCGCCGAGCTCGTACCAATCGCGCTCGATGAGTAATTCGCCGCAACCTGGACACCACGTGCTGCCGCCATCACGATCGTGCACGTTTCCGGTGTACACGTAATGAAGGCCTTTCGAGCGCGCGATTTCGCGCGCACGTGTAAGCGTCGCCGGCGGTGTGTGCGGTTTGTCGAGCATCTTGAAATCGGGATGGAACGCGGTGAAATGCCACGGCACATCGGGCCCGAGATTTTCCATGAACCATTCAGCTGCGCGATGCAGCTCGGCGTCGCTGTCGTTCTCGCCGGGAATCAAAAGTGTGGTGACTTCGAACCAAACGTTCGTTTCGTGCCGAAGATATTTCAGCGTATCGAGCACCGGCGCGAGTTGCGCAAAACAAAGCCGATGATAAAACGCGTCGGTGAACGCTTTGAGATCGACATTCGCAGCGTCCATGTGGCGGTAAAATTCCGGACGCGCATCCTCGGTGATATAACCCGCAGTCACTGCGACCGCTTTGATTCCGCGCTCGCGGCACGCCTGCGCGACATCGATAGCGTACTCGGCGAAAATCACCGGGTCATTGTAAGTGAACGCCACTGATCGACAACCGAGGCGCTCAGCGGCGAGTGCGATCTGCTTGGGCGAAGCCGCATCCGCGAGCTTATCCCATTCGCGGGCTTTGGAGATGTCCCAGTTCTGGCAAAACCGGCAGCCGAGATTGCATCCAGCCGTGCCGAACGACAGCACGCTCGTTCCAGGCAGAAAATGGTTCAGCGGTTTCTTCTCAATCGGATCGACGCAAAACCCGCTGCTCCGGCCATAAGTTGTGAGCACCATTCGGTTACCAACTCGTTGCCGAACGAAACAGAATCCGCGTTGGCCTTCATTGAGTTTGCAGAACCGCGGACACAAACGGCACTCAATGCGCCCATCCGGCAGCATCATCCACCACTGGCCTAAATAATCCGATTGCTTCAGCTCTACGACCATCACTCAGAACATCGCTCAAAAATCACGACTTGCACGCCATGCGAAAGCCAGTTCAAGAAAACTTGAACAGAAGGCAACAAAGAAAACGAAGGGTCACAAAAAGATCAGCAAGCTCACTCTTTGTTGTCTTTGTTGCCTTCTGTAAAGATTCCTGCCTAAGCCACAACTGATGACTGATCAACGATCAGAATCCCTCGGGCGCTGTTGAAAAATGACCTCTTCTCAACGTCCGGAGTTCTGCAGTTAGGCAGGGTCTATGGAGAAACCCCGGAAGCTTTCGGGGCTGCGACTCAGCTATCAACTATTAGCTATCAGCCTTTCCCGAACTCATGGCCGTGGCGGTGGCGTCGGACGCGGCCTTGGCGTCGGTGTTGGTCTTGGTGCGATTGTAGAGGTTGGCGTTGCCGTAGCCGTAGCCGTTGCCGTCGCTGTTGGCGTGGGAGTAAACGTAGCCGTTGGCGTCGGCGTGAATGTCGCTGTTGCCGTAGCCGTAGCCGTAGCTGTAGCTGTTGGTGTAGGCGTCGGCGTGTGAGTAGCTGTTGGAGTAGCTGTGGGTGTAGATGTTGCAGTCGCAGTTGCCGTTGGAGTCGAGGTAGGCGTGGGGGTAGGCGTAAACGTAGCCGTGGCTGTGGCCGTCGCTGTCGCCGTGGGTGTCGGAGTTGGTGTAGCCGCGCAGTATCGCCCGCCCGTGTTCAACAAGCTGCTGCCGTTATCTCCGCCCCAGACAATCATTTGGCTGCCGGTCCACACTGCCGTGTGAAACCTTCGGGCAGCGGGCGCGCCGGTGGTGCTGGTAGCTGTCCAACTGTCGGTGCCGGGATTGTATCGCCCGCCGGTGTTCAACAAGCTGCTGCCGTCGAATCCGCCCCAGACGATCATTTGGCTGCCGGTCCACACTGCCGTGTGAAATTCTCGGGCAGCGGGCGCGCTGGTGGTGCTGGTAGCTGTCCAACTGTCGGTGCCGGGATTGTATCGCCCGCCGGTGTTCAAAACGCTGCCGCCGAATCCGCCCCAGACG
>QHNR01000128.1:0-271 GCA_003218475.1 Verrucomicrobiota bacterium | reverse complement strand
GCCGACTCCGCCCCAGACGATCATTTCGCTGCCGGTCCACACTGCCGTGTGAAAGTCTCGGGCAGCGGGCGCGCTGGTGGTGCTGGTAGCTGTCCAACTGTTGGTGCCGGGATTGTATCGCCCGCCGGTGTTCAAAAAGCTGCTGTTGTCGGTTCCGCCCCAGACGATCATTTCGGTGCCGGTCCACACTGCCGTGTGGCGTAATCGGGCAGCGGGCGCGCCGGTGGTGCTGGTAGCTGTCCAACTGTCGGTGCCGGGATTGTATCGCCCG
>QHNR01000126.1 GCA_003218475.1 Verrucomicrobiota bacterium | reverse complement strand
GGCAAGACAGCAGACCGCCGCATTCGCACTTTGTGGGCACTCCGATGCCCTACTTTCTCGAATTCTCGCCGGGCTACGGATTGCACCAAGGCTATCTGCCAGGAGTGCCCGCATCACACGGATGCATTAGGATGCCCTATTGGAAAGCGCGCCAGTTTTACAACGTCGCTCACATCGGGACACCAGTGGTTGTAAAACCTTAGTGGCGCGCGCCTGCGATGGCGGATTTCGGCTGAGGCTGTAAACGAGTGCGTTAGGCGACCGCCACTTTGTAAATGTTATATTGCTTTTGTCTCGGCGACGCAGGTATCGCACATCGAAGGCATGACGTTTGCCACGCGATGGCGCGTTCACTCTACTGTTTCCGCCTTGGCACCATTGCGCTGGCTAGCATCGTCTGAACAATTTGCCCCCGCTGATTGGTCGTGACGTTGCGCAGGCGAATGATCCCTAAGCCGGGCCGGGAACGAGACGGCCGCGCATCGACAATTTCCGTTTCGACTGTCAGCACGTCTCCCGGTCGCACCACATTGGGCCAGCGCAGTTCATCAACCCCGAGGCCGATCGCGCCTTCGGCGAAATTCAAAGTTTGCACAAACAGCCGCATGGTGATTGCCGCAGTGTGCCAGCCGCTCGCGACCAAGCCCTTAAAAATTGTTCGCTCGGCCCTTTTGCGGCTGAGATGGAACATCTGTGGATCAAACTTGTGAGCGAACTCGATGAGCTGCTTCTCGGTGACGTTTAATGGCTCAGATTGGAAACGATCACCCATTTTCAAATCATCGAAGTAATGCTCCTTCATTGCGGCCAGGGCGACACCACATTCATGCGCCATCGCTCAGGATTGGGCAATCCATAACTGACGTTGTAATGATAAATAGGAGGGCACCTGAAAAATGACTCCCTGCTACCGATTCACCATCGCCATCGCCCAATCGGGATAACGCGCGCCGGCAACCGCTTCGTGTGGGGCGACTTCGTCGATCCGTGCGAGATCGTCGCTGGTAAGTGTTCCATCGACTGCACCAATATTTTCCTGCAGGTATTTGCGCCGTTTTGTGCCGGGAATCGGTACGATGTCGTCGCCTTGCGCCAAAACCCAAGCCAACGCCAGTTGCGCAGGCGTGCATTTTTTCTCGCGCGCGATTTCTTCGAGATGCTTAATCAAATCGAGAGTACGCTGGAAATTTTCGCCCTGGAATCGTGGCGAAGTGTGCCGATAATCATGTTCCGGTAGATGCTCGCGTTTTTTGATTTGGCCGGTCAAGAATCCGCGACCAAGGGGACTGTACGGCACGAAGCCGATGCCAAGCTCGCGACATACGCCTAAAACTTCCTTCTCGGGCTCCCGCGTCCATAGTGAATATTCCGATTGCAACGCTGTAATGGGATGAATCGCGTGTGCTCGGAGGATTGTTTCGACACCCGCTTCGGATAGACCAAGAAAGCGCACCTTGCCCTCGCGAACCAGTTTCGCCATCGCGCCGACCGTCTCTTCGATTGGCGTGTCTGGGTCCACCCGATGCTGATAATAAAGATCGATCACGTCCACACCAAGCCTGCGCAGACTTGCATCACACACTTTGCGGACGTAATGAGGTTTTCCGCTAATGGCGCGGTAATCTGGCCTTTCTGGATCGCGTACAATTCCAAATTTCGTTGCAATTGTGACATGCTCACGACGGCCTCTCAATGCGCGCCCCACCAATTGTTCATTGGTGTGCGGCCCATACATGTCGGCCGTATCGAAGAACGTGATTCCAAGGTCCAGCGCGCGATGAATCGTGGCGATTGATTCGCGATCATCGCGTCCGCCGTAAAAATCCGACATTCCCATGCAACCAAGGCCAATTGCCGAGACAATCGGCCCGACGCGCCCGAGTTTTCGCTGTTTCATAACTGTTGAGATTCGATTCTCAGTTTTATCACGGTCGCGGCAAGCGACGGCTGAGGGCGCGACCAAGACATGGGAAGCTGACACTTCCAATGAATTCGGTAAGGGCGCCGTAACAAATTGGGCCATATTCCGCCTCTCCCTTGTCGAAGGGAGAGGGCAGGGTGAGGGTTTTCCGAATCGTAACGCTGCGATAAGAACCGCTCACCTTAATCCTCTCCCCTTCGCTGACAGGGGAGAGGCGGAAATGCGCAACGCATACGGACGAAGCAATCTTCGCGCGGATTCACAGCCCCGCAGTCCTGATCCCTTCAACAAAATCCGCGGGCAACGGCGCTTCGAAAAAATTCCACTCGCCATTGCGTGGATGACGGAAACCAAGTTTCCACGCATGCAACATTTGGCGCGGGAAATTTTTTGCAAACCGCGGCGCATAGATTTTATCGCCGAGCACGGGATGGCCGAGATGATGGAGATGCACCCGAATCTGATGAGTGCGCCCGCTGCGCAGCCGGCATTCAACTAGCGTTGCCTGATCGCTTGAGCGAATGGTGCGATACTCGGTCATGGCTGTCCGGCCACGGAGGGAGGTCACCTGCATTCGTTGGCGACGGACCGGATGTCGGCCGATTTTCTCGTCGATTATCCCAGCCGCTTTGCGCAGTTTTCCGGCGACCAGCGCGAGATAAATCTTTTCCACTGTGCGCGCGGCGAACTGTCTGGATAATTCCCGATGCGCAACGTCGTTTTTCGCTACGACCAGACAGCCGCTTGTTTCCTTATCAAGCCGATGAACAATCCCGGGCCGCTCTTTTCCGCCGATCCCGGATAACCTCGTGCAGTGGCTGAGCAACGCGTTGACCAAAGTGTGTTCGTGCTGGCCGGCACCTGGGTGAACAGTGAGCCTGGCCGGTTTGTTAATGACGATGAGATCGTCGTCTTCGAATAGAACGTCGAGTGGAATTGGCTCCGGGAGTGTCTCGATCTTCTCCAGCGGCGGCTCGATGAGATTAATCTTATCGCCGCTCCGAACAATTTGTCGTGGCCGGGTGGTTTGCTCGTTGAGCCGAACGAACCCGGTGCGGATCAACTGCTGAAGGCGCGACCGCGAATATTCCGGAAGCCGCTTCGCCAGAAATTGATCAAGCCGCAGCTTGGCGTCGTTTCCCGACACCACAAACTCGATAGGCGTCGAATTTTTCAAGGTTTCGGAACTAGATTAGAGCAAGAGCAGGACTAGGAAGACGAAACAAACGGGGGATGAACGAATCTCGCGCCTGAGACAGATTTTACACGAATCGTTGCCACAGAGGCTCTTTGGCACGATGTTTTTCTGCACATGGTACAACAAAACCCGCCACCGCCGCCACCATTTCCTTCACCGGAAGAGCTGAAGACCAAGATCACGGAGTTCATGAAACAAAACTTCGGCGATCGGGTCTCAGTTGCCACCTTTGCTGAGCCGGAGCCGGCGACAGCACAAGAGAATGAGAAACCGGAAAGCGTCGACCACAAGGAATTCGAATTCAATCTCCTGCCTCGCGACATTAAAACGCATCTCGATCGGTTTGTCATAAAGCAGGAGGAGGCTAAGAAGGTTCTCGCGATCGCCGTTTGCGATCACTACAACCATGCCAATTATCTACGCCAGCTTGAGAAGGAAGATGCCAGGCGGGCGGAGGAGATCGAATACATTAAGCAAAACGTGATCCTGGTTGGGCCAACCGGGGTCGGCAAAACATATCTGATCAAACACATCGCCGATCTTATCAAAGTGCCCTTCGTGAAGGCGGACGCGACAAAGTTCAGCGAAACGGGTTATGTCGGCGGCGATGTGGAAGATTTGGTGCGCGAACTGGTGCACAAAGCAGATGGCGATTTGAACCTCGCGCAATTCGGAATCATTTATATCGATGAGATCGACAAGATAGCAGCCGCTGGAAATTTGATTGGCCGCGATGTAAGCGGACGCGGCGTGCAGACGACGTTGTTGAAGCTCATGGAGGAAACAGAAGTACCGGTCCGCAGCATGAACGATCTACAGGCGCAGCTCCAGGCCGCATTCGAATTTCAAAGACGCGGCAAGGCAAAACGCGAGACGATCAACACGGGGCACATTCTCTTCGTCGTAAGCGGCGCCTTTGAAAAGTTGAAAGAGCAGGTAGCGCGTCGTGTGCGGCAGGGACAGATCGGATTTCAGGCCGAACCGGTTCAAGTGATGGACAACCAGTTGTTCCAGCATGTGACAACGCGGGATTTCATCGAGTACGGGTTCGAGCCGGAATTTATCGGCCGCTTGCCGGTGCGCGTCGTTTGTGAGGAGTTGGACGCTGATGATCTTTTCAACATCATGAAGTATTCCGAGGGCAGTTTGCTTCGGCAATACGAGCGCGCGTTTAGAGCCTACGGCATCGAGATCAGTTTCGAGGATAAAGCGTTGCGTCTGCTGGCAGAGGCTGCGGCAAAGGAAAAGACCGGCGCGCGTGGATTGCTGACAGTGTTTGAGAAACTGTTCCGCGATTACAAATATTATCTGGCCGGCTCGGGGTTGACCCAGTTGCGGGTCACAGCAGACCTCGTGCGCGAACCGCAGCGCGTGCTCGATCGCTTACGCGTTGAAGGACACAAGCTGGAGGCGCAGATGCTCGAATCCGGTGCGCGTCAGTTTGCCGAGAAATTCAGCAATGAACACGGATTGGAAATTGTTTTCGATGAGACTGCCGTACGACGCTTGGTCGAGCGCGCACAAACTGAGCGGATGACCATGAGCGATTTGTGCGCTCATTTATTCAAAGATTATCAGTTCGGATTGAACCTGATCAAAAAAAACACGAGCCGAGCCAAGTTTGTTCTTAACGCTGAGGCAATCGACGCTCCGGACAAATTCCTGAGCGAACTGGTAGTGCAGTCCTACTACCCTGCTTCAGTCGCGCAAAAAACCTGATCGTTGATGAAACGATTGTTGATCACAACGCTCGTAATTGGGATCGCCGTGGCTTTCACCGTCGGGGCGCTGCATGCCAGCAAATCTCTGGCAGGGTTAGAGAATGCCGGTGCACAGCTTGTCTCCGATTATGCCGGCGCAACGAGAATCGTCAGCGAAAGGTGGCAATACGTTTTCATCCTACTGATTGCTCTTACTGTCGCCTGGCTCAGTCTGAGCATCGTTCCACGATGGCGTAGCCGCCTGCTGGTTGGTCTGTTGTTCGTGGAGTTATTTGCCTTTTCATGGGTCTGCTCCCTTTACCGAGTATTTTTCCAGCCGATTCCCTCAGTTCTTGCATTGGTATTTGCATTCGCGGTCGCTGAAGGCTGGTCGGCTTTCTTACGGAGGGACCGCTCGCATCTGGTGCGAACATTTTTTGCCGATCGCCTCTCGAGAAAGGAATTTCGCCGTATTAGCGACGGCACAACTCCGTTCGATCTCCAGCCGAAACCATACGAGGTAAGTGTGGTGGTGTGCGATATCGCTAACAAACTTGCATTCGCGAAAGATTCTGAGCCCGCCGCCTTTGCGGAAGCCACGGCAAAATTTATTCGCGAAACAACTGAGCACCTCATTGAACAGGGTGCTTACCTGCACGCCGCCGACGGAGAGGGCGTCGTCGCGATCTTTGGATTTCCAGCTCCGAATTCTGAGCATGCCCAACAAGCAGTCCGCGCTGGCCTCGACATGAATAAGAATCTCCGCCAGCGCCGCGAACATGGCGAAGACACCTTTGATCGAGGAGGTATCTGCGCGGGAGTCAGCTCGGGCACGATCGTTGCCGGTGCGCTGAGGAACAGCCAGCGTCTTCTGTTTCTGGCGAGCGGCGAACCGATTGACCTGGCTCGCAGATTCTGCGCTCTGAATCGTTTCTACGGATCCAACGCTCTTATGGACACGCCTACTTTTGATCGAGTGAGTAACACCATGGTTGCACGCCCGATTGACTTTGTGAGCGGGTTGAATTCACATGATCGCCTTGAAATCTACGAGCCGCTTTGGCTTGCTGCGGAGGCAAAGCCGGAACACATCGCGCGCCGGGACTCTTTCTGGAGCGGCGTAGTTCTGTACCGAGAAAGACGGTGGGCGGAAGCATACACCGAATTTCAGAAGGCGCGGGGCCCCGAGGAGGAAGATGATCCGCCATTGCAATTTTATTTGCGCAGGCTGGAGCCGCTTCTCCTTCAGTTGACGGAATCGCCCGCAGAATAAATCTGCTAAAGAACGGATTCCTTGTGGCGAACCTGAGCGCGCTTTGAGAAGAACTGAATATCCTGCGGCAATCCGGAATTTGATCGCGCAACTGCGGCAAATGCCAGGAGTCGGCCCTCGCTCTGCCGAGCGGATCGCGCTTTGGATGGTGCGCGCGCGCAACGATCAACCAGAGCAGATTGCGCGTGCTGTCGCAGACACGCGCCAGTCAATTCATTCCTGTAGTCTTTGCGGATTCTTTGCTGCCGGCGAAATCTGCGAGATATGCGCGGACTCCTCGCGCTCGTCGGAATTGCTGTGCATCGTAGAACAACCAACTGACATCCTTCCTCTGGAAAAAACTGGCGTCTTCCGCGGCCGATATCATTCTCTCGGAGGCAAAATTTCGCCGCTTGATCACGTCGCTCCCGAAGATTTGCGCATTAAGGAATTACTCGAGCGCATCGACCGGGAAAAGATCACTGAAATTATTTTCGCATTGCCCGCCGACGTGGAAGGTGAAGCGACGACAAATTACATTGTCGATCTCTTGAAGGACAAACCGTTTACGCTCACTCGCATCGCCCGGGGCATTCCAGCCGGAGGCGGGCTTGAATCGGCCGATGAATTGACGCTCTCGGCCGCGCTCTCGGGGCGGACGAAGCTGTAACGCGTGGTCATCCCGAGCCGCGAAGACGGCGAGGGATCTCACAACCGCCAATCAGGTTACACAAGCTTTTGTGTACGTACTCCGGCGAATGTGAGGTCCCTCACTTCGTTCGGGATGACATCGCTGGTTTGCTTTTCAAAGTGTGGATGCCTAACCTTTGATCGATGTCCTGCGCGAAAATTGATCCGGCATTGCATCGGGCACAGAAGCCGCCCTGGATCAAAGTGCGGCTGCCGTCGAATCCGGTTTTCTTTTCGACAAAAGCGCTCATTTCCGATTTGCGCTTACACACCGTTTGCGAGAGCGCGCAATGCCCGAACCGCTGGGAATGCTGGAGCCATGGAACAGCCACCTTCATGATTGCCGGGGATCGTTGCACGCGCGCATGCGGATTTTGCGCGGTGACAACGGCAAAACCGTTTGCCCTGGAAAAAGACGAACCGCCGCGCGTGGCCGAGGCGGTGCGCCGGATGAAGTTGAAGCATGTCGTCATCACTGCCGTCGCGCGCGACGATCTCAAGGATGGCGGCGCCGATCATTTTGCCCGCACGATCAGGGCGATCCACGAAATGGATCCGTCCATCATCGTCGAAGTGCTCGTTCCCGATTTCCACGCGCAGGATTGGTGCATCCAGATTGTGCTCGATGCCGGCCCGGACATTTACAATCACAACATGGAAACGGTCGAACGCCTGACACCGCTGGTGCGCTCGCGCGCGAAGTATCGGACGTCCCTGCGAGTTTTGCGCCGGGCGAAGGAACTCGGACCTGGTGTTGTCACCAAGAGCGGCGTGATGCTCGGCTTGGGCGAAAAAGAGACGGAACTCTTTCAGACGATGGACGATTTGCGTGAGGTGGGCTGTGAGGTCCTGACCATGGGCCAGTATCTGCGCCCGACTCCAAAACATTTGCCGGTCGTTGAATACATTACGCCGGAGCAATTCAGTTATTACGGTGACATCGCGCGCGGAAAAGGTTTTCTCTACGTCGCCTCCGGTCCGCTGGTACGCAGCTCGTACCACGCTGCCGATTTTCATCCAATGGTGCGCCGATGAGGGAGTAGATGCCAGGCGCTGCACGTGCGCTTGCAATCGTTGTCATTCCGAGCGAAGCGCAGTCGAGGAATCTCTGGAGTAAATTTTAAGATGCCTCGACTTCGCTCGACATGACAGAATTAAGATCGCAGACAGCCGCGGTTATTCCGGCGTATCAGGACGAAAAACATATCGGGGACATCGTTCGGCGAACCTGCGAGCGACTTGACCACGTTCTTGTGATTGATGACGGATCGAGCGATCAGACTGCACAACGCGCCCGCGAAGCCGGCGCCGAGGTGATTGTTCACGATCAAAACCGCGGCAAAGGCGAGGCAATCAAGACCGGATTGGGGCAGGGGATCGGTCGAGAAGTCGCGTGGATGATCCTTCTCGATTCCGACGGTCAACATCTTCCCGAAGAAATTGATCGGTTCCTATCAGCAGCAGCGTCTGCGACGCGGCCAACATTTTTTATTGGCAATCGCATGAACGATGTTGCGCGAATGCCGTTTATCCGGCGCGTGGTGAACCGCTGTATGAGCAGCCAAATAAGCCGCGTTTGCGGACAAAGAATTCCTGACACGCAATGTGGGTTTCGCATGGTACACCGACAAATGGTTCCAGAGCTGCTTGGTGGGGGACATCGTTTCGATTACGAGACTGAAGTGCTCATTATCGCAAGCCGTAAAGGCTACCGGATCGAATCAGTCCCAATCACGACTGTTTACACTGATCAAGTGAGCAAGATTCATCCCCTGCGCGATGCGATTCGTTTTCTCAAATTGATGTGGCGGTATCGCAAACTGCCCCACGCCGCGGGCAGCCGCCCCGAGTATTGAAATCACGGCTTTCTTGCCGGAAGCGGCTTCGAGCTTCTTAGGATTTCGCTCTCGGGCGTCAGGGTAGCCGGTTTTCCGCTAAAGATGATACGGTTCGGTTTTTGAGCGAGCGTTTCGACGAGCTCCTTTGCGTACGTGGTAACTACCTTCAGGTTCAAGAGCGTCACGTGCAGTTGCTTCAACTGTTCCTGAAGCTGCTTGTCTGTCGTTTTGATGAAAGTATCAGCTGTGCCGAACAATGAATTCGCGCCTTTTTCTACACCCTCAAGATTCGTGATCGCGTTCTGTAAGTTGTCTAGATCCAGCTTAAGCGAATCAGCGAGTGGGCCGAGTTTCGGAGTGAAGTCGTTCAGATCTTTCTTTAGTCCCGTGACTGTGACATTGAGATTATCGAGCACCTTGTTTGCGTTCTCGAATAATGGGCCGGCTGCCGCCGTTATTTGCTCGAGACCGTAGGCAGGATGGCCCTCGATCGCGGCGTTGTTTGCCAGCGTCTGACCACCGGGTGTGCCGGCGGAAAGTGCCACAAATTTTGGTGAGAGCATTGTATCGGAGCTAAGCGTGGCGGTGACGTCGGTGGGCAACGGCGGAATTCCTTCGTCAAGACTGACCGTGATCCGCACCGCGTCTTTCTTGTTTGCGCTTGCTTCTCGCTCCTGCGCAGTGAGATGCCGCATCGCAATGACGCGTCCGGTTGGCGCGCCTGCATAGCGCACCTCGGAATTCACTTTTATGCCCGTCACATCCTCATAATTAATTTGCAGGGTGCGTGTTGGTTTTTTAAGGCGATACCCCGACAGCGCGAAGGTGAGCGCGGCGAGCAGGACGACGCTGCACGCAATCACGAACAAGGCGACGAGGATATCGGACAGATTGCTGCGCTTCATGTATGCTTGTGATGAAAACGGAACCGCGCGCCCAGAAATGGGCGGGGCCGGACATGTTGCAGATCTTTATGCTCTTCCTGTGAAACGTTCAATGGAATCGGACCGTCAGCGCGACCGTGGATAAATTGCTGCACTTCCGGATTTGGACTATTTCGAATTTCATCCGGCGTGCCTTCCGCCACGATCGAGCCGTGTCCAAGCATAATCATGCGTGTCGCGATGCGAAAGGCACTAGTCATATCATGTGACACGACGACTGCGGTCATGTGGCGGCCTTGAGTCAACTTCAGTGTTAGCTGGTCGACCACGGCGGTCATGATCGGGTCGAGACCCGACGTCGGCTCGTCGCTGAATAGCAATTCCGGATCGAGAGCAAGCGCGCGCGCAAGCCCTACGCGCTTCTTCATCCCACCGCTAATTTCATCTGGCTTAAGATCTTCAAAGCCGGTCAGCCCAACCATCTCAAGCTTTCCTTTGACGATTTGTTCGATTTCATCGGGCGACTTGTTGGTGTGTTGGGTGAGGGGCAAGGCAACATTCTCGCCAACTGTGAGAGACGCGAGTAGCGCGCCGGATTGGAACAGCATCCCGAATCGCAGGCGCACACGTTCAATCTCGAGTTCTTTCATTCCTGTAATTTCTTCTCCGAAAAGTCTCACCGACCCCGCAGTCGGTCTCATCGAGCCGATCATATGCCGGAGCATAGTGCTCTTGCCGCAACCGCTGCCGCCCATAATGACCAGAGTCTCGCCACGATGAACGTTGAACGAGATACCATCGAGCACGGCGCGATCACCGAATCTCCGGACGAGATTGTTCACCTCGATGATGGTAGCGTCAGCGGGCATGATCAAAATGACGAATGACGAATGACGAAGGTCGAAAGAATGACGAAGGTCGAATGCGGAAAGCGGAATTTCTGGGGAGCACAGGCTGCCAGCCTGTTGTTTTCGGCAACCTGCCGAAAATAGTCCAAGCGTAACATTCATCAAAAGCGTGGTGCTCGCACAGAGAGTTGCCGGCAAGCTGCCGGCAACCGCAGGCTGGCAGCCTGCGCTCCCCAGAAGTTCGAGCTCCGTCATTCTTCCTCATGCGGCGAAAAAGAATATCCCTGTCAGAACCGCGTTCATCACTAGCATCGCCAGCAAAGCTTGCACGACTGAAGCGGTTGTCGCCTGACCAACGCCTTCGGCACCGCCTTCGACATTCAGCCCGGCGTTGCACGAGATTGTGATAATTATCCACGCAAATACGACGCTCTTGATCATTCCAGAATACAAATCCCAAGTGTCTGCGCTCTCCAAAGCGCGCAGGATATAGCCGGCGGTGTTGAAATCGAGAGCGAAGGTGCACACAGCCCAGCCGCCGAGGATGCCGATATAATTTCCAAAGATAGTAAGCGCGGGCAGCATTACCAGCATGGCGAGAAAACGCGGTACTACCAGATATTGAACCGGGTTGATCGCCATTACCTCGAGAGCCTCGATCTCCTCAGACACTTTCATCGTGCCCAGCTCGGCGGCGACCGCAGAGCCGCTCCGACCGATGACGATGACTGCAATCAGGACCGGTCCCATCTCGCGCAGCAGGGTGATCATCACCAGGTCAGGTATGTACATCTCCGCGCCGAGGCTTTCGAGAGAATGGGCCGCCTGCATGGCCAGCGTCACGCCCACACTGAATGCGGTTAGCGCAACCATTGGCGCGGCACGAACTCCGATGAACACCATTTGCCGGAAGATCGGCCCGATCTTGAAAAATTGCCCGGTAAACGGCGCAATCAAAATCCAGTAGAGCAAACTGAGATTAAGCTGGATGTAATTTTTCACTTGCCGCTTGAGCGCGCAGAATGCCAAGGTGCGCGCGTTGACGAAAGTCGAAAGTACAACGCTTTAATCATAAATCGTCTCGACGACTGAGGATCAATCAACAACGCAATGGCTCAAAGCGAGATCGACAACGTGCGTGCATTGCTACAGTCCAAGCCGCGACCGGTTGGCTGGGCCGAGCGCCGCCACCGGCTCGACGATATCGGTTCCGTTTGGCCTGTGGCTGATGATGTGAAGCTTGAGACTGTCGATGTCGACGGTATGCCGGGAGAATCGTCGATCGCTCCGAACAGTGATTTCTCGCGTGTCTTAGTGTTCTTTCATGGCGGTGGCTACTGCTCCGGTTCAATCGTGAGCCATCGCCGCATGGTCACAGAGGCAGGTCGTGCCGCTGGAATGCGCACACTCGCCATCGCCTATCGACTCGCTCCTGAGCATCCGTTTCCCGCAGCGTACGACGATTCGCTTACGGCGTGGCGTTTTTTGCGAAACCAAGGCATTCCGGCTGAGTGTATTGCTGTCGGTGGCGACAGCGCGGGCGCGGGGCTCGCAATAGGTTTGATCGGCAGGTTGCGTGATGCTCGCGAGGAACTTCCTGGGTGCGCGTGGCTCGTGTCCCCTTGGACGGACCTGACTATGTCTGGTTCGACATTTGCCAGCAAGGACGCCGTAGATCCAATCATCCATAAAGAATATCTGTATGAATTGGTCGATGCATATCTTCCTGCAGGAGTGGACAGAAAGGATCCGCGGGTTTCTCCTCTCTACGCAGATCTCACGGGCTTTCCGCCATTACTGATCCAGGTGTGTTCTGCCGAAACGTTGCTCGATGACGCCACTCGTTTGGCGAATGTGGCAGGTGCCGCGGACGCCGCAGTCACTTTGGAAATTTGGCCACAAATGATTCACGCATGGCCTCTGTGGAATGCACATCTTGAGGCTGGCCGGCGCGCTCTGGCGAACGCTGGTGCGTTTATTCGGGCGCATCTTTGATGCGCGCCAGGCTTGCTGCGAGGGCTGACGGCTACCCAGCCGTCATGGTTCGACGGCTGCCCAAGTCGTCGTTCCTTGTTTAGATCAATCCGCGCTTTCGGAAATCACCGAGATTGTTGCCAGAGGAACGTTCGACCAGGTCAATAGTGAACTTGAGCAGGCAGACTTCCCACGCGTCATCCACGCCGTGAATGACCGCGCTGAGCGATTCGCTTTTGCTCTCGACCTTGCGCCGGGTTCGATTGATCACTGAGTCAATTGAATCGCGGAGCGTCTGTTCACTTAGATCGGTTTTGCGGAATTGAAAACCATAACGAAGTACCGCGATATTCCGGGCGTGCTCGCGCAGTTGTTCGATGTACCGCTCCGCTTTTTCTCCGAAACCCTCGAGTAACAGCCGGCAATAATGCTCGGGCGTGAGAATTTGTGGACGTTCCGCATGGATTTTCCCGTTGCGAACCCGGACTTGATCGACCCGATCCATCAACTCGGAGATTAGATAAAAATCGAAACTCGTGCTGCCAAAAGTCGCGATTTGTCGCTCCGGAGCGACGATCACATGCGTGTTTTCGATTGCGTAATCGAAGTCGTCCCTGGTCATGGCCATCGCAGTAAGCTAACCCTCCGACACAGGGAGTTCAAAAGCGAATCAGCTTACCGGCTGCGTGGCAGGGACGCCGAGCCTATGAACCTGCCCATTGTTTCGTTGCTTCGTTATTAGCTTTGCGGCTTCGCTTCTCCGCCCTGCTGCTGAAAAAGCGACAAATATTGGCCGTAGCCTTCTTCTTTTAATTTATCTACGGGGATAAAACGTAGCGCGGTTGAGTTAACGCAGAAGCGTTGCCCCGTCGGGGCCGGCCCGTCGTCGAAAACGTGGCCAAGGTGCGATTCGCTTGTTTTCGAACGAACTTCAGTGCGTTCCATTCCGTAGGAGGAATCCTTTTTTTCGGTCACCTTGTCGGCCGATATTGGTTTGGTAAAACTGGGCCAACCTGTGCCGCTGTCGAATTTATCCAGCGAACTGAAAAGCGGTTCACCAGTGATAATATCGACGTAAATGCCCGACCGGTGATTGTCCCAATACGCATTGTGAAACGGTGTCTCGGTGCCGCACTCGCGGATGACGTGATATTGATCCTTCGTTAACTGCTTCCGCAGCTCGGCGTCCGCGGGAACTTCTTTGGTTGGATTCATTTTCTCGGCTTCTTTTTTCTGCGTTTGAGCATAACCGAACAAGATCGAGCCGACAATCACTAGAATCGTGCCAAGCAGCCCAAACCACAAAGTTTTATGTGATCTCCGTTTGTATGTTAGACGTGTCGTGTTCATCCCTATTTCCGATTTCTCGCGTGAAATCGCCCCTCCAAGAGTAATTGAATATATGCGCAACTGCCTTCTCCAGCAAATGCGCAGGGCTTTTCTCTTTCTATTAAATTCGTGCGCGAGACAGAAAATGGCTGGGCGCTCTTCACTTCAAATCATGTGAGTTATTAGCGTCCAACCCTCAAGTTCAATTCGAAAAGTCTGCTTTGCGACTTCGGCGTGCCCAATCAGTCTTTGATGTTTGCTTCAATCCTCTCTCCCGGCCTCTGGAACTCGAATATAGCTACGGAAGACAATCAATCCGACGGGCGCGACCGACGCCGCCAGAGCGAAGATTAGCCACATTGTTCCCGGATGCCGCGGCCCGTGCTCCGGAACGTACGCGGCCAGCAACCAGCCGCCGGTGCCCACAAGGAGCTTGCCAACAAGAAACGGAAGGTACGCGAGCGAGCCGTACGACGCTTCCTGTCCTTTCGGTGCAATTGCGGCGGCATACTCGTACACTCGTGGTGAGTAGAACGCTTCTCCGACTGAAAATACGATCAGATAGAGCGCAGCCATGATGTAGTACGGGTGAATACTCTCCTGCAGGCCCAGGTACCCATGACCGAGCCATTGGCCCACAGCACTATCAGCAGCGGGTTCGAACCACTCCGTCGGCAATGCCATTATGAATACTGCAGCAGCACAGATCGCTCCGCCGATCACCACCATCCGATAAGCCGCAAATCTTTGCGTCAGCGCGCCGATGATCGGCACAAGACAGATAATTACGATCGCGTTGATATTGGAAAGTTTTCCGACGGGGGCATAGAGACCGAGTTCGCGAATGCCAAACTTCGGAAACACGTAATCCATTTGCAAGAAAATCGCTTTGAGAAATCCGATGAAAAGGAAAAAGGCGAGCAGCCGGTAAAAACCAGATTGACCGATTAGCCGCCGGAATAGGTCGGCTGTCTCAATTGAACTTTGCCGCACCGTTTGTCCGATGCGGCGCCAGAATATGGCGTCTGATTGCACTCCTTCGTTCCTGATTCTTGTACCCGCATCGCGGCGCAGGAAGTAGATCACCGGGAAGAGCACGATCTCGAATGCGAGGCTGACCACGAATAGTTGCTGGTACGAACTTGGTTCAAATCCGAACAGACTGACATGCAAGTTCAGTTGGCGCACGTAATCGAATATGTAACCGGCAGCAACATAGCCGATGTTCATCACCATGTAGATGAGCGAGAACGAGATCGACCGCTGTGCGGTCGTCGAGTAGCGCCGCGTCGCGGCCAGCAGCACCGGCGTCCCGAGAGCTTCGCCGACGGCGAGTGGAAGAACGCCACATGCGAGCGCAAGCGACGGGATTGTGGTAACGACCATTACGCTGCGCGCGATCGTGCAGATGGCGACGCCCAGAAAGAAAGTCCGGCGCAATCCGATTGCATCCGTCACCGAGCCAGCGAGCAATGTGAACACAGTCATCGCGGGCGCCCAAACCCAGCCGACCAGTGCTCCCGCGGCTTGATCGCTGAAACCGAGATCCTTCGACAGCCACAAAACCATCGTTTTGTTGGTGACAGAGTAGGCGGTGTAAATGAGAAACTTAATGAGGAACGTGAGCCACAAGTTGTGTTGCGCCCCCTTGAGCACGGTGAATTTCGCCAGGAAACCGCGGAACCCTGTCGGCACGACTGGAGGGACAGTTTCGTCTGCTATGAGTGTTGTTTTGATTGCTTCTCCCACTGCGTCTCGCTCCAAACTAAAGCATGTTCGCAAGAAACTCCCGCGCGTCGAACCGCGCGAAATCGTCGGTTGTTTCGCCAGTGCCGACAAAACGCGTAGGAATTCCAAGTTCATCCTGAATCGCTACTACGATCCCGCCTTTGCCGCTGCCATCGAGTTTGGTGACAATCACGCCAGTAAGCGTCAGCGCACTGTGGAATTCGCGGGCCTGGCTGAGGGCATTACTGCCAGTGGTTGCGTCGACCACGAGCAGTGTCTCTTGCGGCGCGTCGGGATCGAGTTTGGTGAGCGTGCGTTTCACTTTTTGGAGCTCGGCCATCAAATTTGTTTTGGTATGTTGGCGGCCAGCCGTGTCGCAAAGTAAAAAGTCGATCTTGCGCGTTGTCGCCGTCTGATAGGCTTCGTAACAAAGCGCGGCTGGATCGGCGCCGTACTGGCCGCGAATCATTTCAAGTCCGAGTCTTTTGGCCCAAATATCAAGCTGCTCTATCGCCGCAGCGCGAAACGTATCGGCTGCGGCTAGCATCACTTGCCGTGGGCGCTTGCGGTCAATCGCGCCTACCCGCAGATAATGCGCGAGCTTCGCTGTCGATGTTGTTTTACCCGTTCCGTTGACGCCGACGATTAAGATCACGGTTGGTTTGCCCTTTGCTTGACGGATTGGCATCGGATCAGGCGGCAAAACCCGCTCGATCTCTTCGCGCACGGCTTTGATCACATCGCCAATTCCAAGCAAAGACCACGCCTCGCGCTCCTGCAGCGTCTTGATGATGCGCGTTGTCATCGGCACACCGAGATCAGTTCGGATCAGCGATTCCTCCAGCTCATCCCAGTCGATCGGTTTGCCGGCAAATTGTTGCGCGAGATGCTCGAGGAATTTCATTTTTGTCGTTGAAGCGATGAATGGTAGAAGCGTTCGAAAAAACATGTCATTCCGAGCGAAGTCGAGGAATCCCGTCGAATTACTTTACGGTAGCGCCACGGGATCCTTCGACTTCGCTTCGCTCCGCTCAGGATGACGGACATGCAACGAATCACGATTCCTTCTTCACCGCTTCTCGCGCGGGGCGATCCAGATCTTTGCGCACCCGATCGAGGATGCCGTTCACGAAGCGACCCGATTCAGCGCCACCGAAAGTCTTTGCCAGCTCGATGGCTTCATTGATTGAGACGACTGGCGGAATGTCGTCTCGAAAAAGCATCTCATAGATCGCCAGCCGGAGGACATTGCGATCAACCGCTGAGATACGGCGAAATTCGTAATTTTCGCAGTAGCGGCGAATACGTTCGTCGATCTCTGGGAGATGCGCCACCATTCCTTCGATGAGTGGCTGCGCGAATTCGCGGACGCGTGGCGTAGCCGGGCAAAATTCCCAGAATTCATCGATCTTCTCCGGCGCTTCACCGCGTTGGAGGTCGCGCCAGAAATGATACTGAATTGCCGCTTCTCGCGCGCGTCGCCGTTTACCCATAGCTATTAAAGTAGTCTTGCGAAGTGTGGATTCGAACGATCGGCCTGATGGAAACGGCTGCGCGGATATCGGTCGCCTCTCCCTTTGCCAGGGAGAGGGGGAGGGTGAGGGTAATTCAGCAGAGCCGGCGCTGCGGCGTCCGAACCCCTCACCTTAGTCCTCTCCCCTTGCCAAGGGGAGAGGCGAGAAAAGCCGCAGGAAATATAACGCGAACTCATCCCTCTTGGCGATTCCAATAGTTACCTTCTGCGAAGTTCTGCCACGACATTTGCAATTTCCACCGCGGCCCGGGCAGCTTCGGTGCCGCGATTGATGCGGTCTTCGAGACAGCGGACACGGGCTTGATCTTCATTGGCGAAACTGAGCACCACGTTGATCACTGGCACTGCTTGTTCTGTTGCAATGCGTTGAAGCGCATCGGTCACGGACCGGCTCAGATTTTGCGCGTGATTCGTTTCTCCTTGCAAAATCACGCCGCAGGCGATGACTGCATCGGCTTTGTTCAGCGCAGCGAGCTCCCGCACGACCACGGGAATTTCGAATGCTCCAGGCACACGGTAGAGAGAAGTCGTCGCATTTGGCGCAAGAGCGCGCAGCTCGTTGATCGTGTGGTCGACGAGCCCCTGCACATATTGTCCATTAAACTCGCTTGCGACGATACAGAAACTGCGCCTGGCATTGGCGATTCGTGGACCCGGCGGTGTAGTGCTCGACATCTAAGAATGACGAATCAACGAAGCCCAAATGACGAATGATTCGTGACTTGGTCGTTTACCTTCGTCAGTTTTCATTCCTTCGTCATTCGACATTCGAGCTTGGTCATTCACAGCAAGTGTCCCAGCTTCGCCTTTTTTGTTTCGAGATATTTTTCGTTATGCGGGTTGGCCTCAGTGCGGATCGGAACTTGCTCGATCATTTCGAGGCCGTACCCCTCCAGGCCGTCAACTTTTTTCGGATTATTTGTCAGGAAGCGAAACTGCCGCACGCCGAGATCGAAAAGGATCTGCGCGCCTAATCCGTAATCGCGTAGGTCACTCGGATATCCAAGTTTGGCGTTCGCTTCCACAGTATCGAGGCCTTCTTCCTGTAATTTGTAGGCGTGGATTTTTGCCGCGAGGCCAATCCCGCGTCCTTCCTGGCGCATGTAAACCAAAACGCCGTTGCCCTCCTCCTGGATTTGCCGGAGTGCTGCGTGCAATTGGTTTCCACAGTCGCACCGGCGTGAAGCGAAAACGTCGCCGGTGAGACATTGACTGTGCACGCGCACCAGCGTCGGCTTGCTCTTGTCGATCTTGCCTTTCACCAGCGCGAGATGATGCTGCCCATCGAGCTTGGACCGATACAGGTGCAAATCGAAATCGCCGTAGTCAGTCGGCATTTTTACGATTTGCTCCAGCTCCACGAGTTTTTCGCGAAGACGGCGATAAGCGATCAAACTTTGGATCGTGCAAATGCGCAGACTGTGTTTTTTGCGGAACTCCATCAGTTCCGGCAAACGCGCCATCGTGCCATCGTCATGCAAAATTTCACAAAGCACTCCCGCCGGCTGCAGGCCCGCCATTCTTGCTAGGTCGACGGCGGCCTCGGTGTGTCCTGCGCGTCGCAAAACGCCGCCGTCCTTCGCGCGCAATGGAAATACATGCCCAGGCTGGTGGAGATCCTCTGGCGACGATTTCGGATTAGCGATGGCCAGGATGGTCGTGGCGCGATCATAAGCGCTGATGCCGGTGGTTACGCCGCGCGCCGCGTCCACTGAAACGGTGAAATCGGTGCGATGCTTTTCGCGGTTTTGTACCACCATTCGTTGCAAACCGAGTTGCTCGGCGCGCTCATTCGAGATCGGCACACAAACCAAGCCGCGTCCGTGCGTTGCCATGAAATTAACGGCTTCAGGCGTGACCTTTTCCGCCGCCATCACCAGATCGCCTTCGTTCTCGCGGTCGGCATCGTCGGTCACGACGACCATGCGGCCTTTGGCGATGTCGCTCAGCACATCGTCGATTGCGTCGAACTGAAATGTCTCTGGCGCTTTTGCAATCATCGGAACCATACCATTACGCCCGGTGATGCTCGGAGCAACTGTCTACTCCCACTCCTGCTCATGCTCGTAATCGAAATTACGATCATGAGCACGAGGTGGCTCATTTCGCGCTGGTTGCCACAATTGCTTCCGGCCGATACATGTCGCGGTTGCTCCCTTGAAACTCGGCTTTCAATTTCACATTGAAATGGGAAAGATCGATAAGAACCCATCGCGTGAACTTCCACATCGAACTTGGAGAGCTTGATCCATCCCGCGGTTCATGCTGGAAACCCACGATAAAATGCACCGCGTCGTCTCGCACCTTGCTGGTTGTTTTTTTCGGCTCAAAATAGAACGTGCGGAAACTGCTGTCGCGGCTTCCGGCGGCGTAAAGTTTTGGATCGAGGTAAAAGACGCGCTTGCTCTCCAGATCGACTATACGCAAGTCAGGATAGCCTGATCGCTGCGCTTTGCCTTCCGCCGTGAGCGGGAAATCGCAGCTCAAACCGGAAGTGGCGTTCAGCAATTCGCGCAAACTATCTTCAAAATGGCTGCTCACTTCGTTGATCCGCCCGACATTTTGAATGGCGCTGCCTGGCGCATTCAATCGCTTCATCGTTTCGTCGCAGGCAGCGGCGATCGCTTTTGCCATGCGCTGATCGACCGGATTGCTCGCGTCGAACCTGATTACTTTCTTTCCTGTGGTATCAAAAATAACTTCGCTAAATGGGACGCCGCGCAGTTGTTGATCCTCATTCAGTAACCATGGGATGAGCTGATCAACCGCCGCTTTCGGCGCTGGGGATAACTGCCCGATTGCGGCGCTCGCCAGAAGGATCATCGCGATCAACGCGAAGAACTTCACTCAGGTACTCCTAGGCTTCTCGATACATCACTACGGCCTGCGGCTGTTCTTCCACCACTTTGAATCCGAACCGTTCGTAGAGGCGCAAAACCGGTTTGCCCTTCACGAAGCTCAGCGAGATCCTTGATTGCTCGGGATTCGCGCGGACCAATTGCGTCAGCAGGGCGGTGCCGATCCCGTGCTTGCGGTGTTCCGGTTTCACGACAAGAGCCAGTTCCGGCGGCGCGTCAGATCTCGCGGCCGGCTTGCGCAGCCAAACTGCACCGATCAGCGATCCATCTTTTTCATGATGTGCAACGAAGCCGGTGTCGCCGGCGCGCCCCCAGCCTTCCACGTATCGCGAAAATTCTGGACGGTGTACGATCTCCCGTGGAGGCAGTTGTTTTTTCCTGGGCGACGACAACCCGTGATACAACATCTCCCAAAGAATGGGTTCATCCTCAGATGTGAGCTGGCGAATCACGTAATCCATAACAGGTGAGACTGGCGTTTTCCCTAATGTTGTTCATAACCGGCGAAAAACCAGAAAGCTGTTGAATCGAGCGCGCAAAACATCACACCGCAAAATCGCGTTGTAATATTGCGTTATTTAGGAACCATCAGAAATGCCAACGGACCGCGATTACGTTCTCGGCACGCATGATGAGGAACTCGCCCGTCTCGGATTGCAGCACCGTGTCTGGCGTCCGGTGGTTTTAGATTGCTGGCAAAGAGCAGGTGTTACGGTCGACAAACGCGTGCTTGATGTGGGCGCAGGTCCCGGTTACGCGACTGTCGATCTTGCCGAGATCGTCGGCACGACGGGTGAAGTGATCGCGCTTGAACGCTCCCGGAACTTCGTCCGCGCGATGGAAGCAGCCTGCCGCGCACGATTGCTCACGAACGTGAAAATTCACGAGATCGATTTGATGACCGACGATCTACCCGCAGGAGATTACGATTTCGCCTGGTGCCGCTGGGTGGTCTCCTTCGTTGACGATCCCGCTTTGCTGATTCAAAGACTGGCGCGCGTGATGCCAAAAGCGAGTTTGTCTATCTTCCATGAGTATGGGCATTACGAGACTTGGAGATTCTTTCCGCAGTTGCCAATGCAAGAGCGGTTCCGCGAGCACGTAATTGCAACCTGGCGCGAATCTGGTGGCGAACCCGACGGCGCGGCAAGGTTACCGCAATTGCTTGCGGACAATGGTTTTGTGATTCGCTCAACACGACCCCACGTGTTTTGCCTCCGGCCGAACGATTACATGTGGCAGTGGCCCGCCACATTCATCGAAATTTATCTTCCGCGTCTCATTGAGATGGGACGCATCGATCAGGAATTTGCCGACAAAGTCCGCGCCGATTTGGCAAATGCAGAAGCAAACCTGAATGCGGTGATGATTACGCCGCTCGTGCTGGAAATTGTCGCTGAAAAACTGTAGAGCCAAGCCTGTCGCGTGCGAAGCGTGATTAACTCGTGATGCCGGCGAGGCCGAGCCGCTCGGCATCGGATTTGAGCGCAGCGATCACTTCGGCAATAACATCGTCCAACGGCATTCCCAACTCCTCGGCGCCGCGGACGATGTCCTCGCGATTAACAGCGCGAGCGAATGCTTTGTCTTTCATTTTCTTTTTTACCGCTCGCACATCGACATCATGAATGCTTTTTGTTGGGCGAACGAGTGCGACAGCGACGATGAAGCTGCTTAGTTCGTCCACGGCGTAGAGCGTTTTCTCTAGCGCCGTCTCTCGCGAGACGTTTGCGTAATCGGCATGGGAAAGAATTGCGCGGCAAACTTCTTCGCTCCATCCGTTCTCGCGAAGCCATGCAACGCCGACGAATGGATGGCCTCCGGTCGGACTCTGTTCGAGATTAGGATGGCGCTCGTAATCCATGTCGTGCAGCAATCCTACCGCCCCCCAAAGATCGGCGTTTTCGCCGCGCAATTGAGCAAAATGTTCCATCGAATCGGCAACGGCGTAGCAATGTTTCCGGAGGCTTTCTGATTTCACCCAGTCGCGGAGAATATCCAGCGCCCGAGCGCCGAGCGTTTCATTCATCGATTGAACTTTAATGAATGGAGACGTTGTCGCCCTGTTTTATTTTTGTGGCAAGTCGGACCACATCCCAATTAGCCAGACGAATACAACCGTGGCTTGCGGCGTGGCCAATCGAACCGGGATCGTTGGTGCCGTGAATGCCGATCCCTTTTTTATTTAGCGCAATCCACATTACGCCTACAGGATTCCGTGGACCTCGTGGGAGCAGGTGAAAATTGCCGCTGCGCTGGCCGTGCTGGAGCATTTCCTTGTCATAACGAAAAGTGGGCATCTTGGTGATCCGGCGTACTTTCCACTCACCGATGGGTGAGGCGGTCTGCGCGGAGCCGACCGTGACTGGATACGCGGCGATGAGCTTTTCGCCGTCGTGTACTTGAAGGATGTTTGTCTTGGTGTCGACGTTTACGACAACATTTGCAGTTGCACCTCTATTTTGCTCTGGAGTCCCAGCTTGCGCATCGGGTTGGTCTTCGACCTCATTGGCAGCCTCCGAGGCGATCTCGCTGCCGGGCTTAATTTCTTTTACCGAGGCGAGTTCAAAAGGCTCAACATTCGGAACCATCAGCTGATCGCCGGGCTTGATTGTTTTCAACTTACCAGGATTGAGCTGTTCAAAAAAATGGACGTCGCTGTGGAATTTCTCGGCGATGGCATCGGCAGCATCACGGTACGGCAGAAATTTCAACTTTGCCTGCTGCGCCGGCTCCTTGGGCAGCGGCCCTATACTTTGAAGGTCCGCGTCCGTAACCGTGTACGGGATGAACACCGGAACGACGCTGGCGAGATCGAGGCCGTGGACGTCAGGCGCGACCTTCGATTTTCGTTTGGATTGTGGCGGCGGGGAAGTTTGCGGTTGTTCGCCACGGGACTCGCGGTAAAGGGTAAGCGCTTTTCGGGTCAAATCGTTGTAGCGCCCATCAATTTTACCCGGACTAAAATTTGCGCGGTCCAGAAAGACCTGCAGACGAGCGGCTGCTTCAATGTCAGCCTTGGTTGGCGTTGATGCCCTTGCCGCCTTTCGCTTCGCCGACGCTTGAGGAATGCTGCTTGTGATTAATACTGCGACGAGCGCGAAGCGAAGAACTGCATTCACTTAAATGGATCGAAGCGGTTGGCGGCGACGGCTGCCTTGGGTAACGCAAGTCGACGAGTTTTTACGTTGCAATCTGGAAAGTATGTGTAACGTGTCAGCTCAACTCAATCGGCCGACGTTGATACAGAAATAACGGGCCGCGTCCGCGCGCTCGACAGGCCCTAGGCAGCATGAAGGCTTGGCCAGTCTGGCTGTAAAGAAAACGCGCCTTCTGTTCGCCCGCGG
Source organism: Verrucomicrobiota bacterium (assembly GCA_003218475.1). Taxonomy (GTDB): domain Bacteria; phylum Verrucomicrobiota; class Verrucomicrobiia; order Chthoniobacterales; family UBA10450; genus Udaeobacter. The sequence goes on along the minus strand of QHNR01000126.1, from coordinate 4,322 downwards.
GCAGAACAGAAAGGCGCGTTGGAGACGAAACAGACTAGCTTTTAGTCTTCGTCCACGATCACGCGATCAACCATCACGTTGTCGCCTGTGCCGACATAATGTACGCGGACTGGGACTCCGACTCTGATCTTGGTTTTTACGACGTCCGAATCCAGGACCTTGCCGCTTCTGGTCACATAGGTGACCGTCTTGCCGAAGCGATAAGTGCGCGGTCCGCTGGTTTCCTTCAGAACGATCCGACTGCCCGGAGTGTACTCCGTGATCGTCCCGCTGCCTTCAGTCGTGGTGGTTGTTGTCGTGGTCTCCGAGACCTGTGCCCACGCGAACGGGGCAACAACTGCCAATGCCATGCTTAAAAGCAATTTTTTCATGATTTCCCCCTTTTTGTTGAGTTGCGGCAATGATAAACGTCCCTGTTCCCCTTAAGTTTCGAGAACCCAGAGAACTTGCCGTTACACTGGATTCGAATGCAGCATGGGCCGCGGATGTTTGAAAAGTTCTTTTGTGTCGCTTGAGCCTGTTTTCGCCGAGGAAACTTCTTTAGGCTAAATATGGTTGATATGAAGTTCTGGATCGGAACCTCGGGATTTCAGTACGCGGAGTGGAAAGGAAATTTTTATCCGGAAGATTTGCCCGCCGCGAAGATGTTGCCGTTTTATGCGGACCGATTTTCAACCACGGAGATCAATTACACATTTCACCGCATTCCCGCGCCGAAAACGATCGACAACTGGAAAGCGCAAACCCCGGAAGAATTCCGGTTTGCACTGAAAGCACCGCAGAAAATCACGCATTGGTCGAAGCTGCGCGATTGCGCCGACACACTCGAATATTTTTGCAAGGTTATGACCGGCCTTGGCGAACGACTTGGTCCGGTTTTATTTCAATTGCCGCCAACCTTTAAGAAGGATGCCGATGTGTTGAGTTCGTTTCTACGCGAATTTCCTGCCATGCGCGCCGCGTTTGAATTCCGTCACGACTCTTGGTTCGACGATGACATCTTCGATTTGCTCAAATCGCGCAACATCGCGCTCTGCATCGCCGACACCGACACGATCGCTACGCCAAAGAAGATTACCGCCGATTACGGCTACCTCCGGCTCCGCCGCGAAGATTATCAAACGACCGACATCGAACGTTGGGCAGACTTCGCGCGCCAACAGGAATCGAATTGGAAAGACACGTTCGTCTATTTCAAGCACGAAGAAAGCGGCATCTGGCCGAAACTCGCGCAGCAGATGTTGAAATTGCTCGCGTAATCCGGTAGAGCCTAGCGCCCGATCAAAATAAAGATTCCTGCGAGCAGCGCCAGCACGCCAGTCATAATTCCGATGCCAAGTCCAGTGAGGGTGAGGATTCCCACCGCGATAAGATAAATGGCGAGCAGAAGCATGCCGATATTTTTGGTAATCATGTCGTGAGTATCGACAATTGCACTGGGGCTTGACAATCCTGAAGAGACTCGGTCAGACGATATTCTCGGTGCCGAACACTTTGCCGCCCATTTTTTCTCCAGATCTCAAATGCAACTCGACAGCTTTGCCGGCCCTGCCCTGAAGGAGACTGAGGACGGTGGCGTTTGGTCGCAGGCCGGCTTTTTCCTGAGCGAGCAAATTGGAACAGGTAACCGCCGCAACGATGATTCCGACAACAAGTGAGTAGCGTTTTATGATCAAGTCCTTCTGCGCGATTTCCGCCCGATTAGCGAGCAAATAATGCGCACACGAGAAACGGCGTTCCGATTGGCGGACTACAGAACCGCCACTCGCGGATTTGAATTGGCAGGCGAAGCCCCTACTCTACAATTTTTGCGATGACTTCGATCGTTGAAAATCTCGAGCGAGTGCGCGAGCAGATCGCGGGAGCGGCAGCGAAGGTTGGACGCGCTGCGGATGAAATTGAGCTCGTCGCGATCGCGAAAACGCATCCAGCCGAAAAAGTGCGCGAGGCGATCGACGCTGGGCAGACTCTGTTCGGCGAGAGTCGTGTTCAGGAAGCGCGAGCGAAAATCCCTGAGCTGCCGTCGAATTTGCGCTGGCATTTTGTCGGACATCTTCAGAAGAACAAAATCCGGCACGCGCTGCCGCTCTTTGAAATGATTCACAGCGTCGATTCACTCGGTCTCGCGCAAGACATAAACCGCATCGCAGAAGAGCAGGGGATGCATCCGCGAGTCTTGCTCGAAGTCAATGTGGGGGGCGAGGGGAGCAAGTTCGGCTTCAAGTCCGAAACTCTGCGCGCAGAAATGGAATCGCTCCTAGCGCTGCCGCGATTATCGATCTTGGGCCTGATGACAATTCCACCACTCGCCGAAGAACCGGAAGCCTCTCGGAAATATTTTGTTCAATTGCGTAAACTGCGCGATCGTCTGCAAACAGAATTCCATGTGGATCTTGCCCAGCTCTCAATGGGGATGACGGAAGATTTCGCAGTCGCAGTTGAGGAAGGCGCCACACTGGTTCGCGTTGGAACGGCGGTTTTTGGAGAGCGATCGAAGCCGAGACGAGAATAGAATCCACGACGTCGTAGCGGTGCTTGTATCAAGCAGCGGACCAAATGAACAGGCGCTTGGCACAAGCGCCTCTACAATTCGGCTCGAGGATTGCCCTCAAGATCGACATCGTTATAAAATCTAAGCCCCATGCGCCTTGAGCCAACGAACATCCAACAAATCGGAGATGAACTGGCGATTGCCTGGAACGATGGGACTGAATTGTTTTTAGAACTTGAAGCGCTCCGACGCGTGTGTCCGTGCGCGGCGTGCGGTGGCGAACCGGACGTGCTCGGCAACGTCTCGCGTCCACATGTGACTTACAGCGACAGAAGTTTTCACCTCACGGGCTTTGATCTGGTGGGCGGGTACGCGCTGCAACCGCGTTGGGGGGATGGACACAGCACTGGAATTTATAGCTTTACTTACTTGCGGCGTTTGGGACAAGTTTCTGGCTGAAAAGCGGGCGATAAGCTTGGAGTTAATCCGTGAACTTGCTGACGAAGATCGCGATCGTTTTGCTCGGCTTCGCGCTGTGCGGAGCGGGCACTTTCATTGCTTCAACCGCGCAAAACGAGGATGCGTCACAAAAAACGAATGTGATCCCGGTGAAAAATCGTGAAGTGCCCCGACGCGTTTGGATTCAGGTCTAAACTGTAGCGGCGATCTCTGAGCGTCGATCAAAGCATTGGGCGCTGAGAGAACGGCGCAAAAGCGGTTCGCCCTTTTGGTTGCAGCAATTGTGGCCGGGCATCATTAAAATCGGCGCATCGGACCTGTCTTTTTCGCGACGTCGGAGTCTTTTCCCCCGTCATTCATCCTGTGTCTGAGCGTAATCTTTCCAAAGCTGCGGTTAGATCGAGAATGATCTTGATACCGGCGAAATCGTCGCCGCAGACGCTGTGAAGCTTCGATGCGACGCAAAGCGCGAATGCCGTCTCCATCAAAGTAGTAACCGTGATCACTTGTATCGGACGCGGGCGAAAGAAGCTTATGTTTGATGATCGGCTGAATCGCCTCTAAGTCGGGATCGTAATTCGCAGCAGGCTTGTTCCCTTGCGTCGAGGTTCGAGTTTTTGAACTGGCAGCGACGCTGGAATGAGACAGAACTCTCCGGGCGAGAGATGAGCATCGCCGCAGCGAAGCGACCCGCTCAGGCAGCAAACGATCGCAAAGCGGCCTTTCGATGAAATCTCTCGCGGTGCAGCAAGATTCCATTTTTGGACCTCGAACAATTCGTGCCTGACAAGGAGCTCATCTTGTGGCTCGACTAATTTCGGGGCGACATCGTTGAAGTCAATGCATTGGAGCGCTTGCTCGATGTGCAACTGCCGCGGCTTGCCTTTATCATCTACACGATTCCAGTCGAATACGCGATAAGTCGTGTCGCTGTTCTGTTGGATTTCGATCAGCAGATTGCCTGCGCTCACCGCGTGAATTCGTCCAGCTGGAAGAAATGCGGCGTCGCCCGGTCTGACCGGAATTTTGTGAACGTAATCAGCCGCTGTTCCTTCGCGCAGCGCCTTTTCGAATTGATCGCGCGCACTGGGTTTGCGAAACCCGAGTAAAAGTTCCGCCTCGGGATCGGCGGCGGCGACGTACCAAAATTCAGTTTTCGGCTCGCCGCCTAGTTTTCCGGCGAATTGTCCCGGCGGGTGCACTTGTAGGGAAAGCCCCTCGTGTGCATCCAGAAGCTTCAGTAGTAGCGGAAAGCGTGGAGCCTCGGGAGCATCTCCGAAAATTTGCTTCCGGTGCTGAGTCCACAAATCGTGCAGCGTTTTGTTTTTCAACGGACCATTCGCCACGACGCTCTGCGCTTCGGGCCGATCGA
>QHNR01000127.1 GCA_003218475.1 Verrucomicrobiota bacterium | reverse complement strand
TCGTTGTCATAGGCGAAGCCACGGCCATCATGGCCAATCGCGACGGTTGCCTCCTCGAAATCGACGAAACGGTAGGGACGGCACTCCGTTGCCGTCCGTTCTTCGGCGCTCACGGAGTGACGCGCCCTACCTGCTCGAAAAACAGGATAGAGCGGATTCTGCGCGAACACGTGCTTGATGTCCGTGATGAGCAATTCCTGATGTTGTTGCTCATGATGCCTGCCGAGGACGAGAATCGGTTCGATGTCATCGAGCAATTTCTCATCGGCGTCGGAAAGCAGATTCTCGATGTGCGAATCGATTGAAGCGCGATAGCGCTGTGCTTCCCTTACAGTTGGGCGCGAAACTAATCCACGCAAGTCGCGCCGGTGCATGTCACCGGCCGCGTTGTAGTACGAATTGAAGAGATAAGCGTACTCCGGAATTTCTGGGCGATATCCCGGAACAAACTTTTTCAGGATAAATGTCTCGAAAAACCACGTCGTGTGAGCGAGGTGCCACTTGGTCGGACTGACGTCGGCCATCGATTGCACGACGTAATCTTCTGGTTCGAGACCCGTACACAGTGCGTTGGTAAAATTTCTGACTTGATGAAAATGAGCAAGCAAGCGTTCAACACGCCCTGAGCCGGAGTGCAAATGAGGTCGTTCGGCCGCACCCATTTCGGTCGCGGCCTCGACTGAGGCCCGACTCAAAGAATTTCTCCCTCTTGTTCGAGTTCTTCCCGGCGCGCTTCGAGCATCTGGTCGTGAGCCGCCTCCTCGAGACCATCGATCACGAGATGCTCGCCAACGGTTTCCTCTTCATCAGTACCAGCACGCGGCTGGCGATGCCCCTTGGAACTCGCGACCACAGTCCATTCTTCAGTCAGATCGGCATTATCGGGTGTTTCCTCAGGGGGTGAGTTGTTTTCTGTGCCCATCAATTCGCGGCGGGCCTGTCTCCAATCTGCGTCTGTGAATTCATCGGGATTACGCTCGTCGATCATCGCGATTTCTCTCGCGCGTTTTTCCACTTGCTCCGGCGATGGCGCGCCAAGGCCGTTGCCGTGCACCTCGATTTTTCCCGGGCGAGGTTGTGAGTAATCATTCATAACAAATACTTCGAAAGGCGATGGCGCCCTGTTCGCATTACACTTTGGACTACAGATTGGAGGCTTGCAATACAAGCGGTAAAAAATGGCCAGCCAGTCTCTGAAGATATGCTTCGAGAAAATTTCATTAAACTTGAGGACGGTGCCGTCATCGCTTTTGAAGAATACGGCAACGCGAATGGAGAGCCGGTGATATTTTGTCACGGATGGCCGAGCTCACGAATTATGGCGCGACTTACAGACGACCCGGCGCGCGATCTTGGTATTCGGATCATTTCACCCGATCGACCGGGCATTAGTGGCTCTAGCTTGCAGCCCGATCGCAAGTTAACCGATTGGCCGCGGCTCGTGGAACGAATCGCCGATCACCTCGCTATCTGCGACTTTCGAATGCTCGCGATCTCCGGCGGCGCGCCTTACGCCTATGCAACTGCTGCTGCGATGCCTGAGCGAGTGCGAGCAATCGCCATAGTCGGCGGCGCTCCGCCAATCGCCGAAGTTAGCGATACCAATGCATTGCTCCCGCTTTACCGTTGGATGCTCGCACTGTATCGAACCCGACCGGGACTGTTGCGAAGATTATTTTACCTCGTACGGCCGGTTCTCTCATTGCGGCCGCCTGTCCGTCTTCGTCCACTGGTTTTAAAAATGCTATTGTTACGGCCGTGCGACGCTGAAAGCTTACGCGACGCAGCGGCGTTCGAAGCTATTTTCGAAAGCCAGCGGCGCGCATGGCGAGCTTCGGCTGAAGGCGTAATGGCGGACGCCCAGATCTACGCCGAGCCGTGGGGTTTTGCACTCGAGGATGTGGACGTTCCGGTTCGACTGTGGCATGGAAAGCAAGATCGGGCCTTTTCATTTCACCTGGCCGAAGAACTCGCAAAGCGTTTGCCCAACTGCAAGGCGCGGTTTGTTGATGGTGCGGGGCACTATTCGCTGCCCATTCGACACATGCGCGAAATCCTTGAGGACCTGATATCCTCCTAGCCGCGGAGCTCCTTCGCGGACTGCTTCGGCGAATCTTCCCGCTCGACGGACCGATTGGAATCTGAATTGCCTCCGGCATTTGCTCGAGTCAGCGCAACATCGGCGCGCAGTTTTGCCTCCATCATTTCATCGAACGAAAAATGCTCCGTTGCGTAGCGAAGGCCGTCCGCCGCGCAGTGCGCGGCTAGTTTTGGATCGCAAATGAATTCAACGATCGCAGCCGCAAGCGCCTGACTGTCACCCGGCTCTATGAGCAGGCCGTTTTGGCGATCCCGCAGAATCTCCGGAATGTCGCCTACCTTTGTGGCGATGACCGGACGGCCGCTGGCGAAAGCCTCACGCAAGACAATCGGAGACGCCTCGGTGCGCAGCGAAGCTATCACCACCATGTCGCATGCCGCATAAACGTCGGGTGTGTCCCAGCGGTATCCGGCCATAATGATTTTGTCGGCCAATCCGGCCTGATCGATAGCGTTCCTTACGTTGATGCCGCGTTTCAAAATTCCCGTGCCCTGGCCTACGATCGCGAAGCGAGCATCGGGACGCTTCCTTAGGACGAGAGGGGCCGCTTCAACTAGAACCAGCTGTCCTTTGTCGGGCCGAATCATGCCTATGTTCCCAATTAGGGGAGTGTTGTCGTCGACGCCGATTTCACGACGAAATTTCGTTCGGTCGCGCGGCGGCTTGAACTTTTCGAGATCGACCGCTGAACCGATTACTTCAATTTTCGCAGGATCAATCCCATGTTCCTCCACGAGCTGGCGTTTGATCACCGATGCGTCGGCCACGATTTGCGAACATCCATGCTTGAAAACAAAGGCGCGACTTTTGCTGCCGATTGGATCAGTGATACAGCGCGCACGACTCAGCGGAATGCCGCAAAAATAGAGCGGCAGACAAATCCAATGATCCTTCGAGCTGTAGGCTTTGAGCACGTCAATCTTGTTTCGCCGGCAAAATCTCCAGAGACGCCACGAACACAGCGGGTCTACGCGGCTCCGTAGTGGCATCGTGATCAACCGGGTGCCGAGTTCAGAGGCCTTGGAGTGAACCTGACTGCATGGATTGCAGATCAACCACGCCTGATGCCCATGCGCATTCAGCCAGTTAATCTCCAGACAGGTGCGATACTCCTGGCCGCCCCAGCTGCGGCTACTCTCTACGTAGAGAATATTCACGTCGAATCGATGAGCTGCGCGGTAACCGGCACAGTCTACGCGGCGGCGGCACGTTTTTCGAGAATGTAATCGTGAATCGTGTTAACAGTCCGAAGCGCTTTCCCAGCTACATCGGAGCTGGGCACACCGACTCCAAATGTCTTTTCCATGCTCACCACTAACTCGAGCGCGTCAATGGAATCCAAGCCGAGCCCTTCAGGTCCGAAAAGTGGCAGGTCGTCGCCGATTTGCTCAGGAGTAACTTGCAGCATCAGATTTTTGACCAGCATTTCTTTGATTTGGACGCGCAAATCCGGCTCAGACATAACGAGCCGCGATTTTGCTGCAAATCATGCACCGGGTCAAACGCCTGGGATTCGAACGCGGGCGCTTGGTGGAAATGAACGGGGTGTTCCTCTTAAACCTCGTCGGCTTTGTCTCCGGGAGTGACTGCCTGAGTTGGATCCGGGCGCACTTCCGTCGTGGCAGGTTGGTTTTCGATCCGCGCCACAGTTGATTGCGCCGGTTTCACATCTGATTTGGCGACTTCGGTCTCAGACTTTCCGGCCTTGTGAAGTTCGTCGCTGAATTCGTCCTTTGCTTTTTGAAACTCCTTTACCGCCTGACCCATTCCGCGAGCGAGTTCCGGCAGTTTTTTTGCTCCGAACAAGACCAGAATAATCAGCAGAATGACAATTAAGTCTGGCCCCGCCAAGTTCATGAAGCTGGCTAACAGGCTCATACGCTAGTCTCAAGATCAAGCTCTTTCGGGAAGTTGCAAGGCAATTTCGCCCGGTGGTATTGAGGCCTCCGTGATTGACAGGGCTAGCCTGCTATGGGAAAAGCATTTCTTATGCGACCTATTTGGAAAGGCAGCATCAGCTTTGGGCTGGTTTATATTCCCGTGGCGGTTTATCCGGCCACGCGCGAAGAAAAGCTTAGCTTTCGACAACTTCGTTCCAGCGATCTCAGTCCAATCAGATACAAAAAGGTGGCGGAAGCCGACTCTAAAGAAGTGCCCGCCGACCAAATCGTAAAGGGATTCGAATACGAACGTGGCCGTTACGTTGTCATGAAGGATGAGGACTTCGAGAAGGTGCGCATTGAATCCACGCACTCCATTGACATCACGGACTTTGTGGATTTGGAACAGGTCGACCCTAAGTTTTTCTACAGACCATATTTCCTCGAACCACAAAAGGGCGGTGAAAAAGCCTACACAGTTTTGCACAAGGCGCTCAGTGGCACCGGCAAGATCGGTATCGCCAAAGTTGTAATCAGCAATCGTGAACATTTGGCTGCAGTAAAGCCCGACGGTTTGTTCCTGATTCTCGAGCTGATGCACTTTGCCAGCGAAATACTGAGTGCCGACGTTTTGAAAAACGGCTCGACGACAGCGGTGACCGACAAAGAGCTGAAAATGGCGCAAGCATTAATCGAAAGTATGAGCGATTCCTGGGAACCGGACAAATATCGGGACGAATACCGGACGGCACTAATGGAGATCATCGAACAAAAGGCGCAGCACAAGGAGATCACCACTAAAGCGCCAGCCCTGCCATCGCCGACCAACGTCGTGGATCTGGTGAAGGTGTTGCAGGATAGCCTCAACCGGACGCAATCCGTCAGGCAAAAGCGCAGTGCTGGCCGACCCTCTGGCCGCGGGTCCACTAGCGCGCTCGTGAAACAAAGACGACGAGCAGGCGCTCTGGGATAGGAACCCTGCACACCCGTTGCAAATCGCAAGGCTGGCGTTATAGTCAGCACTTCTTATGGCCAAGACTGCCTGGATCAATCGCAATGAGCGGAAGCGCGCAACGGTGAAAAAACACGCCGCCCGGCGCGCGGAATTAAGGGCAAAAAAAGACTATGCCGCGCTCGCACAGTTGCCGCGTGACGCCAGTCCCACGCGTGTGGTCAACCGTTGCGAAGTCACCGGCCGCCGTCGCGCTTTTATTCGGCGGTTCAGGATGTCGCGCCTGACTTTTCGTGAGCTGGCTTCGCAAGGGCTCATCCCTGGCGTTACCAAGTCAAGCTGGTAAACTCTCTAGCGTAGGCATGCGGCTGTGTGGCATGCGATTCAGCCAGCCACACGCCGGCTTGCTATGCAAATCTGCTGAATGAATTTCCCCTCACTATTGCTTCTGTTACCGCTGGCTGACGTAATCGCGCGGCAGTGGGACCCAATCATACTACTCGTTGCCAAATTGGCGGTGGTCATGGCGCTGGTATTGTTGAACGGATTCTTTGTCGTAGCCGAATTTGCGCTCGTCAAAATCCGCGACAGTCAACTCAACACACTGGCTGTTCAAGACATCAAGCGAGCTGCGTTGGTAAAACAGATTAAGAACAATCTGAATGCCTATCTTTCCGCCTGTCAGGTCGGGATTACTGCAGCGAGCCTTGGGCTTGGTTGGCTGGGCGAACCTTTTCTCGCGCGAATGCTTCAACCATTTTTCGTTTTCGCAGGAATCGAATCCCCGGCGGTGATTAAATCGATTTCGTTCGCGCTGGCATTTTCAGCCATCACATTTTTGCACATCGTGCTCGGGGAACAGGCGCCCAAAATTCTCGCCATCCGCAAGGCCATGCCTGCTGCATTATTTGTTAGCGCGCCACTGCGGTACTTTTACGCGGTCTTTAAGCCAGCAATTTGGCTGCTAAACGCGGCGAGCAATTGGATTCTTCGTCGCCTTTTTCATGTAGAACCCATTGCCGAAGGAGAATTGGCCCACAGCGAGGAGGAGCTGCGATTGATTGTTCGGGAAAGCGAAAAGTCCGCCGAGGTTACGCCCCTCGGCCGTGAACTTGTCTTTAACGTGCTTGATCTGCGCGACCGCGTCGTGCGCGATATCATGACGCCTCGGGGGGAAATCGTTTATTTCGACCTCGAGGACGATTTCGACACGAACGTGAAAAAGGCCATCGATTCCAAGCACACTCGTTTTCCGCTCTGCCGGGAGAATCTCGATAACACCGTAGGCCTTATTCACATCAAAGAACTGCTGCCGATGATGCGCGACCCGCATCCAGATTTATTAGAGATCAAACGCGAGGTGATTCCCGTGCCGGAGATGATGCCGCTTGAGAAATTGCTCAAGTTGTTCCTGAGCAAGCACGCGCATCTTGCACTGGTGGTGGATGAGTTTGGTGGCACCGTCGGCATGGTGACACTAGAAAACGTTCTTGAGGAGCTTGTCGGCGACATTCAGGACGAGTTCGATTTCGAAAAAGAAGAATTTCGCAAGATCAACGCCAACGAATTCAGCGTTGACGGAGCGCTTGGACTTTACGAGCTGAACGATCTTGCGAAACTTGACTTGGAAAGCGCAGATGTAAGCACCATCGGAGGTTATGTTACCCATCTGCTTGGCCATCTGCCCAAGACGGGCGAGCAAGTTAAGATCGACGGTTATCTGGTTACTGTTTCACAAGCCGATAGTCGCCGCGTGAAGCAACTTCACTTTAAGAAATTGAGTGACGCTGCGGCCGCCACGCCGACGTCGCCGAGATCGTAGGCCGGCTTCGCCGACTGAGCTGGTTACTAAACGACCGCGGCTTGCAGCTGAGCGCGGAGGGCGGGGCGGCGGCGCAATTGATTCGTGAGTGCTTCGATTGCGCGTAGCGTGGGCAAGCTGATGTGATGTTCCATTCCTTCGACGTCGTGGTAAATGACACGATCGCTCAGGCCGAGTAGCTTCAGAAAATCGGTCAGGAGCCTGTGGCGGTGGGCGATCTGGCGGGCGAGGGTTTTGCCAGATGTGGTTAAAATGAGGCCGCGATATTTCTCGTATTTGAGAAGGCTCTCGGCATCGAGCCGCTGCACCATGTTAGTGACGCTGGCCTGCGAGATTTTTAAGGCTGCCGCGATATCGACAACGCGTGCGTAGCCCTTGGCGTTAATGAGCTCGAGAATCCGCTCGAGATAATCTTCCACGGCGGTGGAACTACCGAGGGCTGATCGCTGCTTCTTATATGGCATCAATGCGGAAGATAGAAACGAGATAAAGTAAGTCAAGTCACAGAATAGTTTGACCGATTAATTAAATTAGGTATGCCTAATTCGAAAGTGAAGAGATGCGTTTCCTGCCACTGGCGAGCTTGCTGCTAATGAGCATTCGGTTTTGAAGTGATGAACCAATCAAACCAACGAACGGCGATGGACTTGGAACGCGGGTGGCGGAGGACTGCGCCGCGCGTCTCGTTAGCCGAAGTTCACCGCAGCGTTGTGGTTCCGGTGACCGCGTCGTTTTGGCGAAAGCTTCTCGCGTTTTCTGGGCCCGGTTTTCTCGTCGCGGTCGGTTACATGGACCCGGGCAACTGGGCTACGGATTTGGCTGGAGGCGCGAGGTTTGGCTACGCCCTTTTGTCGGTCATCATGATTTCGAACTTGATGGCAATTCTCCTCCAGCACTTGTGCATCAAGCTGGGCGTCGCCACTGGGCGCGATCTGGCCCAGGCGTGTCGGGATCACTACTCGACACCGATAGTGTGGGGACTCTGGATTCTGTGCGAAATCGCTATCGCGGCCTGCGATCTCGCCGAGGTGATCGGCTCGGCTATCGGGTTGCAACTTCTCTTCGGCATTCCGCTGTTCTGGGGCTGTTTGATCACCGCGACGGATGTGCTGGCGGTGCTCTATTTGCAAAACAAAGGTTTCCGTTACATCGAGGCCCTGGTCATTACTCTTATCGCGACTATTGGCGGTTGTTTCACCGCCGAGTTGGTTTTTTCCAAGCCTGAGCTGGCGAAGGTTCTGTCCGGTTTCGTGCCAAGCGGGCAGATCGTCATCAATCAGGGAATGCTTTACGTCGCCATGGGCATTCTTGGTGCGACGGTGATGCCGCACAATCTTTACCTGCACTCATCCATCGTGCAGACGCGCAAATTCGAACAAACGCCCGACGGCAGACGCGAGGCGATCAAGTTTGCGACTATCGATTCGACCTTCGCGCTCATGTTTGCCTTGTTCATTAATGCCGCCATCCTGATTTTGTCCGCCGCAGTTTTTCATTGGTCTGGCCATCGGGATGTCGCTGAGATTCAGGAGGCCTACAAGCTCCTCAGTCCACTGCTAGGCATCGGCGTGGCGAGCATTCTTTTTGCCGTTGCGCTGCTTGCTTCGGGGCAAAACTCGACCCTTACCGGCACACTGGCTGGCCAAATCGTGATGGAAGGTTTTCTCAATATCCGGATCACACCGTGGCTGCGGCGTTTGATCACACGGCTCATTGCTATCGTGCCCGCGCTCTTGGTGATCGGCTTTTTCGGCGAAAGCAAAACGACCGACCTGCTGGTGGCCAGTCAGGTCGTGCTCAGCATGCAGCTCGGCTTCGCGGTCTGGCCACTGATGCGGTTCACGAACGAAAAAGCGAAGATGGGTGAGTTCGCAAATCGCTTATGGATAAAAATTCTCGGATGGACGGTCGCATCGATAATAATTGTGCTCAACGTAAAGCTACTCCTGGACACGTTTTTGCCAGACTCAGTGCTAAAGACGCTCTACGGTTTGCTTGGGCTACCGGCGCCAAAGTAATGACGAAGCTCGAATGACGAATGCCGAAGGAGTGATCAAGCTAAAAATGCGAAGTGCAAGATCGAGACGTGCCCCGTCGTTCGACCCTTGCTTTTTCATTCGTCAATTGTCATTTGTCATTCGTCATTTTTGACATGTATCAGCACATTCTCATTCCGCTTGAGAACAGTTTGGCCGATGAAACGATTCTAACGCACATCAAGCCCCTGGCGAGCATGACCGGCGCGAAACTACTTCTTGTCCACGTGGCTGATGGCTGGGTGGCCCGGAACTTTAATCAACTCCAGCTCGCTGAAAGCGAAGAAATGAAACAAGACCGGGCATATCTGGAAAAGCGCAGGGGTGAATTGGCCGCAGAAGGTTTCACTTGCGCTGCTGTGCTCGCGCTTGGTGAACCCTCTGATGAGATCATCAAGCTGGCGCGGGAGAAAGATGTCGATCTCATCGCGATGACAACGCATGGTCACCGACTTGTTAGCGATATTCTCTACGGTGCCACCGCAGACAAGGTGCGGCACGCAGTCGATGTGCCAGTGTTGCTCTTAAAGGTGAAAAGCTGACTGGAGTAATGGAGTAATGAATTAGTGGCGAGCCGGCACGATTCGGCCAACACTCCAAAACTCAACTACTCCAATACTCCAGTGCTGAAGGTCCTTTTCCTGACAAACGAGTATCCGCCGCACATCTACGGCGGCGCGGGTGTGCATGTGGGTTATCTTTCGCGCGAACTGGCGGAAATGATGCAGGTGGAGGTGCGTTGCTTTGGCGATCAACGTCTTGAAGAAGGCAACCTCAAGGTCATCGGTTTTGAGCTCGACCAGAGCAATTTTACCTGCCCAAAGCCATTGCGCTCTGTTTTCGGCGCTGTGCGGCGATGCACCGACTTCAACACAACGAACATTGATGCGGATCTTGTGCATTGTCATACGTGGTACAGTCATTTTGGCGGAGTTCTTGCGAAGAAGAATTACGGAATTCCCCTTATCGTTACCGTCCATTCACTCGAGCCGCTTCGACCATGGAAGCGCGAACAGCTCGCCGGCGGTTACGACTTTTCGCTTTGGGTAGAGAAAACCGCGCTGGAAATGGCGGATGCAGTCATAGCCGTTTCTGGGGAAACCAAACGTGACATCGAGCGGCTGTTCGATGTCGATCCTGCGCGGGTTCATGTCATCCACAACGGAATCGATTTAAACCAATATCGGAAGGCCGATTCAATTGCCACGCTCAAACGATACGGCATCGATCCAATTAAGCCGTATCTGCTTTTTGTCGGGCGGATCACTCGCCAAAAAGGGTTCCAGCATCTCATGCGCGCAATCCAATTCATGGACCGCGATTTTCAGATCGTGCTTTGCGCCGCCGCGCCGGATACAGCGGGCATGGCGGAGGAAATGAAAACCGGAGTGGAGCGCGCAAAAGCCGAGCGGCCCGGAATCATCTGGATCAATGAAATGGTGGATCAAAAGACCGCCTGCGAACTTTACTCGCACGCTGCGGTGTTCGTTTGCCCCTCAATCTACGAACCGTTCGGCATTATCAATCTCGAGGCGATGGCTTGCGAGACTGCGGTAGTGGCGAGCGCCGTCGGAGGAATCAAGGAAGTGGTTGTAGATGGCGAGACCGGATTCCTGGTTCCGCTCGAACAAATGAAAGAGAGTCCATTCGAAGCAACAAAGCCCGAAAAGTTCGCGCGAGACCTCGCAGCGCGCATCAACCAATTGATGAGAGATCCGCAATTACGCGAACGGTTTGGTAAGGCAGGCCGCAAACGCGCCGAAGACAACTTCAGTTGGGGTGCAATCGCAGCGAAAACCAAGGCGCTTTATGAATCGTTGAAGGGTTGAAGCGTTTTAGGATTGGCTCTGTTCCGCTTCAACAGTTCAACGATTTAACGATGTAACGCGGCGAAGCCATGTTTGTCGATCGGATCAAAGTTTTTGCACAGGCAGGAAAGGGCGGGCGCGGGTGCGTCAGTTTTCGGCGTGAGAAATTTGTGCCGAAAGGCGGGCCGGATGGCGGCGATGGCGGCCGCGGAGGCGACGTGATCCTGCAGGCGGACCGGCATGTGGACAATCTGGCCAATCTTTTTTATGAACCGATCATTGCAGCAAAGAAAGGCGGGCACGGGATGGGAAAGAAAATGGCGGGACGCGCAGGCGCGAACAAAATAGTAAAGGTGCCAGTTGGGACGATCGTATGGCTGGCGGAGCAAGCCACGCCAGTCATCCTGAGCGAAGTCGAAGGATCCCGTGAAACAGCCTCAATGGTACCGCCGCGGGATTCCTCGACTTCGCTCGGAATGACAGATGGGGAGCCGATCGTCGATCTTATCCGCGACGGCCAGCAATTTGTACTTTGTCGCGGCGGAGCAGGGGGTAAAGGTAACGTGCATTTCAAGAGCTCGCGCAACCGCGCACCGCGGCAATACACGGAGGGTGAAGAAGGCGAGCAGGGGTATTTCCTTTTCGAGTTACGAACGATTGCGGACGCAGGACTCGTTGGTTATCCAAATGCAGGCAAATCGACGCTATTGCGGAAAATCTCGGCTGCGCGGCCGAAGATTGCGGCATATCCGTTCACGACGCTGCATCCGATCGTTGGCGTGATGGAACTTCCAGGTTATCGGCGGGCCACCATTGCGGATATTCCCGGTTTGATCGAAGGAGCGCACCGGGGGGTCGGGTTGGGCCACGAATTCTTGCGCCATATCACGCGCTGCCGCATTTTGATATTCGTGATTGATGTAGCTGGAAGCGAAGGACGCAATCCCATAGAGGATTTGCAGAATCTTCGGCGGGAAATTGATCTCTACGATCCGGCGCTTTCCTCGCGCCCATGGCTGGTTGTTGCTAACAAAATGGATTTGCCGGATGCGGAGAGAAATCTCAGGGCGCTGCAGGAGAGATTTCCCAGAACGAAAATCGTTTCCACGTCAGCAGCACAAGGAGAGGGGATCGCTGAGTTAAAGGAGACGTTGGCAGCGACAATGTCGAACGACAAAGATGTCCTTTCCGGGCTAATTTGAGATGGACAAGGCGGCAATCCATAACGAAACTGGGCGCTGTTGTATGGGCAAACGGGTTGTCGCCAGCTATTGCTCCAGTTTTCTCAAGTCGGAGATGTTGCACATTTACCGGCAGTTAAGAGCGCTGCGCGGCGTCGATACGTTCGTGGTCACTAAGGAGGTCCAAAATGCTGAGCGGTTTCCATTTGACCGTATCGAAATCATTCCGAAGCGGCGCACAAACTTGCTCGTCCACGGCTGGTTGAAATTTGTGGAACGCCGACCCCCCATCGTTTACCGCGGCGAGTACCAGACGCTTGACTCATTGTTGGAGCGGCATGGCGCAGATCTCATGCATATTTATTTTGGCCATACTGGCGTGCACCTGCTTCCTTTTATCGAGCAGTGGGATAAGCCGTGCGTGGTATCATTTCACGGCGCCGACGTGGCGCGTAAGCCCGAGATCAAGGATTATGCAGGGAAATTGCGCCGTCTTTTTAATGCGGTCCCGCTCGTGTTCGCGCGTTCCCAATCGTTGGTTGACCGGCTGGTTCATTTGGGCTGTCCGCCGGAAAAGCTGCGCATCAATCGCACCGGCATCCCGCTAAATGAATTTCCATTCGTGGATAGAGAACTGCCGCGAGACGGCAAATGGCGAGTGGTCCAGGCGTGCCGGTTGATTCCGAAGAAGGGCGTTGCGACGAGCTTGCGCGCTTTTGCCATTTTCAAGAAGGACAATCCTGGCGCGGAATTTTTCATCGCTGGAAAAGGGCCGTTGCAACCGGAGTTAGAAATGCTCGCTGGCGGCCTGGGCATCCTCAGAGACGTGCATTTTGTCGGATTTCTGCCCCAACCGAAGCTGCTGGAGCTTTATGCCAGTTCGCACTTGTTTTTGCACCCAAGCGAAATATCCCCAAACCAAGACCAGGAAGGTGTTCCGAACTCGGTCTTGGAAGCGATGGCAACTGGGTTGCCGGTGGTCGCGACGCGGCACGGCGGAATTCCGGAAGCAGTTGATCACGGGCGCACCGGGTTCCTGGTTGCGGAGGAGGATCACGTCGGACTAGCGAATGCCATGCAGCTAATCACAAGTTCGCCCGCAACGTTGAAGCAAATGGGAGAACGCGCCCACGCCGCCGTAGTAGAACGATTCGGACAGGATGCCCAGATTGATCAGTTAGAATCGTTCTACGAAGAAGCGATCACAATGAATGGAGCTGCTGAGCCCGTGAAATCGAGGGCGGTGACCCGGCTTGCTCCACGGTTTGCGGAGAGCGTTCCGGCGAAATAAGTTCGCGTCCGAGATTTTGTTTGTCTTCCGGCGCAAAACACGCTTTCGTATGCGCGTTCAAGTTGTAGCCGGGGCGGCATTTTCGCCCTAGTGTGGCACGTGTGGGACGAAAGGCGGATCACCTCGGTAGGCTGGCATCACCGATGCCAGCTACAGCTGTGCTTAGGAAAATGCGCAACCGTTGTTTACTGATGTCGATCCTGGCGTTGGCCTCCAGCGCAATGCTTGCTACGTCGACATTTGCAGCGGAAGCGGGTGCGACTGAGCACGAGGGCGTCTCGTTGAAACCGCAGATGCTTGTTCAGTTCGGCGGCTTCGGAATCACAAACTCGATGCTGGTTACCTGGATCGTCGCAGCTGGCATCATCATTTTTTCACAAATCGCAACCCGGCGGGCTACTCCCATCCCCAGCGGGATTCAAAACTTTTGGGAGTGGTTAGTTGAGGGTTTGCACAATTTCTTGGAAAACATCATCGGCCGTGAGCTCGTGCGAAAGGGATTTTGGTTTTATGCCACGGTTTTCATTTTTATTCTGTTCGTGAACTGGTTTGGACTGATTCCGGGAATCGGAACAATTGGTTGGGGCCATTCCGACGCGACGGGAAATTTCCATGTCGATCGGCCGTTGCTGCGCGGTGGCAACGCGGATCTAAACATGACGACCGCGATGTCGGCCATATTTTTCGTGATGTGGTTTGTCTGGGCGATTCAGGCCAATGGTGTCGGCGGATTTTTGATACATTTGTTCGGCCCAAAAGGTGAGACGACCGGAATCGTGAAGATCCTCATGGTCGTCATTTTTTTCGCTGTCGGCTGGCTCGAGGTGATCTCGATTATATTTCGACCGATTGCGCTCAGTTTTCGATTGTTCGGAAATATTTATGCCGGCGAAAGCATTCTCGAAGCCATGTCCACGATGATTCCGTGGCTGTCGCCGATTCTGCCGATTCCATTTTATTTCCTCGAAGTGCTCGTCGGATTTGTGCAGGCACTTGTTTTCATGCTGTTAACGGCGGTTTTTACAATGTTAATCGCAGAACACCAGGAGGGACCGGAGCACGCGCACTGATTTTTCGGCGATCTCATGAGGAGGTCTCCAAAACCAAGTAACAAAAATATGATACTACCAATACTAGCAGAACTGAGCGGAAGCATTCACGTCGGGCTTGCCGCGATGGGCGTCGGAATCGGAATCGGCCTGACCGGCCTGGGAATGACCAGTGCGGTCGGTCGCAATCCCGGTGCGTTCACGCAAGTGCTCGTGCACGGAATTCTCGCCATCGCGTTGACCGAAGCGATCGTGTTCTACGCGCTGTATCTCGTTCACTAATTTCACGGGGGAGGCAATCGATGTTGCGCCCGAAACCTAGTTTATGAACCTGATAATTGCCGCCAGCAGCGGAGGCGTAACCGACATCTTGCGTGAAACAGCTGAAACGTTCGGCTGGAATTGGAAGTTGTTTCTATCGCAGGTCATTAGCTTCTGCATTGTTGCATACCTTTTGCAACGCTTCGCTTACAAACCAATCCTTGCCTTACTTGAGGAGCGCCGGCGCAAGATCGAAGAAGGCCAGATCAACGCGGAAAAAATCAGAAAGGAACTGGCCGAAGCGGAGAAGCGCTACCAGGAGATTGTAACAAAAGCAAACGCGGACGCGCAGAAAATGATCGATGAAGCGCGCGAAAGCGCCGCGCATCTATCCGAGCGCAAGCAACAGGAAGCGATTGCTGCTGCTGAGCAAATCATAGCAAAAGCGCGTGAAGCCAGTGCGATTGAGCACGAGCGCACAATGGAATCTTTAAAGCGCGAGCTTGGGCGCCTCGTGGTTGATACCACAGCTAAAGTGGCCGGGAAGGTGTTAACGCCGGAAGATCAAAAGCGCTTGCAGGAGGAAGCGGCTCGTCAGCTGGCACGATGAAGATCAACAAGGAAATTCGCCAGCTCTCGCGTGAAATGCTTCGGGCAAGCTTCACTGACGGCCAACTCGACCCTGGAAGGATTGTATCGCTGGTCGATTCGCTTATCGCGAAAAAGCCGCGCCATTACGTCGACGTCCTAAAAAATTACAGGCGTCTGCTTCGTCTCGAACTGGAAAAGCGGCAGGCGAAAATCGAGACAGCAAGCGAAGTGGATTCCGCGACGACTTCGGAGCTCGTGGCCAATCTAAAAAAGAAATACGGTGGCGACCTGACAACGCAGTTCGTTGTTAACCCCGAGCTTCTTGGCGGAATGCGTATCCGTGTAGGGAGCGATGTATGGGACGGAACGGTCCGCAACCGGCTCGAACGTCTCCAACAAGAACTTTAATGAAGGCAAAATCATGAGCAGCATACTCGAAGAAATCGAAACGAAAATTGAACGGTTAAAAACATCGACGACCAAGAGCAACGTCGGCGTTGTGCGTGAAACCGGCGATGGCGTCGCGCGCATCGAAGGCCTGAGTGACGTCATGCTCAACGAGATGATCGAATTTCCAAACGGAGTATTCGGTCTTGCGTTGAACCTCGAAGAAACTGAAGTCGGCGCAATTCTGATGGGCGACAACACGTTGGTTGAAGAAGGCGACGAAGCCAAAACGACAGGCAAACTCCTTTCAGTTCCTGTGGGCAAAGCGCTCCTCGGCCGCGTCGTTAACACACTTGGCCAGCCACTCGACGACAAGGGACCGATCAAAACCGAAACATTTTATCCGCTGGAGAAAATTGCACCGGGCGTGATCAAGCGGCGCAGTGTGAATCAACCGGTGCAAACCGGCATCATGGCGATCGATGCCATGATTCCTATTGGTCGTGGCCAGCGTGAGCTCATCATTGGAGATCGAGCAACGGGCAAGACCACGATCGCCATCGACACAATCATCAGCCAGGCCCGCCTGAACAAAGCTGCGGAAGACGCGAAAGATAACAATTATCGGCCGCTTTATTGCATTTACGTCGCAGTTGCCCAGAAAAATTCCAACGTCGCGCGAGTGCTCGATACACTCGAGAGAGAAGGCGCCATGCCTTACACGACAATCATCTCTGCGCCTGCATCCGACACGGCGACTAATCAGTATCTGGCGCCTTTCGCTGGCGCCGCGATGGGCGAATGGTTCATGGACAATGGAATGGATGCGCTCATCATCTACGACGATCTATCGAAGCACGCAGTGGCTTATCGCCAAGTTTCGCTGGTGCTCAAGCGTCCGTCTGGTCGTGAGGCTTATCCGGGCGATGTATTTTACTTGCACTCGCGATTACTCGAACGCGCCGCGCGTATGAGCGACGAATTCGGTGGCGGATCGTTAACCGCGTTGCCGATTATCGAGACCCAGGCTGGCGACGTCTCCGCCTATATTTCGACAAACGTGATCTCGATTACGGATGGGCAAATCTACCTCGAGACTGATTTGTTCTATCAAGGTGTGCGGCCGGCGATTTCGGTGGGACTCTCTGTCAGCCGTGTTGGATCGGCTGCCCAGATCAAGGCGATCAAGCAGGTCGCCGGCAAGGTGAAACTCGATCTGGCGCAATACCGCGAGCTGGCTGCCTTCGCGCAGTTTGGCTCCGATCTGGATGCGGCAACGAGGGCGCGACTCGATCGCGGTCAACGCATTGTCGAGCTTTTTAAACAAAAACAGTACAACCCGATTCCGGTCGACGAGCAGGTGGCGGTGATGTGGGCGATGCAAAATGGCTACCTCGATTCAGTGCCCGTCGACCGTGTTAAGGAGTACCAATTGAAGCTTCAGGATTGGCTGCAAACGCGGAAGGGAGGATTGCTCGGGGCGATCCGCGAGAAAAAGGAGCTCGACAAAGATCTCGAGTCGCAATTGAAAGCGGCACTCGACGAATTCAAGACGACCAACCCATGATACCGCTGCTCCGCGACCCACAGTTTGCAATTTGTAATTTGTAATGGCGAATACGCAGGATATACGGCGCCGGATAAGATCGATCCGCAACACCGCGCAGATCACCAAAGCAATGCAAATGGTGGCTGCCTCCAAGATGCGCAAAGCGCAGCAGCATGCGCTGGCGGGACGACCTTATGCTGCTTTGATGAATAAGGTTCTCGTTTCGTTGCAAAAACGAACAGACCCGCGATTTCATCCACTTCTCGCTGTCCGCCCGCTCAAGAAAGAGTTGGTCCTAATTATCAGCACGGACAAAGGACTCTGCGGAGCATTGAACACGAACCTGTTTCGGGAGGCCAGCAACTTTGATTCGGCCAAAACGGCGTTCGTGGTGACAGGAAAAAAGTCGCGACAATTCATCGCTCGAACAAAGCGCGAATTATTGGCTGATTTTGAGTTGAAAGACTCGCCGAGCTTCGTTGAAGCGAAGCCGATCTCGAAGTTTTGCATGGAAAAGTTCCTGAGGCGCGAGGTCGACAAAGTCTCGGTGCTCTACACGCATTTTATCAACACAATCAGCCAACGTTCCGTGGTACAGACACTTCTGCCGATTAGTAGTTTTGGTTTGCCGAAAAGCGAAACAGCCCAGGCTGAAATTGAAGGTCACGATCCCATGATAGGCTACGTGTTCGAGCCTAACGCCGAGGTCGTTCTGGATTCGATGCTCCCATATTATGTCTCCTACCAGGTTTTTCAGATGATCCTCGACGCGCGCGCGTCTGAACACAGCGCGCGAATGGTGGCAATGAAGAACGCCACCGATAACGCGAATCAATTTATCAAGGACCTTACTTTGGAATACAACAAGATGCGCCAAGCCGGCATCACAACCGAGCTGCTTGAGATTGCCACAGCGCAGATGGCGCTCGGCGGTTAGTAAAGATTTATGAATAAAGGAAACATAGTTCAAGTCATCGGTCCCGTAGTGGACGTGGAATTTCCGGACGAAAAGACGCTGCCGAAAATCTACAACGCCCTCGAAATTGAGTATGAAGTGAACGGCAACCCAACGAAGTTGACGCTCGAAGTGCAACAGCATCTTGGCGAAAGCTGGGTCCGCTCCATCGCAATGTCATCAACGGAAGGGTTGAAGCGGGGAATGAGCGTAACCGATACTGGCGGTCCGATCACCGTACCGGTAGGCGAGGCCGTGCTTGGTCGGCTTTTTAACGTCACTGGCGACGTGATTGATAATCGCGGCACTGTGAAATTTGAGAAGCGTTACCCAATTCATCGCCCGGCACCGACGCTCACGGAGCAAGACACAAGTGCAAAGATCCTGGAAACTGGGATCAAGGTCATCGATCTCGTTTGCCCATTTACAAAAGGCGGCAAAGTCGGCGCATTTGGTGGCGCGGGCGTCGGCAAGACTGTTGTCATCCAGGAGTTGATCAACAACATCGCCATGAAACACGGCGGGGTTTCCATATTTGCCGGAGTGGGCGAACGGAGCCGGGAAGGCAATGATCTTTACAAGGAAATGAGCGAGGCGGGGGTAATCAATCAAAAAGATTTGTCGAAGTCGAAAGTAGGGATGGTTTTCGGCCAGATGAACGAACCACCGGGCGCGCGTTTACGGGTTGCTCTTTCTGCCCTTGCAATGACCGAATATTTTCGCGACGAGCGCAACCAGGACGTGCTTCTTTTTATCGACAACATCTTTCGATTCTCGCAAGCAGGCTCGGAAGTGTCGGCGTTGCTGGGCCGAACGCCAAGCGCAGTTGGCTATCAGCCGACTCTTGCTGCTGAGATGGGTGATTTACAGGAGCGAATTACATCCACAAATAAAGGATCAATCACTTCGTTCCAGGCCGTCTATGTTCCAGCGGACGACCTCACTGATCCCGCGCCGGCAAACACTTTCGCGCACTTGGACTCGACCATTGTGCTTGAGCGTTCCATCGCCGAGCTCGGTATTTATCCAGCAGTCGATCCGCTGGCATCCACATCAAAAGCTCTGGCGCCGGAAATTGTCGGCGAGGAGCATTATAACGTTGCGCGAGGTGTGCAGCGCGTTTTGCAGCGTTATAAGGATTTGCAGGACATCATCGCGATTCTTGGAATGGATGAACTAAGCCCGGAGGACAAGATCACGGTTCATCGCGCACGCAAGATTCAGCGATTCCTTAGCCAGCCTTTTCACGTGGCAGAAGTTTTCACCGGCTTTAAGGGCCAATATGTTCCGGTTGCGGAAACAGTCCGCGGTTTCAAAGAAATTCTGGAAGGCAAACATGACGATGTGCCCGAGCAAAATTTCTACATGAAGGGCGGCATCGAGATGATCAAAGAAGGTTGAAGCATTGGCCTCTCCGAATCGCTAAATCGCTAATTCTCTCAATCGTTAAATTGGACACATGGCCACGCTGAAGCTCGAGATTGTAACGCCCGAGGAAAAAATTTACTCCGAAGACGTGGAGATGGTCACGTTGCCGGGTTCTGAGGGGGAGCTGGGAGTTTACCCCAAACACGTCCCGTTGCTAACCACCGTGGTGCCGGGTGAACTGCGTGTCCTAAAGGACGGCCGCGAAAGATCAATGGCGATAGGCGAAGGCTTTGTGGAAATTAAAGCGGACGCCGTTTCCGTGTTGACCGACATGGCCCTCGAATCCGAGAAGATCGATATCGCTGCGGCCGAAGCCGCGGTCGAGCGCGCCAAAGCGGCGATGAAGGAAGATCATACTGCCGAGGAAGTGGCAGCTATTCAGGCGTCGTTACAAAAAGCGCTCGCTCAGTTGCACGTCAAACGCCGCCGTCACCACGGGTGAGAGTGTGGGAGGGACCTCAGTGTCCCGATTCGTGACGATTGTAGAGGCGCTTGTGTCAAGCGCCTGTCTATTTCAAATTCGGTGCTTGGCACAGCCACCGCTACATGCTCTAGGAATCATTGCCGGCAACGGTGTTTACCCGCGACTGCTCGCAGACGCCGCACGAAAAGCTGGAGTGAAAAAAATAGTTGTGGCTGCGTTCACGGGGGAAACCGATCCAGCGCTCGAGCAACATGCCGATCTGCTCGAATGGATGCGCGTAGGACAACTTAACCGGCTCTTGAAATTTTTTCGTGCACAAGAAATCCGCCACGCAATGATGGCAGGACAAATCGCGCCGAAGAACCTTTTCGATCTGCGGCCGGATTGGAAAGCGTTGATGTTGCTAGGCAAACTTAAACAGCGCAACGCGGAATCGATCTTCGCAGCGATTGCGGAGGAACTGGCAAAGGTGAATGTCGATCTTTTACCAGCGACAACGTTTCTCGAGCACTCTCTGGCAACTTCAGGACCAATTTCAGGTCCGAAGTTATCGCGGAATGAAGAGGACGATGTTGATCTAGGCTGGAAGATCGCGAAGGAAATTGCGCGACTTGATATCGGACAGACCATCCTCGTCAGGAGTGGAACCGTCGTGGCAGTAGAAGCTCTGGAAGGAACGAACGATGCCATCAGGCGCGGCGGCGAGCTGGCGGGGAGCGGGGCCGTGATGGTCAAGGTGGCGAAGCCCAACCAGGACATGCGGTTCGACGTGCCAGTGATTGGTCTCGAAACAATTCGCATCGCAGCCGAAGCACGACTGCGCGTGATTGCCGTTGAAGCTGAAAAGACTTTGCTGCTCGAACGCGATGCGATTGTTGATCTCGCGAATCGTTCAAAGATATCGATTGTTGCTCGGGCCTGTTAAGCTGTAATGCATCGGTCACTCGGCTGATAATCAAAGCACCAGAAGAAGGATTCCTTTCTTGACCAGCCTTGTGGCCTGGGGATACACAGCGTTACCAAAACCGTTATGCCCAAGCCAATGCTATGCGTAACAGTGACTGCACTTGTAGTCGCAACGCAGATGCTCAGATCTTTTGTAGCGAATGCGGAATGGGATAGAACTGTGCTGCCGCGTCCAGCTGAACCGTTCCAGGGCATCGCCAAACGCACGCTGGAAGGATCGGAGGGGGCCTTTACCAAGCCAGTAAAAGCTCCGCCGGATGCGCCGAACATTCTTCTCGTGCTGATTGACGATGCCGGTTTCGGTAATCCGTCCACCTTCGGTGGCCCCATCGCTACGCCCACGCTGGACAAACTGGCGGCGGAGGGACTCCGTTACAGTCGATTTCACGTGACTGCGCTTTGTTCTCCTACGCGCGCGGCCTTGCTTTCGGGTCGGAATCATCATGCGGTGGGATTCGGCTCGATCTCCGAGTTGATCGGTGGTTGGCCTGGCTACAGCACGAACTGGCCGACGAGCGCCGCGTCCATCGCGCAGATTCTTCAGGCCAACGGTTATAACACTGCGGCCATCGGCAAGTGGCATCTTACACCTGATTCGCAGCAGGGGCCTGCGGGCCCTTTCGATCGATGGCCGAACGCGCTCGGCTTCGATTATTTCTGGGGATTTCTCGGCGGAGAAAACAGTCAGTTCGATCCGCTCCTTGCTGAAAACAACAAGATTATCGGCGTGCCGAAAGAGAAGAATTTTTATCTCAACGACGCCATGGTCGATCACGCGGTCACTTGGATTCGCGACCAGAAAGCGCAGGCACCGGATAAACCTTTCTTTCTCTATTTCTCGACTGGTGCAACTCATGCACCACACCAGGTGCCGAATGAATGGAGCGACAAATACAAGGGCAAATTCGATCAAGGCTGGGACAAGTTGCGCGAGGAGACGTTCGCACGGCAGAAGCAGCTCGGCGTTATTCCGGCGACTGCCAAGCTTACTCCTCGTGATCCGGTGTTCCCAGCCTGGGACAGCGTACCGCCGGAAGTAAAAAAAGTGTATGCGCGTCAGATGGAAGTCTATGCCGGTTACCAGGAAAACACCGACCATGCCGTGGGACGCGTTGTGCAAGCGATTGAGGATATGGGTCTCGCCGATAATACGCTCGTTTTTTATATCTTTGGGGACAACGGCGCGAGCATGGAAGGCACGGAGACCGGCACGTTCAACGAAATGACGACCCTGAACGGCGTTCCGCTAACGAGCGACCAGCAATTGAAAGCAATCAAAGCTTACGGAGGACTCGACAAATGGGGAGGCCCACACATGGCTCCGCATTACGCAGCTGCGTGGGCGTGGGCTGGCAATACGCCGTTTAAATGGGGAAAGCAGGTTGCCTCACATCTCGGCGGCATTCGAAACCCAATGGTCGTTGCCTGGCCGAAGCGCATTAAAGATAAAGGCGGTCTGCGCAGTCAGTTTACTCACTGCACCGACATCGCACCGACTCTCTTGGAAGCCGCTGGCCTGCCGGAGCCGAAGCAAGTCAACGGCATCGCACAAATGCCGATGCACGGCGTAAGTTTTCTGTCCACGTTCGATGATGCGAACGCGCCTTCGCGACACACACAACAGTATTTCGCGATTTTGGGAAACCGCGCCATGTACAAGGACGGCTGGATCGCATGCTGGCGACCCGACCGGATTCCGTGGAAGTTTGATCCCGAAACGGCAGCACGATTCGCACCAAGCAAATGGGATCCAGAAAAGGACAAGTGTGAGTTGTACAATCTCGACGAAGATTTCTCGCAGGCGGACAACGTCCCGGACAAGTATCCAGATAAAGTACGCGAACTAACGGCGCTGTTTTGGACCGAGGCCGAGAAGTATCAGGTGCTGCCGCTATTTGCCGAGCTCGCCTTTCTGTGGGGCTTCCCCAAAGACTCGACTGGTCAGACGAAATTTATCTACTACAACGGAACGGAGAACATCTCTCCCGGGATGATCCCTCCGATTTACAACCGTTCGTATAGCATCAGCGCAGATTTGGATAATCCGGGCCGGTCCGGCTTCGGGCTGCGGCCCGGGATAGCCGGCGTGATCGTCGCGGAAGGCAGTTTTCTTGGCGGCTTCTCGCTTTATGTCGAAGATGGTCGACTGAAGCACACCTATAGTTTTCTTGGTTTGAAACTGGACACCATCACCTCGCGCGATGAGTTGCCAAAGGGAAAGGTTAACGTCCGTTATGAGTTCACTGCCGATAAACCCGGCGAGTTTGCCACGAGCGGCACAAGCCGCCTTTTCATTAACGGCAAACA
>QHNR01000125.1 GCA_003218475.1 Verrucomicrobiota bacterium | reverse complement strand
TTATTCCGATGATAAGATGGAAGCCCCACTCCGAATCCGAGGCGCGACCAGCGACGGCGCCGATGACCCGAAAGATACCGTCGACCAGAACCCAGGCCCCAAATAACAGCACTAGCACCGCGGCTGTTAAGCCAGGATAGACGAATGCCATTACTCCAAAGACAACTGCGGCGATACCCCTTAAGACTGGAACCCACCAATGACGTTTTAATGTTTCGATCAGCATCACCTTGTTTTAAAGATCGGTTTGCGGTGACGCAAGCCAGTTTTGACAAACGGCTTGGAAAACGGCCGTCCAAACCGCCAGGATTGGCCAATGCTTAAAGCCCGGACTTTGTGCCGGCTTCGGTAATGCTGGATGGAGTTCGAAGTAGAGAGGCCAAATAGGTGTCGGTGTACGGCGCGCCATTGATTCGCGCCAGGTTCGTGGGGGTTTCCAGCCGGGAGAACAAGGCGTAGGCGATCTTCGTTCGCGGAACAGCTTTTTCACCGTAACCGGACGGAACGTTGCTTGACCAAAAACGGACATATTCCACGCCTGCACGATTTTCTCTCCCGAGAAAAATCGTGGAGTGCCCGTGCTCGTTTTTACCGACTTGGCGCGACCAAAAGATTTTCATGAAATCGCCGGGCTTCGCCTGATCGAAACTGTCGAAGTTGTGGCCGAGCCCCAGCTCGTGAAAGAGGCGCGCTGTGCCTGGTCCGTTAGCGTTCCAGCGGCCCCAGACGCCTTCCCCATCGCGCTGATCTCTAATGATCAGGTGCTCCAGAGTGCCAGAATCGAGATTGAGCTCGCCCCGCGCCCGCAACGCCTCGATTGTTTTAATGAAGACCAGATACGTTGCGCCCGAGCAAAAACTGGGTGAGCCAGCCGGAGGTAGGACAAAAAATTTTCCCGACTCAAAATGCGCGGAACGCTGAAGGCAAATCTTGGCAAAACGGGAAACAGAATAATGGCCGCCCTGCGGCATCTGTTTAATTTCCTCAAGTATCAGGCTGTTGTAATCGCCGGCGAACGAGAGCTGCGGCGTGAGGCCAAGAAGGGCCATAACCATCCACACCCCCAGATACTTCACGGCGAAATAACTAACCGCAAAACGCAATCTTTCAACGCCCTCCTGTCATTCCGAGCGAAGTCGAGGAATCTCTTATTCTCGTCGGTAACCAATCAGAGATGTCTCGACTACGCTCGACATGACAAGAAGGAAACCGCCGTTACAATCATGATCATGCTGCGTTTCACAAAGATGAACGGCGCAGGAAACGATTTTATCCTGATCGATAACAGGGCTGGGGAGGTTCATTTGGATCGCAGCCGAATTGCGCATCTTTGCGACCGCCACCGCGGCGTCGGTGCGGACGGCGTTTTGTTACTAGAGAACGGATCGAACAATGCCGACTTTCGTATGCGGTACTTTAATGCCGATGGAGGAGAAGCAGAAATGTGCGGGAATGGCGCGCGTTGCTTTGCCCGTTTTGCAAACAAGATTGCTGGCGCCCCAAAAAGAATTTCATTTGAAACGCCTGCAGGCGTGATTTCGGCGAAGTTGATAAATGATCTTGTAACGCTGCAGATGACTGAGCCGACTGATTTACGGATAAACATGAAGCTTCCGGTAGCTGGCGAAACCAAAACCGTTCATTTCATCAACAGCGGGGTGCCGCACGTCGTCATTCCGGTTTCACGAATCGATGACGTCGATGTACGTCGGGAAGGCTCAGCGATCCGTTCTCACAACACGTTTTCGCCAAACGGCGCAAACGTAAACTTCATCGAAAAACGCGGGTCCGACAAACTTGCTGTCCGCACATATGAACGCGGTGTGGAAGATGAAACGCTCGCATGCGGCACCGGCGTAGTCGCAAGTGCACTCATCTTCGCAACTCTCGAAAACACGAATGGGCCGATCACGGTAATTGCGCGGGGCGGAGACGAGCTGCAGGTCGGATTTGAAAAGAGCGACAATCGGTTTCGCAATGTTACGCTTACCGGTCCGGCAGACTTCGTCTTCGACGGAACAATTGACGTTTGACGTTACCTGTCGTGGCAACTTGTCATTCCGAGCGAAGTCGAGGAATCTCTAGCTTTGAATGAGAAATCGAGAGATGTCTCGACTTCCCCTCGACATGACAACTTAAAGAGGCGTCGCTACAATTTCCCGATGTTTCGCGGCACGTTCACTGCATTGGTCACGCCATTTCGCAATGGCGGCATTGATGTCTCTGCGTTCGAAACACTCATACAAACACAAATCGCTGCTGGCATCACGGGACTGGTCGCGATCGGAACCACGGGCGAATCGCCGACGCTTTCTCACGAAGAACGTGAAGAGGTGATCCGGTTAACGGTTGCGACGGCGAATAAACGTTGCGTCGTGCTTGCGGGAACAGGCTCAAATGCCACCCAACACGCGGTGACCGACACGAAAGCGGCTGAGAAACTCGGTGTCGACGGCGCGCTGCTTGTAGCGCCCTATTACAATAAGCCAAGCCAGGAAGGGCTCTTCCGGCATTTCAAGGCAATCGCCGAGGCAACGTCGCTCCCAATCATACTTTATAACATCCCCGGACGCTGCAGCGTGGACATCACGCCGGAAACGGTGGGGCGTTTGGCAAAAGAGTGCCGCAATATTGTCTCGATTAAGGAAGCGAGCGGAAGCGTAGAGCGCGTCAGCGATTTGCGGCGGCGTTTGCCGGAATCGTTCACGATTTTGAGCGGAGACGATTCACTCACGCTCCCGTTCATGGCAGTAGGCGCGGCCGGCGTGGTAAGCGTGGCTTCGAATTTGTTCCCTTCCGAAGTATGCGCGCTCGTCCGCGCCTGTGAATCAGCCGACTTTAAATCGGCGTCGAAATTGCATCGAAAATTGTTGCCGTTGTTTAAAGATTTGTTCATCGAACCAAACCCGGTTCCGGTGAAGACGGCGCTCGGCTGGCGCGGCGCGATGTCGGGTGAGATTCGTTTGCCGTTGTGCGAGATGAGCGAGGCAAACCAGGCGCGTTTACGCAAAACGCTGGAAGAATTCGAGCAAAATAAATGAATTTCGAGAGAGAACCCCTCACCTCAGTCCTCTCCCCTTACGTAAGGGGAGAGGCGACAGAAGCGTCCAATTCGTTTACGACCTCCTTCGCCTCTCCCTTCAAAAGGGAGAGGGTAGGGTGAGGGTTCTGCCTTAATGAAGAAGTCGCCCGTGCGCGTGTTGCTCATCGGCTCGGCTGGCCGGATGGGGAAAACGGTAGTCCACCTTGCCACCGACGACCCAGAAATCGAGATCGTCGCGCAATGCGATCTGGGTGACCCAATCGAGCCCGCGATGAAAAATTGCGATGTGGCGATCGACTTCAGCCACGCCGACACTATCGCCGAAATCTGCCGCGCTGCGTTATGTCATCATAAGCCGCTAGTCATAGGGACGACCGGACATTCGCAAGAACACCGCCAAACAATCGAAGGGGCGGCGCGATCTGTGCCGATTGTTTTCGCATCGAATTTCAGCGTTGGAGTTAATGTGCTTTTCTGGCTGACACGAAAAGCTGCCGAATCGCTCCTTCCGGATTTCGATCCCGAGATCATCGAGACACATCACAAAATGAAAAAGGATGCGCCGAGCGGCACGGCTAAAAGTCTCGCTGAGATTTTGAAAGCAAGCCAAAAGAGCAAGAATGAAATACCGATTCAATCAATTCGCGAAGGCGATGTCGTCGGCGAGCACACAGTAATCTTCAGCGGTGTTCGCGAGCGTCTCGAACTCACGCATCGTGCAGCGAGTCGCGAAATCTTTGCGCGCGGAGCATTGCGGGCAGCGAAATGGATCATGGGGAAACCGCCGGGCCTCTACTCGATGCAGCATGTGCTCGGATTATAGTAGCGCGACCTTCCCAGGTTGCATCTTTTGAGATGGCAAGTTCGCCACGGCGAATCCCTCCTGTGGCGGACGGGACGCATGCCCTACAATCATGAGAACCGCAGTCGCGCTTGGATCAAATCTTGGTGACCGGCTAGAGAACTTGCGCGCCGCGCGACAGGCGATTCTCAGTCTTTCGAATGTAAAGCCTCCGATTCTTTCATCGCCAATTTACGAGACCGAACCGATCGGTTGTGAACAAGGAGCAGAAAAATTTCTAAACGCAGTCGTTGAATTTGATTACGAAGGTGATCCCGCAGATTTGCTTGAGCAACTCATTCGAATCGAGGAAGCGTTGGGACGCACGCGCGATCATCCAAAAAACGTTTCACGAACTATTGACATCGACCTGCTCTATTGCGGCGATCGCAACATTCGAAGTGAGACACTGCAACTGCCACACCCGCGGATGCACTCGAGAAAGTTTGTCCTTCAACCTCTGGGCGATATCCGGCCAGACTTGATCTTGTCTGGCCAGAAAAAAACTGTCAGCGAATTGCTCGCGAAATTGGAAGAGCCTGGCGAGGTAGTTCGGATTGTGGACGAGTGGTAAGCACGGAAAGCGGCAGAACACTGCCCCACTCCAAGACGTGGCTATGATTGCGAGCGCATAGTTTTGCTCGGCCGCTTTTTCCCGCAAGCTTGCGTTCTCAAATCGGCGGCTGATCTTTCGAGCAAGTGGCCATGAAGGATTTTCGCCAAATGAAGCAACGCGGTGAGAAAATCACTGCGCTGACGGCTTACGATTATCCCACCGCGCGATTGCTCGACGAAAGCGGCATCGACATCATCCTCGTGGGCGATTCGGTGGGAATGGTGGTGCTTGGGTATCAGGACACCACGCGTGTGACGTTGGAAGAGATGCTGCATCACACGCGCGCGGCGGCTCGCGGCGTGAAACAGGCACTGCTCGTCGCCGATATGCCGATTCACAGTTACAACGCGCCGGAGCAGGCCGTGGAAACTGCAAAAAGACTCGTTGATGCCGGCGCGCAAGCGGTGAAGCTCGAAGGCGGCGCGAGCCATGTCGCGCAAATCGAAGCGATTACCGAAGCAGGCATCACGTTTATGGCGCACATCGGCATGCTGCCCCAAAGTGTGCGCGAGGAAGGCGGCTATAGAGTCAAGGGCCGAACGCAATCAGAGGCCGAAACTCTCCTTGCTGATGCGCATGCGGTGGAAAAAGCCGGCGCATTTTCTGTGGTTCTGGAGATTGTGCTTGCCGATGTCGCGAAGCAAATTACAAATGCAATCGACATCCCAACGATCGGCATCGGTTCGGGCGAGCATTGCGACGGGCAAATTCTGGTCACGCACGATTTAATCGGACTGTTTCCCTGGTTTACGCCGAAATTTGTTTCGCCTGAAGCGCGGGTGTCAGAAGAAATCCGACGTGCGGCCAGAGCTTTCATCGAAAAGACGCGAAGTGGTGGTAAAATTTAGATCAGAGATGTCTCGACTCCGCTCGACATGACAAAAGGGAACGAGGCGCGGCTAGCAGCGGAAATCCGTCGCGCGGCCCGAGCTTTTATCGAACGAACGCGGAATGGAGGGGTCAAGCATGGCTCGCATGTCTAAATGTGATACGGTGCAAGTCGCATGAGGGTCTCTGAGTTCGAAGGTTTGGATCAGTTTGAGACCGAAGGTCTGCTTGCGGGCACCGGAGAACGCAACTGGATCTGGCTCGGATTGATTGTTTCCCTGGCAATACACTTCGCCCTGTGCGCCTATTTTTATCGGACGCGTTTCGCCCCTGCCGAAACTGCCGTCGCCCAAAACGAGCAGACGCCTACGTTCAAGGTGAGGAGCATCACCGAATCGAACCTCGACAAGAGCAGCGCCGATCAAACAACTCAGGCGGCGAAACCGAACCCTGACAACACCGATGTGCAATTGCCGGACGAGAAAAAGTCGTTCGACAAATTGTTGCAGGACGTTCAGGCGAGCGCGGCGTTACCAGACGACATGCGGGACGTTTTGCCTGACCAACCCAAGGTGGAACAACCGGAAGTCAATTCCGTGCTTAATGAAATCGACCGCTCCACCGCGCAGAGTCTTTCAAACGATCCAAGCGCGCTGCACGAACAATCCCTGCTTAACAACAGCTCGACGTCAGGCCGTCCGCAGCCCGCTCTGAGCGGAACAGAGCTTGCCACGAGTACGGCGATCAAACGGCCAAACACCTTCACGAGTAAATTGCCCGGCGATAGCGCCGGTCCAAATAAAGGGCGCGCTCCCGGCTTCAGCGATTTGGATCAATTGCTGTCGCAAAAAGGTCCGCTCGGCTCAGGCACAAAATTGCGCCTGCCCGACGATCAGCTTTTCGAGTACGATAGCGACGTACTGCAATCCAGCGCCATCAGTCAGCTGCAAAAGCTGGGCACTCTCATCCAGCGCAACCCGAAATCGACGTTCAGAGTGGAAGGCTACACGGACTCGTTCGGCACCTTTGAATACAATCTCGATCTGAGTCAGCGTCGCGCGGACAGTGTTAAGAGATACCTTGTTGAAGTAATGCGGATTGACCCGACGCAAATCGAAACTCATGGTTACGGCGCAACGAAATTCCGAGCCTCGGCAAACGGATCAATTGAAGAGCAAAGCCCCAATCGCCGTGTGGAAGTCGTGGTGCGCACGAGCGAAGGATGAGCGACGCGCCCGGCCGTCACGCTCTACCAATTTTTGACCCACGCTTGCTCGTACGCTGCGGCGGTAGCATTCGATGTTCCGACAGTGCTCCAGAGATCAAACGTGGGATTGAATCCGTAATTTGGGTTCACGGCAGGATTATCGATGTAAGACGCTTGTGCCGTTGAATAGCCGTAGCTATTTCCGAATGGGTCCGTAATCGCGGTGACCGTACCAGTTCCCCCAGCAGGTGCCAGCATGTTCGGCTTGAACTGGAAATATCTTTGCTGTGTATAGGTAGTTCGGTCACCGCTGGGGTTTCCAGAAAGCTGACCATAAAGATAGAAACTTGTGAATGAATACGCAGTAACGCCTGGATCATAAGATGTAGGCTGTGGATCCGGGGGTGTTCGATTGGTGACTGCAGTGAATGTGTCGGTCACGGAAGTTCTCGGATAAATCCCATTATCAGCCTTATAACTTTCGCAGGCGGCGGACATGGCGGCGATTTCCGTTTCGGCGCGGGCGCGCGCGCCTTTCTTCCGAGCGTAGCCAGCTGTGCTCAGAACCAGTCCAGCGAGAATGGTGATAATGGTGACGACGACGATCAGCTCGATCAGAGTGAACGCGCTTCGCGCGGTGAATGACGAATGACCCGCCTTCGCCCGGCTTCGGCGCGGCAGGCGAATGACGAATGACGAATCAATGACGAAGCCAGAATGACGAACTCCAGCCATCGCGACTTTTTCGACATTCGTCATTCTGTCATTCTTTCGGCATTCGTTATTCGAGCTTCGTCATTTCGGCGAAGCCGGTCACGTTTGTTGTTGTAAGCCGGTGATGATGCTGATGAGAGGTGTAAAAAGAGCCAGCACGATCGTGCCGACGATCACTGCTAGGAACACAATCATGATAGGCTCGAGCATTGAAGTCAGAGCTGCGACCGCGTTATCGACCTCGTCGTCGTAGACCTCAGCGACTTTTAGAAGCATTTCCGGGAGCTTACCGGTTTCCTCGCCCACATCGACCATGCTGACTACCATTGGCGGAAAAACGCGGCTGGCTTCCAGCGGTTGCACGATGGATTCGCCTTCCTTCACGCTGTCGTGCACGCGCGAGATTGCGCGAGCGATCGCAGCGTTTCCCGCGGTTTCACGAGTGATGTTTAATGCCTGCAAAATCGGAACACCGCTTGTGACCAGCGTTCCGAGTGTGCGCGCGAACCTCGAGATCGCTGTTTTGCGATTCAAATTGCCAAAAAGCGGCATACGCAGTTTGAAAGTATCAATAGCCAATCGGCCACGGCGCGTACGGCCAATGAATTTGTAAAGGGTCACTGCAGCTACGACTACCCCAAGGATGACCAGCCCATGGTTCTTCGCAAAGTCACTTGCTCCGATAACAAACCTGGTGACGGGCGGCAGCGGTTTGTCGCCAAGCAAATCGTGGAAAATTACCTCGAACCTCGGCACAATGAACACGAGGAGAAAACCCATGATGGCCACCGCCATTGTCATCACGATCGCCGGATAGACCATTGCCGCTATGATTTTGTTTTTAATCTTCGCAGCCTTCTCCTGAAATTCCGAAAGCCGGGTGAGCACAAGCTCAAGCACGCCGCCGACCTCGCCGGCTTTGACCATGTTGACGTACAAGTCGTTAAAGATCCGGGGGTGCAGCGCGAGGGCGTCAGAAAACGTGCTACCGCTTTGCACAGAATCCGCGACTTTGTTGATCGTATTTTTCAACACCTTGTCGCGCTCCTGTTTCTCCAGAACGTTCAAGCTTCTCAGCAACGGCAACCCGGAATCAATCAGCGTAGCCAGTTGACGAGTAAAGATCATTAGAATTTTTGACTTAACTTTCTTGCGTTGGAAAAGAACGATGCCTTTTTTCGCGCGCGGTTTCGTCGTGCGCGCCATCTTCGCTGCGCGATCGCGACCTTCCTGCCCGTCCGGACTGCTTATTGCCTCTTCGATAACACTCGTCGGGAAATAGCCTGCCTGGCGCAATTGACTGATTGCCGCATTGCTGGAAGGGGCTTCGACCAGGCCGGTCGCCTCCTGTCCGCGAGTATCAAGAGCTACGTAGTTAAAGCGTGCCATGAGGGGATTTAACGGGTTAACGATTTAATGGTTTAGTGATTAAAGCAAGCTCGGCTCGTGGATTCCATTTCGACCCGGTAAATCTCTAAGTCGTTGAATCGCTAAATTCCATTACGTATAGCGCAGCACTTCCTCGATCGTGGTGTCGCCGGCGAAGATGCTGCGCAAGCCATCCTGGCGCAGCGTAACCATTCCAAGCTCGACCGCCTTTTGTTTCAACGTGACCGTCGGCGCGCGCTCATTGATCAATTCACGAAGCGGGTCGGTAATCTTCAGAAGCTCGTAAATCCCTTTGCGTCCTTTGTAGCCGGTGTTGTTGCAGGCGTCGCACCCTTTGCCGTAAAAAAATTGTTTATCGCCAATATCCCCCCGAGAAATCCCGAGCTCCGCGAGTAAGGCGTCGCTCGGCTGATAAGCCGCGCGGCATTGGCGACAGATACTACGCAGCAAGCGCTGACCGAGCACGGCCTCAAGTGTCGAGGAAATCAGGAATGGTTCCACGCCCATGTCGATTAAACGCGTGATCGCGCCAGGTGCGTCGTTAGTGTGCAAGGTCGTGAAGACCAAATGACCGGTAAGAGACGCCTGAATGGCGATCTGCGCCGTCTCAAGGTCGCGTGTCTCGCCTACCATGATCCGATCGGGGTCCTGGCGCAGGAACGACCGCAACGCTCGCGCAAAAGTCAGGCCGATCCCTTCGTTCACGGGCAGTTGTACGATGCCTTCCAAATCGTATTCAACGGGCTCCTCTGCGGTAATCAGCTTCGAATCGATTGTGTTGATCTTGCGCAAGCAGGAATACAGCGTGGTTGTTTTTCCGGAGCCGGTTGGTCCGGTCGCGATAAAGATCCCGTTCGGTCGCTCGATCATTTCGAGCAGAAAATTGTAAATGTAATCAGGCATCCCGAGCGCTTCGAGGTCGAGATTGACGATGCTGCGATCGAGCACGCGCAGCACCAGGCTCTCGCCGAATTGGGTTGGCAACGTTGAAACGCGAAGATCAACATTGCGCCCGGCGATGTGCTTCTGGATACGACCATCCTGGGGAAGTCGTCTTTCAGCGATATTCATATTGGCCATCACTTTGACCCGCGAAATCACTGGCAAGGCAAGGTGACGGGGCGGCGGCGACATTTCGTAAAGCGCCCCGTCAACGCGGTAGCGGATTTTGAATTCGTTTTCGAACGGCTCGAAGTGAATGTCGCTCGCGCGGTCCTGGATCGCCTGGTAAAGAATGAGATCAACGAAGCGAATGATTGGCGTTGTGTTCGCCTCCGCTTCAACTGCAGCTTCGCCATCTGTCTCGCGCAACTGGAGAAGCTCGCCAGCTTCGCCGAGCTGCTTCAGCACTTCCTCCATGCTCGTCGTGTCGCTGCCGTAATATTGCTTGATCAGTTCTTCGATTTGCTCAGGCGGCGAAACCACGACCTGAATGTCTTTACCGAGCGCGAAGCGAAGGTCCTCTGCAGTATTAAGATCAAATGGATCAACAAACGCGACCCGTAAGGTGGTTGCGCTCATTTCAATTGGAAGAGCACCGTGCAGCCGAGCCAGCCCACTGGGAACGAAACGCAAAATTTCGGGCGCGATCTCGCGTTTGGTCAGCTCGATGAAGTCCGTGCCAAGGCCGTTAGCGATTGTTTGATAAAAATCGGGCTCGTCGATAAAGCCACCATCGATCATCGCCTGTGCGACCGTCTTCCCGTTCAGCTCTACTTCGCTTAGCACGTCCTCCGCTTGAGAAGGCTGCAGTACACGCTGTTCGACGAAAAATTCTGCAAGCTGTTTATGCGTCATGTTTTCCGTCTCCGGGGTAGCGCACCCGTCTCGGGTGCTGGCGAGCGTGTCCTCGCGATCGCGAACTTTTCTTTGGAGTCGCTTCTGTTGAGTGCGGCCGGAACACAAAGGGAAGATTGTTTCGGCGTGACGCCGAAACCAGCACGCGAGACGCGTGCGCTACCCAACTGAAAACTTGTCGCAGCCATCAACTCACGTCTCCGACGGTGATGGAGATGACTTCATCGGCAGAAGTGAGGCCGGCCAGCACCTTGCGTACGCCATCTTCGCGCAATGTCCGCATGCCCAGTTCGCGAGCTCGCTGGCGCAAGACAAAGGTCGAGCTGCGTTTGTTGATCATGTGACGCACCTCATCGTCGATTACGAAATTTTCGAATATGCCCATTCGTCCCTTGTAGCCAATTCGACGGCACTCTTCGCATCCGACCGGCTTCATTACCTGCGCCTCAGACAGCTGACCAGGCTCGATTCGGAGCGCGCGCAATTCGGTGTCGGTGAGTTCGCCCGGTTGTTTGCAGTTGTTACAGAGGCGCCGGATGAGCCTTTGCGCCATGACCGCACGGACTGAAGACGCAACCAGAAATGGCTGCACACCGAGATCGATCAATCGCGCCACGGCAGAGGGTGCGTCATTGGTGTGCAGTGTGCTGAACACGAGGTGCCCGGTCAGGCTGGCGTTCGTGGCGATACTGGCAGTCTCGAGATCGCGGATTTCGCCGATCATGATGATGTTCGGCGCCTGGCGCAGGATGGAACGCAAGGCAGCCGGAAACGTCATTCCGATTTCCGTATTTACCTGCACCTGGTTGATCCCAGTCATCTGATATTCAATCGGTTCCTCGACAGTAATGATTTTGCGGTCAGGTTTGTTGATGCAATTGAGACACGCATAAAGCGTGGTCGTCTTGCCGGATCCAGTAGGCCCGGTAACCAGCAGAATTCCATCCGGCAGCTTGAGCAGGCGCTCAAAGGTTTCCTGGTCGTCGGAAAAAAATCCAAGCTCCGGCAAGCCGAGCTTTAAACTGGATTTATCCAGCAGGCGCATCACTATGCTCTCGCCGTGATTGGTGGGAATTGTCGAAACGCGAAGGTCGAGCGGCTTCTTCTTAATTCTTACCTGGATGCGACCGTCCTGTGGCAGGCGTTTCTCTGCGATACTCATCGAGCTGGTCATGATCTTGAGCCGGCTGACAATGGCTGATTGCAGACGCTTCGGTGGCGCTTGCATTTCCTGCAGCACGCCGTCAATCCGGAATCGGACGCGAAATTTTTTATCCAGCGGTTCCAGATGAATATCGCTCGCGCCGGCACGGTGCGCCTCGATCAGCAACATGGATACGAGCCGGACAATCGGCGCATCTGCTTCGTCGACTGCGGCCGCTTCCGCGCCGTCGCCAAATTCCAGGCCGAGATCGATATCTTCTCCAATTTTTTTCTGCAGGACGTCCGCTGCTTCATCGGCCGTGCCATAGTATTTAATTAAGGCCTCACGAATTTTCTTTGGGCTCGTGCAAACCAATTCTAATTCGCGTTGGAGCAGAAAACTCAGGCTATCCATCGTATCGATATCGAGCGGGTTGCCCACTGCGACCACGAGGCCGGTTTCGCCGAAACTGACTGGAATCACTTTGAAGCGGCGCGCATCTTCTCCGCGGATCTGGCTGATGACGTGCGGCGGAATCACCATGGAAGAGATGTCGATCCAATCCATTTGCGCTTGCGCGGCGAGCGTGCGTGAGACTTCTGCGTCGGAGACGGTTCCGTCGTTGATCAGAACGTCGATCACGCCAGGCTCACCGTTTAGATGCGAGCGGGCACCGTCAATTTGCTGACGTGTGACGAGTCCTCCGTCCTCGAGGACTCTGAGCGCGTATTCTTCGTTGTGTTGCACTGGGGAAAAGGATGACCGAGCCGTCAGTTTACTGCAAATCAGTCTATTTTCCAGCCGCGGACATCTGGGGAGCGCACGCGTCTTCGCGTGCTGGCGAGCGCGTCCTCGCAATCGCGAACTTTTCTTTGGGCTCGCTTCTGTTAACTGCGGGTGCAACGGAAAGGAAAGATTGTTTCGGCGCGACGCCGAAACCACCACGCGAGACGCGACCGCTCCCCAGAGTGATCATTCCACGGTCACACTCTTGGCTAGGTTGCGCGGTTTATCGACATCGCGGCCCAGTTCAACGGCTAGATGATACGCGAGCAGCTGAAGTGGGACGACATTCAGGACAGGCGTCATGTAGTCGGGCGCTTCCGGCAATACCACAACTTCGTTGGCGATTCCTTTGAGATGCTTCGCGCAATTTCCGCTTGTCAGTGCGATGATGGGACCCTTGCGAGCTTTGACTTGCTCGATGTTGTTCAAGTTTTTTGAAAACACCGAGTCATCCGGCGCGATGAAGACAGAAGGTAAATCGGAGCGAATCAGCGCGATGATGCCGTGCTTGAGTTCAGCACTCGGATGCCCCTCGGCAAATAGATAAGTAATCTCCTTCATTTTCAGAGCGCCTTCGAGCGCGATGGGGAAGTTGAACTGCCTCCCGAAAAACAGAAAGCCATTTGCATTGGCATATCTTTTGGCAATCGCCTTGATTTGATCGTTCAGGTCCAGAACCGCGTCGATCTGCCCGGGCAATGCTTCCAGAGCTTCGATGACGCGACTTCCTTCGGCCGTGGAAAGATTGCGCATCCGCCCAAAGAGCAGTCCGAGCAGCATGAGAATAACAAGCTGCGACGTGAAGGATTTTGTGGCTGCCACGCCGATCTCCGGCCCGGCGTGCATGTAAACTCCACCGTCGCTTTCGCGCGCGATTGTGCTCGCGACGTTGTTGCAAATTCCGAGGGTGCGAAAGCCTTTGCGCCTGCTTTCACGCAACGCACCAAGCGTGTCCGCTGTTTCGCCGCTCTGGCTAATGGCGAAGACCAGCGTCTCCGGAGTCATCGGCGTATTCCGATGGCGGAACTCGCTCGCGTAATCGACTTCGGTTGGAATATTTGCCAGTCGCTCGATCAAATATTCGGCGACTCTGCCGGCATGCAGCGCCGTGCCGCAACCGGTGAGAACGATGCGTCCTACGTCGCGCAGTTCAGGCGGCGCCATGTTCAAGCCACCGAGCTTCGCTGTGCATTCCTCAGCATTAAGACGGCCGCGCATCGCGTCGCGTACGGTGTTTGGTTGCTCAAAGATTTCCTTGAGCATGTAGTGGGGGTAATCACCCTTCCTGATGTCTTCGGCGGTGAATTCGACTTTGCTAACGGGATGCTCCGTGCTGTCTCCGGCGAGCGAAGTGATCTCGAATTTCTCCGGCCCCGCCGCCACCACATCGAAGTCGTTCAAGTAAACCGCGTCCCGAGTGTAAGCGACAATCGCGCTCACATCGCTGGCCAGAAAATTTTCGCCATTACCAACGCCGAGTACGAGGGGACTTCCACGGCGTGCACCGATCATAAAATCCGGCACATCAGCATGGACCAGCGCGATGCCATATGTGCCGATCACTTGTCGAAGCGCGGCGCGAACGGCATCAAATAAGCGGGCCTTTTTTCCCGGAGCGTCGACGCTGCTGGCGCACGAATCGTCGTAAATTTTCCCAATCAGATGCGCGAGTACTTCGGTGTCGGTCTCGGAACGAAAACTCGTGTCGCCGTTGCGAATGAGCTCATCTTTTAGTGTCTGATAATTTTCGATCACCCCGTTATGGACCAGGGCCAGCTTGCCACTGGCATCGAAATGCGGATGTGCGTTTTCGTCGGTTACTTTACCGTGGGTGGCCCAACGCGTGTGGCTGACCCCCAGCGAGCCTGACACCGGTTGCTTCCGCACCAATTTTGCCAGTGCGGCGATGCGTCCCGCGCATTTGCGTGTCTCCACACGTCCTTTCTCCACGATAGCGAGGCCGGCTGAATCGTAGCCTCGGTATTCAAGGCGACGCAGTCCGTCGAGTAAAATTGGTGTCGCCTTAGCGCGCCCAACGTAGCCAACAATTCCGCACATGCTTTGGACTGTAGCGGCAGGCGGGCCGCCCGCAACGATTGCATTTGCTATAGCCACGCCCCTGCAGGGCGTTTACTCACGTGATGTGGAGCGCCCCGGACGGCGCACAGCGCCATGGCTAGAGCACGGCGAGTTCTTTAGGTCGGCCCCAGCAGCGGCTGCATGACGCAAAAAAAGTTGCCGCAAATCGTGGCCGCCAGATTATTGATTGATAACGATGCAGCCCCAGCGTGATTCAGTTCCGAAAAATTCAAACCCGAAAGCGGACGGGGCAATGCCACCCGGCACACTGCAGCGAACGCTTGCAATCATTATGGGCGGCGGCGCCGGCACGCGTTTGTTTCCGTTGACGAAAGATCGCGCCAAACCGGCCGTGCCACTCGGTGGCAAATATCGGATCGTGGATATTCCGATCAGCAACTGTCTGAACTCCGGGCTGCGCTCGATCTACGTGCTCACGCAATTTAACAGCATGTCGTTACATCGGCACATCCAGGCGAGTTACAAGTTCGATAATTTTTCGCGCAGCTTCATAGACATTCTCGCTGCTCAACAAACGCCCGCGGGCTCGCAATGGTATCAGGGAACTGCCGACGCGGTCCGGCAAAACATGCGCTACTTCCTCGAGCGACCGTATGATTATTACCTGATCTTAAGCGGTGACCAGCTTTACCGAATGGATTTTCGGGCGCTGCTGCATCAGCACATTGAATTTGGCGCGGACATTACGCTTGCCACCAAACCGGTGGCGCGGCATCAGGTTTCCGAGTTTGGAATCATGCGGAGCGGCGTCGATCGCCGCATCACCGGCTTCATCGAGAAACCGGTGGATGAATCGGAGTTGCGGGAGATGAAGATGAGCCGGGAGCTGCTCCGCGCCATCGGTTCAAAGGAAGAAGAAGAACTATTTCAGGCGTCGATGGGGATTTACGTTTTCAACCGGAACGTGCTCATAGAATCTTTGACGAGCGATCTATTCGATTTCGGGAAACACATCATCCCATCATCGATCAAATATCGGCATGTCAGCTCGTTTATTTTCAAGGGTTACTGGGAGGACATTGGAACAATCCGTGCGTTTTATGAGGCGAATCTGGATCTCACTGACCTTGTGCCAGATTACAGTTTCTTCGAACCCGAGTCTCCGATCTATACGCATCCACGTTTTTTGCCGGGAAGCAAAATTAACGGCGCCACCCTACGGCAGGCGATTATCTCAGATGGCTGCATCATCTCGGACGCTCACCTCGAGCGCTGCGTCGTGGGAATACGCAGCGTTATTCAAAGCGGCGCGACCATCCGGAACAGCATCGTGATGGGCGCGGATTATTTTGAATTGGGACAAACCGATTCGTCGCAGCCGCGCATTGGCGTCGGGCGTAACTGCGTGATCGATCGCGCCATCATCGACAAAAACGCGCGCATCGCGGATGGCGTCGTGATCACACCCGAAGGCAAGCCGCCGAACTTCGATGCGGATAATTACTTCATCCGCGACGGCATCGTGGTGATACCGAAAAACGCCGTCATCCCAGCCGGTTTCTGGATTTGAGCGGAACCGCTGTGTAGGGCTGTGTTCAGCACAGCGGACCTAAAACGCGCTGTGGAAAGTGCGCTGAGGACAGCGGAGGCCCTACAGCCTTTACGTTAGCGTCTGTCAGTCATCCCAGCGAACTGCCCACCCGTTTCCCATTTCTCCTGTTTATTCCACGGTATCGTTGAAGCGTGATGATCGTCTGGATCTTGGACCAGGGCAGTTTCCTTCTGTGTTGCACACGAGGTCATGGCTACCATGAATGCACACAGCAAAACGGGGACGACGATCGTTCGAAGGTTACGGACTTGTGCCAGCATATATCACACTATCTCCAGGTTGTACTTGGACGCCACGCGCCACACTGTTGGTGATGATATCGCCGATGGCCGTCGCCGGTTCAACTGAAGAAATGCGAATTTTTCCAATCAGGGTCCCATCCCGCAGAACAAGCATTTCAGAGTTGGTCTCGACACCGTTCCGAGCGCCGAGATTTAACACCACGAAGTTGTAAGCCTGATTGTATGCGAGCACGGCCCCGTGCACACCTGCGCGATGGGGGCTGACTGTTTCTCCCTGAGTGCTTGCAGCTTCGCGCCGTTTTTTCGTTTCCTTTGGCTGGCTCGAACGCTCCTGGCTACCCTGGATTTTTTCGGCGAGGAGCGCTTTTTCCTTTTCCGCGCTATCAAGTTGACGGCGGAGGTCATCCACTTGCGATTGCAAATCAGCGGTCTGCGCACTCTCGGCGGGAGGACTGCCAGCGATGGAAGGATTAGCGTTCTTCCCCGCTTCTTCTATGCGCTTTTGGAGGGAAGCGATCTCTTGCTGATTGGCATCTAGTTTGGCTTGCAGATCGGTTTTCTCTTTTTGGGCTTGCGCCAGTTCTGTTTCTGCTTTCGCCGCGCGATTTTCTGCTTCAGAGAGTTTGCTCTGTTGTTCTGTTCCGGCCGTTACGCCACTTGGGTCATTCTGTTTTTCCTGTGCCTGGCGGCGCTCGGCGGCGTCACGCAC
Organism: Verrucomicrobiota bacterium; assembly: GCA_003218475.1. GTDB lineage: Bacteria > Verrucomicrobiota > Verrucomicrobiia > Chthoniobacterales > UBA10450 > Udaeobacter. The sequence continues at coordinate 8,287 of QHNR01000125.1, read as the reverse complement.
GGCCTGTGCGTTCGCCGCGTTTGCGCGAAGCACTTTCACTTTTTGGTTGTTCAAAAAGCCGAAAAACGCCGCCACTACCAGGAACGCAATGGCAAGTCCGGTCACGCTTTTTGACGTGGCTCCGAAAAACGCCGATTCCCTGGGGGTCATTAGGCCTGCTTTTTAAAAGGGATCATGCGCAAATGCAATCGCAATTTCGGCTTGGCATTTAGAGGAACGGTTGAATCTGAATCCGGATTGCGTTTCTCGATGTTTTAATCGATAGGACACCGCGTGGGACAGCAGCATCGTGTACAAGCCAAGCGCAAGCGACGACGAGCTTATTTAGAGCGCAAGAAAGCAGCGCTGCGGGCCAACGCGACGCGGCCAGCGCGAAGCAAGCAACGGACAAACAAGGAGTCCGTTCCCGGGGAGTAGTTCCGATTCGAATCGTTGGACGAACCACGGTTTCGCTGGCCGATTCAGTAGAATCTAGCAATGCCGAAACGCGCTCATTATCTCATCGTCGATGGCCACAGCGTTATTTTTGCCTGGACAGAGCTGCGCAAACTGCACGCGCGCCGTTCCTCCCTGGCCCGCGAAGCCTTAATCAAGCAGTTGCGCGATTATCAGGATTGGACCGGTGTGCGCGTCGTGGTCGTCTTCGATGGGAAAGGGAAAAAAACGAGCGCCATTTCAGAACCTGGCGAAGTGCAGATTTTCTATTCGCGCAGCGGACAATCAGCAGATGCGATTATTGAGCGATTGGCGAGCAAATACGCAAAACAGTTCGATCTCACAGTGGCCACTTCCGATTCGATGGAAGCGCAGACCGTGCAGGCGTGTGGCGCAGAACAGATTTCTCCTGAAGCATTACGGGCACTACTTTCCACCGCGCGACGATCCTAGAGTCGCAATTTCTTCTCAATCTCTTTTACTCGCGCAAAGAGTTTTCCAAGCCGGTGGACCCAGGCAATTTGTTGCTTCGCTTCCGCAAGCGGAACCGCGGGAGAGCCGAACCAGGCGCCGCCCTGGGTGCTCTTAGAGATGCCACTTTGCGCGCCAATCGCGGTGCCGTCACCAATTTCGAGATGGCCTACAATGCCTACCTGCCCGCCCATCATGACTCGCTGGCCGACGCGCGTACTTCCTGATATCCCGGTCTGCGCCACAATGACCGAATCTTTCCCTATCACCACGTTGTGTGCGATCTGTACGAGATTATCGATCTTCACGCCTTGCTGGATCCACGTCCGGCCAAACCGCGCGCGGTCGATAGTCGTGTTCGCGCCGATCTCCACGTCATCATCGATCTGAACGATGCCGAGTTGCTGAATCTTTTGCTGTCGGCCATCAACCATTTCAAAACCAAAACCGTCTGCGCCGATGACTGCGCCGCTGTGAATGATGACGCGTGATCCGATGCGGCTTCGCTCCCGAATGGTTACTCGTGGATAAATCAGACATGAGGATCCGATGATCGTCTCATGGCCAACGTAACTCCCCGCGCCGATGATTGTGTCATCGCCGATTGTTACCCCGGCCTCGATGACAGCATGTGGTTGGATCGATACGCGCTCCCCAAGTTGTGCGCTTGGATCAACGACCGCGGTCGGGTGAATACCAGGCGCAAACGTAATTGGCTTGGGCGCGAATTTGAGCACTATTTGCTCGAATGCCTTTGTCGGATTTGAAACGCGAATCTGGGCGACATCGAGTGTGTCGGCAAAATGCAGCGGAACGAAAACCGCCGACGCGCGCGTTTTGCGCAGCAGGCCAATGTATTTTGGGTTTGCGAAGAAGCTGATTTCTCCAGGAGTTGCTTCCGCGAGTGATGCTGCGCCCGTGATTCGCAGCGATGGATCGCCTACGAGTTGGCCACCGGAGGTCTTCGCCAGTTGCTCAAGAGTAAAAGTCACGACGGAGATTCGCCAAATGTTTTAGCGTAAAGAATGTCAGCGCTCCCCGCCTTTGCTCCAGCGGGGCGGACGCTTTTCGATGAACGCCTGCACGCCTTCGAGCGCCGCTTGGTCCATCATATTGCAGGCCATGGTCTGACTCGCCGATTCATACGCCGCTGCGATGCTTAATTCGGCTTGCCCGTAGAAAAATTCCTTCCCCATTGCCACTGCAGTGCGTGGTTTTGCGACAATCTTCGCCACGAGCTTTTCGACCTCGGCATCGAGCTGATCCGGTTCCGCCACGCGATTGATCAAGCCGCGGGCCTTTGCCTCATCAGCGCTGATAAATTCGCCGGTAACGAGCATCTCAAACGCCGCTTTCCGCAAGATGTTGCGAGAAAGCGCCACACCGGGGGCGGAGCAAAAGAGACCGAGGTTCACACCGCTGACGGCAAACTTTGCTATGCTCGATGCGATCGCGAGATCACACATCGCTACTAACTGACAACCCGCCGCAGTCGCGATGCCTTGGACGCGTGCAATCACAGGCACAGGCAGACGCTGGATCGCGAGCATCATGTTAGCGCATTGCGCAAAGAGCTCTTCATAGTACTCCAGTGATGGCGCTGCGCGCATTTCCTTAAGGTCATGGCCAGCGCAGAAAGCTTTGCCCTCGGCAGCGAGCACAATCACGCGGACTGATTCGTCGTGCGCGATCGCGTCCAGTTCACGCTGTAATGCTAAAAGCATCGCTTCGGATAAAGCATTGAAAGCGTGCGGTCGGTTTAGTGTTAACGTCACGACGCCGCGCGCGTCCTGGCTTCGCAAGAGGACCGGTTCTTCTTTCCTAGCGGCCTTCGGAAGCGGTGCCGGTTCGATCGATACTGGAGGAGCTTTCACAGGCTGGGACATTAAGCTACTGCTGAAATTCCAAATCTGAAATTCGAAAAAATTAGTTTTCGTTTACTGCGTGCGGCAACATCATCTGACAAATCTCAGAGTCCAAGAGGATGGCTCGAATGAAAATCGTCGCGATCGCTAATCAAAAAGGAGGCGTTGGCAAAACTACGACGGCCGTGAATCTTGGTGCTGCACTGGCGGGACTGGGCCACCGCATTTTGCTTGTCGATCTTGATCCGCAAGCAAACGCGACCAGCTCGTTTGGGCTGCAAGCGATAGAGCAAACCAGTCTTTATGAGCCACTACTTGGCGAGGCCTCCATCACCGAAAGAATCTTTCCCACAGAACGCGAAGCCCTGTTTATTGTGCCTGCCGATCTCGATCTTGCCGGTGCCGAAGTCGAAATCGCGCGTATGCCGAATCATCTCACGCGTCTGGCAGAAACGCTCAAGCCGCTGCATGCCGATGAGACTTTTGATTTTGTCTTCTTGGATTGTCCGCCGTCCCTTGGAATTCTGATGACCAACGCGCTAGCCGCGGCCGATGAACTTTTAACGCCGATCCAATGCGAATATTTCGCGCTGGAGGGATTAGTGAAAATCGTGCGGCTGATCGAAAAGGTGCGCAATTCAGGGGTGAACACGCAGCTCGAACTCAACGGTATTGTCATGACGATGTTCGACGGTCGGACGAATCTCAGCGAGCAGGTTGTGGCGGAGGTCCGCGGACATTTCGGCGAGCGCGTTTACGAGACGGTGATCCCGCGAAGCGTGCGCTTGAGCGAAGCGCCCAGCTTTGGGAAATCGATTTTGGAATACGCGCCGAGCGGAGCTGCCGCCCAAGCTTATCGCGCGCTCGCCCGCGAGTTCATCCAGCGCCACGCTTCGCCAGCCACTCCTCGCGAGTCATCCCGTACACCAGCGTCGGAAAACCTCGAAACGTAATTTCCTTCTCGACCTTCATTCCATTTTTTTCCGCCACCCGACGTGACGGAACGTTTTCTGGATGAACGAGCGAGATAACGCGCAACAGTTTCCAATCGTGGAAGCCGTGATCGCGTACTGCGCGCGCAGCTTCAGTAATCAGGCCGCGGTTCCAGTAATCCGGATGAAGCCGATAGCCGATCTCAAGGTCTTCGATGCCGTGTTCCGGATGATAAAAGAAACCGCAGTAACCGATAATCGCGTCCTCGTCGCGCGGGACTACGGCAAACTGCGACGGGATGCCAGCGCGATCCCAGCCCATGACTTTCTCAATGAAAGCGACGGTCTGTTTGCGTTCGGTGAAAATGCCTAATGAGAAGCGCATGAAATCCGGATTGGTGAATAACGGCGCCATAACATCGACATCTTCTTCGCGGAAGGAGCGCAGGATGAGTCGTTCGGTTTCGAGTTGCATCTTGTGTCTCTGACCAGGAGCGCGGCAGCTACAATGTAGATGATTTTCGATTCTGTATAAGATGAGAACGGATGATGACGAATTCGCGCGACCTGCGAGACCGCCCGATACCACGAGCTGGTCCGCCGTCCGCGAGGCGGCGAAAAATTGCGAGGCATGCCACCTCTACAAGCGCGCGACGCAGACGGTTTTTGGTGAAGGTCCGAAGGGCGCGGCGATGATGCTGGTCGGCGAACAGCCGGGAGATTACGAAGACGTGGCCGGTAAACCCTTTGTTGGACCTGCTGGAAAAATCATGGATCAAGCGCTCGAAGAAGCTGGAATCGATCGCAACCAAGTATACGTCACGAACGCAGTGAAGCATTTCAAATGGGAACCGCGCGGGAAACGGCGGATCCATCAGAAACCGAATTCGCGCGAGATTGCAGCCTGCCGTCCATGGCTGGAAGCGGAGTTGCGAATCGTTAAGCCAAAGCTGGTGGTAGCCATGGGCGCGACGGCAGCCCAAACGATTTTTGGGCCGTCATTTCGCGTAACGCGCGAGCGAGGTAAGGTGTTGTCGTCTAAACTTGCGCCGAGAGTCCTTGCTACTGTTCATCCATCGTCCCTCCTTAGGCAGCCGGACGAGGCATCGCGCCAGCGAGAATACAAACATTTCGTATCCGATCTCCGCGCTGCGGTGCGCGCAGCTGGCGAAGAATAAACGAATCATTCGACTGTCATTGCCTCTCGCGTTTTGTAGTCTGCGACGAACGCCTTACGAAACTGATCGAACGTTTCGCCTTCTATCTCAATGCGCGCACGATTCATGAGGTTCAAATAAAAATGCAAATTGTGCAGCGTGATGAGGCGAAGCCCGAGAATTTCTTCAGCTTTAATGAGATGACGAATATAGCCACGGGAAAATTCCCGGCAGGCATTGCATGTGCAGTTTTCTTCGATCGGTCGCTTGTCCAGCGCGAACTCCGCGTTTTTTAGATTGAGGGTTCCGGTGTCGGTGAACGCTGTTCCGTTTCGGGCCAGGCGCGTCGGAAGTACGCAATCGAACATGTCCATTCCGCGCGCGATCATCTCCAGTAGTTGCGGCGGCGTGCCCAGCCCCATTGCATAACGCGGTTTGTCTCTCGGCAAAAATGGTTCAGCCGATTCAACCGCTCGCATCATCTCCTTTTCAGGCTCGCCCACGCTCACACCGCCAATCGCGTAGCCGTCGAAATCGAGCTCAACAATCGCTTGTGCGCTTTGCTTGCGCAGGTCCGCAAATGTGCTGCCCTGGACGATGCCGAAAAGCAACTGGCGCGTCCCGCCGTCATTCCGAGCGGAGCGCAGCGCAGTCGACGAATCCCGTTGCGAAAGCTTTGAGGTAGTTCCACGGGATCCTTCAACTTCGCTTAGGATAACAGCGTTCGCCTCTTTGCACCGCTTCGCCCAGCGCGTCGTCATCTCCGCACTCTGCGCTGCGTAATCGTATTCGCACGGATACGGGACACATTCATCGAGTGCCATCACGATGTCGCTGCCGAGCGCGGCTTGAATTTCCATTGCGACCTCCGGGGAAATGAGCGCTCGTTCTCCGTCGATGTGGTTCTGAAATTCGACGCCGTCCTCCGTGATCTTGCGTAACTTCGCTAACGAAAAAATCTGATACCCGCCGCTATCGGTCAGGATCGGTCCATCCCAATTCATGAATTTGTGCAGACCGCCAAAATGTTTGATCACGTCCAGCCCCGGACGGACGAACAAGTGATACGTGTTTCCGAGAATGATTTGCGCATCCAACTCGCGCAATTCTCGTGGGCTGACACCTTTCACTGAGCCTTGCGTTCCCACCGGCATAAACGCCGGCGTATCGATGATCCCACGCGCTGTTGTTAGACGCCCGCGTCTCGCTTTCGAATCTCTATCGCTCGCCAAAACTTCAAGGCTTTTCTGCATCCGAATTCGAGATTCCGCGACTTCGTCCGAAATGACAAACGCAGTGTGAAATATTTTTTGCAGATCGCGATTTTCCCTCTATATTCGCGGCTTACCGCATCAGGGGCGTAAGAGAGTTTGTTGCGCCGCCTGGGCGGATTTTTTGTCGCCCGGAGCACGGCTTTTTGGCGGCGCTTTGTTTTACAATGCCCACGATTAATCAATTGATTAGAAAAGGACGCCGGAAGGTGTCGGTGAAATCGAAATCACCGGCGCTGTTCCGTTGTCCGCAGCGGCGCGGTGTGTGCGTGCAGGTGATGACGCGTACGCCAAAGAAGCCGAACTCTGCGTTGCGCAAGGTGGCAAAAGTACGGTTGACGAATGGCCAGGAAGTGATTGCCTACATTCCGGGCGAAGGGCATAACCTGCAGGAGCACTCGATCGTGCTCGTGCGCGGGGGCAGGGTGAAAGATTTGCCGGGTGTGCGCTATCACATTGTGCGTGGCACGCTCGACGCGCTCGGCGTTGATGGACGGCGGCGCGGTCGCTCTAAATACGGAGCGAAGCGCCCGAAGGGTGGCGCGACCGGTGGAGGCGGCGCGGCGAAAGCGGCGCCGGCAGCGGCCAAGGAAGAGAAAAAGTAAATTTGAACAACACGATCAAGAATGTCGCGACGGAAGAGAGTTTACAAAAAGGAGGAGCGCGTCGATTCCCGTTATGGGAGTCCGGCGGTGGCCCGGCTCATCACAACGGTGATGAATCGCGGCAAGAAATCGCTCGCGGAACGAATCGTCTACGCCGCGATTGAGAAATCGCGTGAAGGTTCTGATTCAGTCGATCCGCTTGAAGTCGTTAACAAGGCGATCGAAAACGTTCGTCCGCGGCTGGAAGTAAAGTCGCGCCGAGTCGGCGGGGCAACGTATCAGGTGCCGATGGAAGTCGCGCCTGCGCGACAAATTTCTCTAGCTACACGCTGGATTGTCCAATACGCCGACAATCGTAAGGGAGTACCAATGGCGGATGCGCTGGCCCAGGAGATCAAGGACGCTGCGACGGGACAAGGGAACGCGATCAAGAAACGCGAAGACACACATAAAATGGCGCAGGCGAATCGCGCGTTTGCGCATTTCCGTTGGTAAAGATTATGGCGACTGCGACGATGGAACAGAAAAAGGGCGCGGCAAAAGGTCCAAATTCGCCGAATCGCAAGTTTCCGCTGGAACGAACGCGGAACATCGGCATCGCGGCGCATATCGACGCCGGCAAGACGACGATCACCGAGCGCGTACTGTTTTACACCGGCATGATCCATAAGATGGGGGAGGTGCACGAAGGCACCACCGTCACCGATTGGATGGAGCAGGAGCGGGAGCGCGGGATCACGATCACATCGGCCGCGACGACGTGCACCTGGGCGCAACGCAAAGAAGAGGGCGTTTACAAAATTTTCGAGGGCGTCAAGCAGCGTATCAACATCATTGATACGCCGGGCCACGTCGATTTCACCGCCGAGGTGGAGCGTTCATTGCGCGTGCTCGATGGGGCGATCGCCGTTTTCGATGGCGTGGCGGGCGTCCAGCCGCAATCGGAAACAGTCTGGCGTCAGGCGACGAAATACAATGTGCCGTGCCTGGCGTTCATCAATAAGATGGACCGCGTCGGCGCGGACTTTGCGATGTCGGTGAAGAGCATTCATCAAAAGCTTGCCGCGAACGCGTGGCCGGTTTTGTTGCCGCTTGGCAGGGAAGATCAACTGCGTGGCCAACTCGATGTTATCAATAAGAAGGCGATCATTTATTCCGATAGCGACCAGCTAGGATCTACATACGAAGTGGCGGATGTGCCTGAAGAATATGTCGATCTCGTTGACAAAGCGTATAACGATCTGGTCGAGCAAATCTCCAATCTAGATGACGACGTTGCTCATGTTGTTCTCGAGGAAAAACCGGTCACGCCGGAGCTGCTGAAGGCCGGAATTCGCCGCCAAACGATCGCCAATAAATTTGTGCCGGTTATCGGTGGCTCGGCGCTGAAGAACATCGGTGTGCAATATCTTGTCGATGCAGTGGTCGATTATCTGCCGAGCCCGCTCGACATTCCGCCGGCCAAAGGAATGGAGCCCGACACGCACGAACCGATGGAGGCGCCGACGGACGATAACGGAAATTTCTGCTCGCTTGCGTTCAAACTTTGGA
>QHNR01000124.1:36039-39424 GCA_003218475.1 Verrucomicrobiota bacterium | reverse complement strand
TGCGCCCGAGCAGCATATTTGTGAAATGCTTCAGGGTGATGGCGAGGCCGCCGACGATTGCCGGCAAATACATCCGCTCCCGCCAGTTGAGCTTCGGTCGTGCAACAGTGTAGGCCATGATTCTTAAATCGTAATCTTGCTCTTACTCTTAATCATGCTCGCAATGTCGCTACGAGCCGGGGTATCAACTTAAAGATCGACATATTCATCTGTCGAATTCGCCCATGACGAAGTCTAGCGGGCACGTCGCTCACCATGCAGCAGGATGCTTAGATTGACAAACGTCGGCGCTCGACTGCGTTCGGCTCGCCATACCACAGGCGACCAAATGGGGCAGCAAGTCGAAGGACCGTTAAGGCCTCGATACAAGCCTAAGTGATCTCGTCCTTGGTGAGGCGGACCATGGGAGATTTCCTTCTGGGCATTACAGTTTCAGGTAGCCGAACTTGAATGCCGCGTACATCGCCCCGGCACCAATCACGAGCCCAATAATGAATTCCAGCATTTGTTCTAGTCCTTTGTGTCTAGAACCAACCATAGCATGAAACGCGAGCGGACAAACGGCTATCCTTTCCATGAGAGCGAACCGTGAGTTTCGCTGAGATGGGCGGCAAATCGCGCGTCTAACAAGGCGCAGAAAATTCGCGTAACGGGCTATCTCTTGTGGGATGACGAAAGCAACGGTAGTGGATGAAACGGGCGGGGCTCTCCTCAATCGCCAGTTCCAGGAAACTAGCCGCTGAGCTGGTTTAGGCTCGGCTCGGGGCCGCGCGGGCTCAGGCTGAAGACGCGGGCAAAATTATCTCCACACCGAAAGAATCGCGCCCACCACGACGTGAGAAAACCTGCGCCGCAATGGTCCTCAACCCAATCAGTAAAGCTGCCGAGTCCAACGTAGCAGCAGCATTTAACAATCAGCCGTCACGCTTCACCGCGCGGGGCGCTTTCTGCTTTGCTCACTAACTACCAATCGTCCATTCCCTCTGATCCGTCATGGCCGCACATGTTCTTCAGTTGATTTTTGACATATAGCAGTCGCGCCTTCAGTCCTCGAATATAATCAAGATCAAGACTATCGGATAGCTCCCATTCTTTGAGCAGGGCTTTCAGTCCGGCAATGCGCTGGCATTTTTTAATTACTCTGTCGCTGTTGCCGTTATCTCGAATGGTTTCCATACCATTTCATTGCGCGGCGCGAGATGTCTTGAGACCCGCGACGAAAGTTACCGACTGTAGACGCTCGGCGCGAGGGAAAAGTGAACTCACTACTCTTTGAACTCGCCCGCCTGCTCGTGCGTCTCGATCACGTTGCCCGCTCCCGATACCGGAGGGCCGCGCTTTTCTTTCTGGGCGCGGCCTTCGCTTTTCCGGCCGCCATTTTTCAAAAACTACGCGGGAAGAGGCGCGAGTATGATTGCGCCGTCATTGCCAATCGCTTCGACCGGGCAACCTTCCATCGCTTCTTTGCAGAGCGTTTCCTCCTCAGGGGTCTCTGGTTGCTTGTAGACGTAGGTATGACCCCCGTCGTCGTTGCGTTTGAAACTGGCCGGTGCCGTTTCGCGACACAAATCGCAGTCGATGCATTGATCATCGACGTAGAATGCCCCCGCTACGTTTTCGGCGTATTTGTTTGCGACGTCGGCCATAGTTTTTACGGTAAAAGTGAAATTCAACATTAGCAAGAATTGAATCGACGACGCGAACAGAATCGCAGACGAAGCCCGCGAATTGATTAGGCAGTAACCGGATTCAGGCCCCCCCGCGCGTGCCGCTTCCCTAGCCGCGTCACAAAATCCCCTTTGAACTCTCCCGCTTGCTCGTGCGTCTCAAATCACATTGCCAGCTTCCGGCGCGGCAAGAAGAATCTTTGGCCCTGTTTGCTTGCGGCGCGACGAACTGATTGTCGATCTTGGGCGACGAGAGCGAAAGCGACTAGCGATTTGCCCTAATCGCCTTCGTCGCCGCCTCCATCGTCATCGTCGTCGCCACCACCGCCGTCATCGTTCATGTCTTCGCCTTGGTATTCGGAAGCGTCTTGCATGCTGTCCTGATCGTCCGATGCAACTTCTCCATCGGTGTCGTCCTCACCAGCAACTCCCTCTCCTTCGCTTTCACTCATGTCGGACGATTCGTTTTCGGCGTAACTCTCTTCGCTGTTGATTTGCCGCGCCGGAGGCGGTGATGCGACCGGGACTTGCGGTTGCGGCGACTTTGCCGCTGCCCATTGCGACAGAAACAAAAGAGCGGCAATGGTCAGCGCTACCATTTGCATACTTCCTCTCGTTATATCAGCAGTCACGCTTGGTTTAAAGCTCTTATTTCTCATTGCCGTCTGACGAGCGAGATAGGCAAATTATGCAGGCCGTGTGAAGTATTGGGAAATCATCGCTGACAACCTTAGCAAAGCCGGTTGGAGTTGGGCTACGTCTCAGCGATTGATTCCAACGGGCAAACGATCTGGATTGCAGACGCGCATCGCGGCGACGGTCGGCGCTTCGTTGTGCAGGCTGACAAAAAGCTGACTGCGTTTATCGAACTCGAATCAGCGATTCGGGCTGGAACAGCAAATCGCTACACGTCACTGCACGCGTATTAGATATGTTCCCGACTCACGAGAAGGGCCGGGATTTATCGAGCAATCTAGAACGTTTCAAAAAGCGTCGAGGGTGCGCATCATTTTTTTCTTCCCAACGGAAGCTCGCTCACATTAAAACACCCTCGGAGAGGGTTGCGGCAAATGATTTTGGCGTGCGTTATCTGCGCTTTGGCGTTCGTTGGTGCCGAGTTGGCTAATGCGCCTTTGGGGTGGGAGGATGAACTGGGATTTCATTTTGGTGTGCCATGAGGGCTCGGAACAGATTTGTCCGGGGCTCACGATTTACGGTTCTTTGAAATCGCCCGTGTGCTCGTGTGTCTCGATTCTATGCCGTAACGGATTTAACGCATTTCCGCATCTTTCCGCGTAACCTCGAGCCGGACTTTACGCACTACTTGTGTGAGCAAAGAAAGGAAAATGGAAATCTATGAACGATCACGACAGCGCAACCATAGTCATAACGTTTCTGCTTCTTCTTCCTTGGCTTGGGCGCGCCGCAGTCTCGGCGATGGAGGTATGGCGAGCACGTACGGAGTCCCAAACCAAGAAAGCAAAATAAATTGCCCATAGCCGATTGCGTTGCTGATTGCGTTTGGCTCGCCGTACCACAGGCGACCGAATGGCAGCGCATCGGAGATCATTGCTGCGATTGCGGCTTTAATGGCTGAACGCTTATGGAACGATGAATATCTTATCGGTCCACGGATCTTTTGCTTTACTGCCGGATGGGTAACCGCTTACGTCGATGTATCTCCCACTCGCATCGAAGGGGCTAAAGACGTATCCGGG
>QHNR01000124.1:0-35970 GCA_003218475.1 Verrucomicrobiota bacterium | reverse complement strand
GCTGCTCGTCGTTGTACGCGACCCTCCACTGCGTCTCTCAACCGCTGCCGCAGATTTTCTGCGCGGCACCAAACGCACAGAAACCGGATTTGGATACAGAGAGTTGTATGCACCACTGACGGCATCGACCCCTGCCCCAATAGGCCCTCCGACAATCACATTACCCGCCATGGCAGTTCCACCAGTTGCGGATACTTTGCTTTCAACGTTTACGGTCTGGGGAACATACCCAGCTTTGCTTACTGTAACCGTAAAACTGTCCCGACGACTCTTCACAAACTTCGTGGGCGTGACACCTTTCTCTCCAGAGGAAAGTACGACTTTTGCTCCCGATGGCTCACTCAACACTGTAAGCTTATCATGGGAGCCGCGAGTGATGGTGGCGCAGGACGTGATAAGGACGACCGGTAGACACAGCAAAACGCTCCTCATCAATCGCAGCATAGTAGTCGAATTTGAAAAAACATTTTCGGATTTTCGCAGTGTTCCAATCAGATGGCAAATTTCGTGTAGCGGCATTCCTCCCAGCCATTTTGCAGGCGCGTACGCATTAAATCAGCGATGGAACCAAAAATCTCCGCTACTGGCCACCGCGTGCTCGTGCGTTTCGATCACGTTGCCAGCCTCGTCGTAAAAGCGAATCACTGAACGTTTAGTTTCATCCCCGGATGAATTTCCCAAACAGCATAGCCGCGGTAATCGGCCATTTGGATGATGTGACTATTGTCCCTGCGTTAGTTTACCTAGGATTGCGCTTTGTACCGCCAGAATTAGTGGCTGAACACCGCAGATGCGTTGCCAGTCAATTCAGTAAATCGATCGGCTTCGCTGAGGGGAGCGTGAGTTTGGGCAGGCAGGGCCGGCTTGATTACGTCAATCGGCACCTATCTTCCCCGCATTTAAGCCGCTGCCCAAAGTTTTTCTTTCCGGACCGACTCGACACACTATTTCACTTGAACTTCGATAGCTTTTGATCTTGCTATCGGCGTTGTCGGGAGATGCACTTTCAGCACTCCGTCGTGGAACTCCGCCGTCACTTTCGTGCTATCGGCATCTTCAGGCAGCGTGAAGCTGCGTTCGAAGGTACCAAAGGAGCGCTCGATGCGATGGAATTTCCTTTTCTGATCTTCCTTCACGCTTTTGCGTTCTCCGGAAACGCAGAGGATGCCATCTTCGACTGTTACCCTAACGTCATCCTTCTTCATTTCAGGCAGGTCAGCTTTGAGGAGATACCCGCGATCATCCTCACTGATATCAACGTCCGGTGACCAATCTGCGACCGACAGGCTGTCGATCGCCCCACTGCCCATTCTGTTCGGAAATCTGGCCAAGAAAAACGGATTGAAGCGATTTTGCGCTTCGTCGATCTCTCTAAGCGGATTCCATGTTATTACTTTATTCAATGTATTCATTTTATTTTACCTTCTGGATTCAGTTAAAGCCATCATGGTACATTGCGCTCACCGGTTATTGTCAGGGTTGAACCTAATGTTGTGTACGTTGAGGACTCGGCTACGTGCTCGTGCGTTTCGATCACGTTGCCCGCATCATCGTAAACGCGAATCACGGCGTCATGTGAAAAGGCTTAGAACTTTGCGTTGCTGACTGCATTCGGTTCGCCAGTCGAACGTCAAGCCGGGTGTCACTTCCCCGTCCCGACCTTTGCGTTGCCAAGGAATGTCACGTTCTCATTAACCACCAGCCGGGGCGCTTCGATATCACCACGCACCGTGCAACCCGCCTGGAGTTCGCAGAGTTCAGTCACGAAAATATTGCCCTCCACCGTCCCTAGCACCTTCACCGATTTCGTCCTGATCTCACCGCGTATGCGCGCGTGCTCCCCGATCGTGAGCGTTCCGGTGGAATCGATTGTGCCCTCCACCTCGCCGTCGATGAGCAACTCGTTCAGGAATTTGATCGAGCCTTTGATCAAAACTCCTTGGGAGAGAATAGGGCCGGATTGCGTTGGCATTAACGTGTGGTTGGATGGCCCTGGGACGACAGATGGTCTGGCCGATTCGTTTGCGTGGGCCGTGGGTTCGGTCGTTCGAGTGAACATGTGGATTCCGTGATTCCTCCAGGTTTGGCCGCGTGAAAAGCCTTATCTTTTTCCGTGTGCAACGACGCTCACGCCAGTTGAGTCTCGCGGTTTCGCGACGAACCGGCAAGCGTGAATCTGGCGAATTTGCACGTCAGCGAACAATGGCGAATTTCAGTGTATTTGTTTCATTGTGCGTGCAGATGAGAAGCTGACTGCGTTTGTGGAACTTGAATCAAAATGTCGTCGCTTATTCGAGTGCAATATGGATGCAACCGCACCACGGAAAACAAGTGCAGCCGTCTGGCGGTAACTCTGGCGCACTGTCGATGGAATACGTTAGTCCGGCTAACTTCTTGCAGGCGTCGCAATTTTCCGCCGAAACTGAGTCGAGCATTTTTACGCGCTTAATTCCGGCCCGGCGCATCTGATCTAAGCGGTCGCGATCCGGTAGTTTGTTTGCATTAAAACAAGTTGCCCCGCGTGTACTAAACACGCGGAGCACTCATTTAGCCTTTAGGCGGCTCGCTGTTGGCGAGAGGGTTGTGGTAATGCGCCAAACTCAAGAACGTCCTCGGAGATTTTGGTAATCGCCCAGGGTTCTGGAGTAGTCTGCATGAACACATTGGCTTCCACGATCTTGCGACCGACTGGCCGCAATGATTTAATGGAGAAGCCTTCCGCTGCCGTCACAACGTAGCCTTGGCCACCTTGCTGGCAAAAGAATGTGCCGCTCTCTCCGCGCAACGCCTCTGCCAAGTCGGGATGCTGAATTGTCCCATTTATAGGTAGTTTCGTTTGCATGTTTTAAATCCTTTCTTGCACTCAGTTAAAGCCATCTCGGTGCATCGCGCTCACCGCTTGTTGTCTGAGTCGACCCGAATCTTGTGCACATTGAGGACTCGCCGTTGTGCTCATACGTCTCGATCACGTTGCCCGCCTCGTCGAAAACGCGAATCACAGCATCATGTGAGGCTAGCGGTGGGCGATTTCAACGGCGATTCCAAACCAGACTATGTGCTCGCCAACCCACTCACGCTCCAAACGGCGATCTGGTACATGAACAACAACGTCTTTGTCAGCGGCGCCTTTGGCCCGACTCTCCCGCCGTGATCCTTAGAGCGTTTTACACAGGCGGCGTCTGGTCACAGAATTCGAAGCGATCGGAGACGATCCCCGAGAAGTTCAACGCGTTCCTCAGCCGTGTTGCTTAAAAAAAGAGCGCGAGCGTTATTCTCCTCATCCGCCCGCGCTCCATGTTATGAAAAGAAACAGAAACCAATGACCTGTCCTCACCCGAGGCAGCCCACGGTCTGAGTCTTTAATCGCAAAGCAACCGAACGGTCAAGCATGAAAAATCCAGAGAAGTTCAGAGCGTTCGTGGACGCTGCGGCTACAATGCCTCTTTGAACTCGCCGGGCGTGCTCGTGTGTCTCGATCACGCTGCCAGCGGCGTCGTAAACGCGGATCACAGCATCATGTGAGCGGCTGTAAAACTTTGCGTAACCGATTGCTGATTGCATCCGGCTCGCCGTACCACAAGCGACCGAATGGCAGCGCATCCGAAATCAAATCGACCCCACGTCGATCTTTGGTGTAATCGAAAATAAAACGTACTTCAGCTCTTAGGCAGCAGCTTTTCTTCTCGCCGCCCAACGGGCCTTCATCAGTTGGGAAAGCCTCTTCCGTCCAGCAGGGGTGATTCCACCCTTTTTTTTGGCCGTGGTCGTTCGACCCTTCTTCTTACCAGCCTTCAGTCTGGCCCAACGAGCTCTGGCGGCCGCCGCGAGTTTAGCACGGGTCGCCGCAGACATCGTTCGTCTGTGGGTTTCGGACTTTACACGTGATGAAGCAGTCGCGAAGAGTGAAGCGAGGCGTCTTTCCAGAGTATCTATTTGTCGACGGATCGAGACCGCTTCTTCTAACGCTTTAAGCGACAGTTCCATACCTATTAAATAACCGCTCTGTCGCTTTCGACAAATTAACTTTCACAACGCTCCGAGCAAAACTGGGGCAATTGATTCAGATCGAATTAATCCTTGCCGTTGACAGATGGGCAGCACTGACCCGGTAGTCGCAAACATTTTGATCGCCCTACCACTCTTTGAACTCGCCCGCTTGCTCGTGCGCCTCGATCACGATTTCCCAAGCTTACGTGGCACGTTCGGCTTCTTTGCGCGGCAAATATTTTACCAATCGGCTATCACGAACTGCCACCACTCTATCGGCTGCCCGTCAAAACCGGCATCTCGCATCGCGGTCTGCAGCAAATGCAGATGCAAGCGAATCGCCGGGTCAGCACCTCGGTAATGCCACATTGCAGCATCTGCACGGATCGACGGCGATAAGCATCCCAAAATTTTAGTCCGTATTTGTAGCGCTGCAGAAATGCCTCGTGCTGCGACTAAGGGCAGCGCCACTTCGGGATGCACCAAGGCCGGAGTCCCTGGCGGATATAATGCCCGCCCCGCGAGAATATTTGCACCAGCATAGCGCAACTCGATGACGATAGTCGGATCAACCGATTTAATATCGACGAGCGGGATAACACTTTGCGCTCTCACACAATCTCCCGCCACGACCAGCACCGCGTGCAGAATGAAACATCTCATTGTTGGACTCCAAAAAAAGCGGCGTCCGAGATTCCGGACGCCGCGGTACATTTGGATGGCTGCCGACAGTTAGAACGCGAAATTCAGGCCGGTGCGGACCATCCCAAAGTTATTCTTCGGACCGCTGACAAAATTCCAGCTGAAATCACCGATCCACCCGATGTGCGGCGTTAAGCGAACTTCCAGCCCACCGCCGACCTGGCCAATTCCTAATGATTCAGACTCCGTGTGACCAACGGTCTTGAGAATGTCGAAGCCCTCGCCCCCGTTACTAATGAACCCACCGGGTCCTGTTACAGGCCGGTCGTTTTTTTCGCGAAACCACCGATTGACCGGCCTCTGGCCACCGCCAAAAATCCCGCCGCCGCCACCAAAGATGTAAGGTGAGAAGCGCGAGCAGTGGAACGGATAGCGCAACGTCAGTGTACCCAGGACGGATCCGATGGCTTTGTTTGTACGGTTTAATTCGCTGTGTGAAAATGCGTCGCTCACGTCGACGAAGATATTTTCCCGCGCCTGATTGGAATCGACGACCCAGCCTTCAATCCCAACGCCGAAGTAGCGATGGAAAAAGTATTTGGCGTCGATACCACCTCCCCAGGCGTGATCGGATAACATGTATCGGTCATTGATCCACTCAGTTCCGGTGAAAATGTAGGTGCCCCAAAGGCCAACGTTAAACTCGTTGTCAGCGTACCACTCCGGGCACGGCGGAGGAACAGCTACCTGTTTCACTTCCTTGCCCGAATAACCGACTCCGGCAAAAGCGACCGAGGCGACTAAACACATCCATAACGCGCACAGCACCAGTTTTTTCATCTATTTCTCCTTTTTGGTTAAAGTTTGTCCCAACGACTCAGAATTCCAAGCAAATCAAAGCATATAAGTCAATGATAAAAACGTGATGGGACGAAAAGTTTTACGGCTCCTTGAACTCGCCCCTCCTGCTCGTGCGTTTCGATCACGTTGCCCGTTTCATCGTAAACGCGAATCACAGCCTGATGTGAACGGCTGTAAACACGGCCAACATTTGGTCGCGCCACGAAATGAAATTGGGGGACGTTGTGAAAGGGAAATTAGTGATGCTGTTTCGCCGCCTTGTTCTGTTTGCGCGGAATTCGGGCGGTAAGTTTGGCAAAGTTGTCAAAGAGAAGTTAGTAATGCTGTTTGGCCGCCTTGTTCTGTTTGCGCCGAATGTGGGCCGCAATCGTGGAAACGATAACGAGGACAAGCTCGAACCCCAATTTGAATGGCCATATGTAATGAATTCCTCCGTCGCAATGCGCCGGCCACTCGTTTCGGACACCTGGATTTGGCACCGTCAGCATGCACGCTGGCATCACGGCTATTACCGAACTCGCCGTTGAAAGCGGCCTGACAAATCGGTTGCCTCCGGACAACGCGAAACAATCCTTTTTCCTAGCGCTATCCCCGCTTCCCAAACGCCGACAGTTCGGCTTCCCTCGGGCGCGTAAACGCGAATCACAGCATCATGTGAACGGCTGCGATGCTTCGCGTGCCCGATTGCATTGCTGATTGCGTTTGGCTCTCCGTACCACAGCCGACCAAATGGCAGCGCATCGGAAATGAGATCGACGCCGCGGTTTATCTTTGCGCGGTCTGACTTCGTAAACGTGTTGTGAGGTAGTCATCGCGACGGCCAGCGATTACACCGATTGATTAGGTGTTTTTGTCATTTGCGGGCAGGCGTTAACAAAAAAGAATTGCGACAAAAATAACCAAGAAATTCTCGAGGACCGACGCTTGTCGATCCCACCGGATGGATGGCGGCGAGAAGTCAGATGATGAAGCAAACTGAACCCAATCCGACGATAATGGGCTTTTGATTCAAAGATTTCCGCGTTGCTGACGCATTCGTTGATACTTATCGAGGTAGAACCCGACCGTGCAAGAAAGCTTAAAATCTCAGCATCGATCTCGGACCATCTCTTCATCTCGGGCAGATCTGCTTTGAAGAGATATTCCTGATCGTCCTGAGTGATATCAACCAGTGGTGACCAATCGGCTAACTTCAGGCCATCGCCGTTTCCCATGCGATTCGGAAATCCCATTCGATTTGGGAAGCCGTCGAAGAAGAAACCGCCAGGCCGGTTTTGCAGCTCGTCGAGTTCTCCAAACGGATTCCAGTTTATTAGTGTGCTCATTTCCTTCCTTTCTGAATCAGAAGACACCCCAGATTGGTTTTAAGGCTCTCCCTCTTTTGCCAGGTGTGAATAACGTAATTTACCTGAGCCGGTGAATGCACTCGGGCGTATTTTGCAAAAGATTGACCGCTTCTTGTTGGCGAGCGCATGTTTCAGGCGATGCGGACGATCTTCCGGTCAGTCCGGGGAAGCGGTTTGATCATCTGGTGCGAGTTTCGAGTCTAGCAAATCCAGCGATTTCGCCGATTCCATTGCCGTCTTTGCGGTTCTTAAACGTATAGGACGAAAGTCCCATATACGGCTGTCGAGAGTGCTGGTAAGATCTCCCAATTAAGTAGGCAGAATGAAATACAGCATCAAAAGTTTCATACTTGGCGTAAAAGAAGCGCATTGGATATTGTGTACCACCGTTTATGGTCAGCCCGCCAGAAGAGCGTATGATATGGGGAGAAAACTCTCCAATGGCTTTACGGGCCTATTGAAGGTGCGAATGTCATAACAAAGGCTACCAAACGGAGGAGCCGCCGCGGATAAGCGGCGATTGGTAGAGAACTTCACGGCTCTTTGAAATCTCCCGCGTGCTCGTGCGTCTGGATCACGTTGCCAGCTTCATCATAAACGCGAATCACAGCATCATGTGAGCGGCTGTAGAATTGCGCGTAATTGGACGGCATTGCTGGCCGCTTGGTGGCCGCTGCTCTTTTAGCTTCAGGTCCCGTCTCCTTCCTTCGATTGATTCGCTCCCTCGAAAGAGGGATTACGAATCACCCCTGAAGTGTCACGGGAAAATCCTGCGAACGCGCAAAGGCGGCCGCCTCGATCACTAGCGACTTTGGAGGCGATGAAGAATCAAGACAGCGTAACCATACTGATAACGTTTCTGCTTCTTCTCCCCTGGCTTGGGCGCGTCGCAGTCTCTTCAATGGCGGTATTGCGAGCACACACGGAGTCCCAAACCAAGAAAGCAAAGGAACGATGTCCATGAGGGCGATCGAGGCACGGTTCACAGATAAGCCCGTCAAACTCGACGATGCGAAGGAGCGAAGGGTTTCGACGGCGCTCAAAATGATTTATGAGGGCGGCTCGCTCGACGGCGAGACCGCCAATTTCCCCACACGGGACCTTTCCAGCGTCGTGGTTGGCCTCCACCGGGGTAATTGGCATTTCTTTGAAACTTATAAGCGAACGATTTGGGTCAATGTTCGCAATCGGCGAACAATCTTTCGCTGGGCCGGCCTCACTGTTAAATCCGACAACAGCAGTTGGTTGAAGCGGCTGCTCGTGGTCCTTCACATGCGCAAACTGAAGGCAATCGTAATATAGATTTTTTCTGCTAATGCGGGCGACACTAATTCACCACTCTTGAGACTTACCCCTTGTGCTCATGCGTCTCGATTACGTTGCAAAGCTTTACTGGA
Source organism: Verrucomicrobiota bacterium (assembly GCA_003218475.1). GTDB lineage: Bacteria > Verrucomicrobiota > Verrucomicrobiia > Chthoniobacterales > UBA10450 > Udaeobacter. The sequence goes on along the minus strand of QHNR01000124.1, from coordinate 27,737 downwards.
CGCTGATTTAGTACCGTCGAAGATTTCCACGATTGTTCTGGGGGGAACAGCCGCCCTTCACACCGTCGGTGTGGGGGGCGGTAATCTTTTAATCACGAAATCGGTTGCGTTTGGCTCGCCGTACCACAGCCCCAAATGGCAGAGCATCGGACATCAGATTGAGGCCGCGATGATCTTTGCGGGGGCGCACTTTGTAAACGTGGCTGCCGCAAACCACGGACCAGGCTCTCGATCACAATTTACCTTCCCAGTGGGTTCCGCAGACCTGAGCAGATCGCCTTACCTCCTGCGGCAAGTATTTTTGCCAGTCAGCAATCGTGAAATGCCACCACTCAGTACGTAACCCCCAAAACCCGGCCTTGTGCATTGCGTACTGCAGCAAACGCACATGTGCGCGTATTTCATCGGAGGAACCCATGTAACGCCACATTGCAGCCGGCGTAAAATCATCAAAGTCACTTGGCATGCGGACGGGGCGATTCCATGAATCCACCAGAGTAGCATCGACGGCGATACCCCAACTATGCAGCGAGCCGACGCCGATTTCAGGGTTCGCGACATAATCACTGTTGTGGGACGCTTGCCAAAGCTTGACCTGCACCGCCGCCGGCCGATACGCATCCCAGATTTTGATGCCGCATTGGTAGCGCCGCAGAAAGGCCTGGGCCACAGGCAAGGCTGAGGCGACTTCGGGACGAGCGAGTGCGGGTGTTCCGAGGGGATAAAGCGAATATCCAAGGAAATTATTTCGGCCTGCGTAGCGCAACTCAACCGTGATCGTCGGATCAACGGACCGGACATCAACGAAAGGTTCGCTGGCATTTGCATCCATTGACAGCAGCGCCGCCGCCATTCCTCCAATTATTGAAACAAACAGGTCGAAGTGTCGCATTTTCGTTGTCGTCAATACGCTGGCACCGCTTGAGCAGTGTCTGTTTTTGCCAGGCGAGAATTGTGCCGAATCATTCGGCATTTAGGAAGCGGAATCGTTTGGGAGTGTCACACGTACGAGGCCGCCAGAACGCTCGGAGTCCCTCAGCCGCTGCTTGACCCGCTCGGACGGCCAAACGCAGAAATTCGGGCGGCACAGGCCCGGGAATGAGCCTATCAGAACGAAACTCAGCCACCAAACCGGCTCATGATCTGGTTGTCATTGGTGAAATAGGCTCAACCGGGAATCGAACGACAATCATGGACGTAGTCTGACTTTATGTTCTGACTTTGGGCTTTTGAGAGACCGAAAAAGCCTATTTTTCATTGGCAAAAGAGCGGGTGAGGGGAATCGAACCCCCGTGTGCAGCTTGGGAAGCTGCCGTTCTGCCATTGAACTACACCCGCGTTTTGGAAGAAGTGAACCGTGATCGGTCATCACTGAATAGTCAAACGCCGAGACGGCTGTAGCGTGCGCTGTCCTCAGCGCAGAGAGAATAGATCGGAGTTTTATCCGCTGAGGACCTGCCACGGCGGGCAAGCTGTGGACGCTACAACACGAAAACCCGAATGCGAACTGCGTTCACTGCCACGAAATCACGTCGTCGGAGTTGGTGAAGATGCCATCGCCGGTGCACCCCGTTGTTTTGGTCCCCAGTACTTCATCGCTACCGAGCGACCAGGCGATGACGCCGATTGACAGTGGCTGTGGCCCAGCACCGTTATTGTTTCCATAGGGATTCGTGGCAATTTGGTTATTGTAATCGCCGTCGATTTTCACGTTATAGGGTGTTCCCCAAGGATCGACGAAGTCGCCGATCGCGACCGAAAAGCAATTTCCTGGAACCGTCGCGGCTTGCGTGGCGATTCCGGAACGCGGATTTGTCGGAGTCTTCGCGTAGGGCGGATTAATAAAAACAATGATTCGGGGGTTGGCAGCATTGTTCAGGTTCATCGTGCCCGCACTCACGCCACGCAAAGTATAAAATAGTTCAGCGTTTGACGGCGGGCTTGAGCTTCCCCCAGGTCCATAGATGAAGTCACCTGTTGTTCCAGTGGGAAGTGGATACTTTCCGTATTCTGTGTAGAACGCGTTCACGGCATTCACGATCTGAGTGAGATCGTTTTTCGCCTGCGTTTGTCTGGCTTGGTTTTGAACTGCTTTGAAAGCAGGGAAGAGCAGACCGATCAAAATCGCAATGATTGCGATAACAACCAGCAGCTCGATGAGAGTGAACGCGTGCTTATCTTTCTGGGGTGGACGCATGGGGCCAATGCTAGCCGCAAGTTGAATGGCGCGCACGTTAAATCGTTAAAAAAGTTGCATTGTTACAAAGGCGACAACGGCCTTTCACTAATGCATTTGCATTGACGACGTTGTAACCCTTGTAACCGTTTTAACTAATCACATCCAATTCGCCATCTGCTCCGGGAACGGGCATTGCGCGCAATCAGAATTGTCCTGCATGCAAAAGTCTTCGTAGATTTGGAGCAGACCTTGCTGGTGTGCGACGGTTTTCAGAAAGTCTTTCCGGCGCGAATCATTTCCGAAAAGGCGGGTCGCAGCTGTTTCGAGCCGTCTGTTCGACAACTGTGCCGGCAGCTTTGCATATTCCGCCCAAAGCGGTGTGCTCGGCGACGCGGCAGCCGCGACGTCGTGCGCAAGCCAAAAAGGAAATAGAACGTTTGCCAGAATATCGGCGATCCGCGATTCGCCGATGAGCGCCATCTTCTTTGCCGAGGGAGCAGCGGTGAGCGTGTAATGGAAATTCCAAAACGGATGCTCAAGCGCTCGAAACAAATCATTCGCCGCAGCGACGCTGTTTTTGCCCGACGCGCGCTGAAGCCGGGACCAATCACGCGCCAGGATTCCCAGCGCGGCGAGCCGGCGCTGCGGGTGATTTAATGGACGGGTGCTGCTCAGCCGCCAGGTGTTGGCTGGCAAAATGAATCTTTGCAACTCGTCACGATGCGGCCACCAACCGTCCCATAGCTGTCGCACATATTCGCGCGCCGATTTTTTATAAACATCGAGATCGTGCGTGTGTAGGAAACCGGCTCCACCAAAGAGCAACGCTTCGCAGTCGCGAACATTTTCACGCAGTAATCGCAACGGCAGCCGCTGTGCGAGAAGCGTGAACGGCAGCTTGTTTTCCTTGTAACCGAGCGCACTCGCGATCTCCTGAAATAGCGTTTCGTCGCGCCCGTGCGTGTCGATCTTGTTGCGAATCCGGTTTGCTTTTTGTCGCAAACGAAATTGCGCTGCTGCGTCCAGCACGCTGAACACGCGTTCCTCGGGCAAATCTTTGAGTGGCGCCTGACAACGCCCAGGCCGGGCGAGTGGCACGTTTGCGTTGAAAACTTGTGGCAACGTCGTGGGATTGATGCACACCTGCGGGACGTTGCGGTTCGATTTTGTGCGGCTGAAAAATTCGCGCTCGCTTCTCTCGACAAAGACGTGGAGCACAGTCGAATCGAAAGCGGGATTGGTAGCGTGACCATGTGTTTCCCAACTGCGATCAAGCAAATCGATCTCGATGCAGCCGCGAACCGGCTCGCTGCGATTTATCCGAATTGCAGCATCGCGAAAATCAGGACCGGCTTCACGGTTCCACGTGCCGAATTGGAATATCTCGATTTCGTCGCCGGCAGTGCTCACGAAATGTTTACCGAAATCTCCGGCAAACCAGCGTGCTTGCAGCTCCAGCTCGGACGGGATTCGCGGTGAGACGAACAATGCGCGCTCATGCACGCGAGTGACATCGCGCATTTGCGCGTAGCATTCTGCCAGGGATCTCACGGGCAAATTATGGAAAGAGCGTGCGGAAATGTCACGCGTGATGCACCCGTTCTGGGGAGCGCAGGCTGCCAGCCTGCAGGTCTCGGCAGCTTGCCGAGACCGGGAAATAGAGTCGCGTCAGAAGTTGTGTGCCAAAGATGTTGCCGGCAGGGGTGCCGGCAACTACAGGCTGGCAGCCTGTGCTCCCCAGAAACACGCGAGACGCCGCACACTGGGGGGCAAGCTGTGCGCTACTCAAGCGGGATCGCAGAATCCCCTCAACTAAAGCCGCATCCGATCGCGGGAAAATGAAGGAATACGCTGGGCCTTTCCCTTCAGCAGGCGAAATAAGAAGGCTCTCTAACAAGAATCGTGGCTCATGAGTTATGATGGAGCCCTCCAGCTCGATCGTGCGCGTATACGGACGTCCGCCTTTGCGCGCCACGAAAATGAGTCTACGCGGTTCCTCGTTCGTGGCCACAAGTGCGCCGAAAAGATTTGTCGGAATGCGGCGGCTGCGCCCGCTGATGCACCGCGCAGCCCAGGCCAGTGTTTCACCTAAAACATTTTCACGGCCGAACACAGATGCGAGCCGCGCCGGTAATGTAACCGGCAACTTTGCAGGGGTGTTGCGGTCAGCTGGTCCATTTAGTTTTTTCCAGGCCAGCCAAATCTTCGCTTTCATGGCCCGCAAAATTTTTGGCGCAAAATAGAAAAAGGCAGCGATGCCGATCACGAAGATGATCAGGGCAAGGACGGGATTGAAATGCACCAGAGCCAATCCGGCCAGGACCACAGCGTCTTCGCCAAGACTCAGCCCTATGTTCGAAAAGGGTTCTGGCGACGTGTTGCTGGCGAGCCGGGTCGCTGCTTTTGCAGTGTGCGCGACGAGGCTCGTCCCGCCGGCGAGCAGTGCGACAATTATCGTAAACGCAGGACTCGGATGACCGAGTACCTGAATTGCCAGCAACGCGCCGCCGATCGGGCGAATAACGGTGTGCACAGCGTCCCAGGCCGAATCGAGCCACGGCATTTTATCGGCGAAAAATTCGAGCAGATAGAGAATGCCCGAGATGGTGATCACGAGCGGATGTCCAAGGATCTCGAGCGACTGATATTGCGGCGCCAGCGTGATCCAATGGAAATGAATCGCCAGACCGGTGGCGAAGACGGTCAGGTAAAGATTCACTCCGGCAAGGGCCGCCAGTCCCAGTCCGACGCTAAGCAGATCTAATCTCGCCACGGAGAAAAATATCGGAGGGAACAAACCAATGTCACGCGCAAGCTTAGGCTAGGAGCAAATGATGAAATCCGAATGACGAATGACGAAGGAATGACGAAGTCCCAATGACCAAAACGAAGTCGATGCGGTCTTCCGTTTCTTCGCAATTCGTCATTACTCATTCTTTCGAGCTTCGACATTCGACATTCGTCATTCATACTGCGCCATGCTCGACATTCGTTTGATTCGCGAGAAGCCGGATTTCGTTCGCGAGCGGTTGGCCACGCGCGGTGCCGGTGACGAAGCCAAAATCGACGAAGTGCTGCGGGTCGATGCGGAGCGACGAAAACTGGAAACGGCGCTGCAACAATTGAACGCCGATCGCAAACGATTGAGCAAAGAGATCGGAGGCAAGAAATCGCGCGGAGAAACAACCGACGAGGCGGAGCGGCGCGTGCGCCAAATCGGCGAACAGATTGCCGAACTGAATGCGCGGGCAACGGCCGCTGAAGATGAGCAAAACAATTTGCTTCTTCGAATCGCGAACTTGCCGCATGAGAGCGTTCCAATTGGCAAAGACCCAAGCGCAAATCGGGTCGTCCGCAGTTGGGGTGAGAAACCGCGACTTGCCGAGCCGTCCGATCACGTTGCGCTCGGCACCAGGCTCAATCTTTTCAATCCCGAGTTGGCGGCAAAACTCAGCGGGAGCGGTCTTATTTGTTTCACAGGCGCCGGCGCAAAACTGGAACGCGCGCTCATCAATTTCATGATCGACCTTCACACGCGCGAGCATGGTTATGTCGAGATTAGTCCACCATTTTTAGTCCGGCGCGATTGCATGATTGGGACATCGCAGCTCCCAAAGTTCGAAGCCGACATGTACGGCTTGGAAGAGAATCAGCTTTTTCTCGCGCCGACTGCGGAAGTCCAGCTAACAAATCTTCATCGTGAGGAGATCCTCAGTGCTGCCGATCTTCCGAAAAAATTCGTTGCCTATACGCCGTGTTTCCGGCGGGAGGCCGGAGCGGCGGGGCGAGAGACGCGTGGGATTATTCGGGTGCACCAATTCGACAAGGTAGAATTGGTGAAAATCACAACGCCTGAGAAATCGTTCGAAAAGCTCGAATCGCTTACGGCGAACGCCGAACGGGTGTTGCAACTCCTTGGCTTGCATTATCGAGTGGTGGAGCTTTGCACCGGCGATTTGGGGTTTGCGTCGGCCAAGAGTTACGACATTGAAGTGTGGTCCCCGGGACAAGATGCTTATCTGGAAGTATCAAGTTGCTCAAACTGCGAAGATTTTCAGGCGCGCCGAATGCAGCTTCGGTTCAAAGATCGCGATGGAAAAAACCGGTTTTGCCACACGTTGAATGGCTCCGGCGTGGCATTGCCCAGGTTATTTGCCGCGTTGATCGAGAACTATCAACAGCCGGATGGGCCGGTGCGGATTCCGGAGAAATTACAAGCCTATTTTGGTGCCGACAAAATCGAAATGACGAAATGACGCCGAATGAATGAGAGACGCCGCTGTAGTGTCCGCTGTCCTCAGCGGATAATCGGTTCCGTAAGCCGGCTAAGCGCGCAACTGCGCTGAGGACAGCGCTCTACAGTATTAGGATTTCGTCATTATTGCAGTCCAGGTATGCCGAGGCCACCGGTGATTTTTGTCATCTCAGATTGTGCGAGGGCCTTACCTTGTTGAACAGCCTGCTTAACGGCGCTCAGGACAATTTCCTCGAGAAATTCGACGTCGTCAGGATCGACAACTTCCCTGTCGATCTTAATCGCAATGATATCGCCCGCGCCGTTCGCCGTAACCTTCACTTTCCCGCCACCGGCGCTCACTTCGATAGTTTGTTTCTCAAGCTCAGCCTGCGTCTTGCTCATTTGCTCCTGCATTTTCTGAGCCTGTTTCATTAATTTGTTTAAGTTCATATGGCGAATGCTATGGCTCTCCGTCATCCTGAGCGTAGCGAAGCGGAGTCGAAGGATCCCGTGGCGCTGCCGAAACTAATGCAACGAGATTCCTCGACTTCGCTCGGAATGACATTCACTTGATTCAGGATTTTACTTGGGCTTTGAACAGTTCGATTGCTTGCTGGATCAGCGGGTCGTCTTTGAACGATTCCGCTGGTTTCGCTGCATCAGCAGTACTCGGGAGAATTCCATCTTTCGCCACAAACTTCACCGACCAATCGCGTCCGCTGGCTTCGCTCAGCAGCGTTTCCAGCTGCCGCCGATTATTTGCGCTGGCTAGCGCTTCAACCTTTGGCTTGTCATCCGGCGCATGCCCCAGCAGAAAATTGCTGCCGTCGATTCCAATCGGACGAACCAATTCGCTTAATGTTCGCAAGAAACTTTTCGCTGGAATTCTTGTGAGCACGTGCTGCCAAATCTCTTCAGAATTAATGGGTGCGGTCTTTTCCTCCACACGCGCTGCGCTGTAGCCGGGATTGGTGATCCCGGCCTTTGTTGCGGATGATCGTTGCCCACCGGCATCACCGATGCCGGCTACAGGTTGCACAGGCCCGCCTGCCACCACAGGGCTAGATTCTTTTTGTGTATTGGTTTTTCCATCCCGAAGCTCGCCAAGTCTTTCGATCACCTCGTCCAGCGTCGCCTGTCCCAGAGTTTGGATTGCCTTAATGATCGCAACTTCGAAATGCAGCTTTTTGTTTGGCGCCCATTTCATGCGGCCCTCGGCGCCGGCAAACTGATCGATCAGATCGAGCAACCGATCCGTGGGAATCAATTCCGCGTGTGCGGCGAGCGACTTTTGCACGTCCAGATCGACATCTTCCTTGAGCGCGTCTGGTTTCGCTTTGAACACGAGCAGATCGCGCAGATAAGCGATCAGGTCTGACATGAGCCGAATCATGTCTTTGCCGCTTTCGCTTTGCTGATGCAACAGATCGATCGCGTCGGGCGTTTCTCCCCGCAAAATCCGTCCCGTGAGATCGACCACGGTTTGTTCGCTCGTGAACCCGAAAACATTGAGCACATCGCTCTCGCCTATTTTTTCGCCGCAAAAGGCGACCAACTGATCGAGCATCGATTCCGCATCACGGAGGCCTCCTTCCGCTCCGCGCGCGATCGCGTGCGCCGCCGCGGACTCAAGCGTGATCTTTTCTTTTCCGGCGATCAATTGCAGGTGCTGCGCGATCAGGTTTGCCGGAATGCGATGGAGGTCGAACCGCTGACAGCGGCTGAGAATGGTGGGCAAAACCTTCTGCGGTTCGGTCGTCGCGAAAATAAATTTCACATGCTCGGGCGGCTCTTCCAGCGTCTTCAAAAGCGCATTAAACGCTGCAGCCGAGAGCATGTGCACCTCGTCGATCAGATAAATTTTGTAACGGCCCTTTGCCGGAGCATAACGGACGTTCTCGCGCAACTGACGCACATCTTCCATGCTGTTGTTACTGGCGCCGTCGATCTCGATCACATCCAGACTATTGCCTGCTGCGATCTCCCGACAGTTGTCGCACTCTCCGCATGGCGTGACCGTCGGACCTTTGATGCAGTTCAGTGATTTGGCCAGTATCCTTGCCGTGGATGTCTTGCCGATTCCGCGCGGGCCAACGAAGAGATAGGCGTGGGCCAGGCGGTTCTGTGCAACCGCGTTTTTCAAAGTGCGCGAGACATGGGTCTGCCCAACCAGATCGTCAAAAGTCTGGGGCCGATATTTTCTGGCGAAAACCTCGTAACTCACGCGATCAATCTAAATGCGTTGATTGACGCCTCAAAACACAAATCTGTTAACAACGAACGGAAAACGAAGCAGGATTTTGAGCTTTTGATTGAGCGTTGGACGTTGGACGTTGAGCGTTGGAACGTTCGCTCCATGTTCCTAAAGTCAAGACGCGGCTTGCTCTCCCTCTTCTTAGTGGTGCTCCTGCTCGCGGTCGATTCTCTAGCGCGTGAGCCGATCAAATCGCCGCCGCCGACAACTCAGACGAAAATCGTTCGCGCGCGCGATTTGGGTATTCCGTTTGAAGGGACTCCGGGAAAGCTTAATGCCATCACGGACGTCCCCGGCGTCGAAGTCGGCTATACGACGCTGATCAGTGGCGAAGGAAAACTCGAAGTGGGCAAAGGCCCGGTGCGCACTGGCGTTACCGCGATCCTGCCTCGCGGCCATGCTTCACTGAATGATCCGGTTTACGCCGGCTTCTTCAGTTTGAACGGCAACGGCGAAATGACGGGAACGACCTGGGTCGACGAGAGTGGTTTCCTCGAAGGGCCGATCGTCATCACCAACACGCACAGCGTTGGCGTCGCGCGGGACGCAGTCATTGCGTGGCGGGTTAAGCACGGCGCAGCCGATACGGCCGGCTACTGGTGGAGCTTACCCGTAGTCGCAGAAACTTGGGACGGCTGGCTCAACGATATTAATGGCTTTCACGTTAAGCCCGAAGATGTCTGGGGCGCGCTCGATACCGCGCATGATGGCGCAGTGGAAGAGGGGAGCGTTGGCGGCGGGACCGGCATGATTTGTTACGAGTTCAAGGGCGGCAACGGAACTGCCTCGCGCAAGATCGAAATCCAGGTTTCGAAAGACGCTCCACCGCGAACTTTCATCGTAGGCGTGTTTTTGCAGGCAAACTTCGGTCGCCGTCCGCAGCTCACAATCGCGGGCGTGCCGGTGGGCAAAGAAATTCCCGGGGAAGTTTACAAGGAGGAAAGCGGCTCTTGTATCGCAGTGGTTGCAACAGATGCGCCGCTGCTGCCAAATCAATTAAAGCGACTCGCGCGCCGCGTTTCGCTCGGCCTCGCGCGAACGGGAACAATTTCGGGAAATGGCTCCGGCGATTTGTTCATCGCGTTTTCAACTGCGAATCCGAATGTTGCGAATCCCGATCAGATCACGCATAACGTGCAAACAATTCCCAATGATCTAATCGACCCGCTGTTCGCGGGTGTGGTGCAAGCGACCGAAGAGGCAGTCGTAAACGCGTTGGTCGACAACCATTCCATGACCGGCCGCGATAATCATCGCGTAGAAGCGCTCCCGCACGAGCGGTTGCGTGAAATCATGAAGCATTTCCGGTGAGTGGTATCATCTTTTCGCGAAGCTTTCGGAGTGCGCACTGCCTGCCCGCCGTGTGCGGGCGTCCTCGCGTCGCTTTTTGGTGGTAGGGCTGCGCATTGAAAGCGATGCGACGACGCATCGCGCTCCAACAGCACTTCGTGCGAAATGGGGAGATGCCGCTGCGGCTAGATCATTGCGATCAGCACGGGCACGACTTTTGTCACAGCTATCTCCAGAATGTGTAACGTCAATTTCTCGGCGCGTTCCTGCGACTGCGCAGGCTGGCTGTCGATAAACACCCTGAGATCGCGCTTTTGATTTTCCACGAAAAAATCGAAGTCCTCCTTATCGATCTCTCCATTCTTTAAAAGAACAAGACGCCGTTCGAGCTCCTCCGCGTTTTGCCGGATTTGCTCAGCTGTGTCGCCCTTCGCTTGGGCGAGCAATTCCTGAAATTCTTTCATCGATGCGGCGACGGTCTCGTCGCCAACCTGATCAAGCGCGGAGTCGAGCTCCGATTTCTTCCGCGAAGATTTCCTGCGTTTAGGTTTGCCGTCCGAGGGCATGATCGTAGATTTTGTTAACGTCCTTTTTCATCTCGGTTGCCAGCGCTGGAGTGATTTTGCCGCGGCTGGCTTTACTTCGCAGATGCGCAGCATCAGCGTCGAACTGCCCTTTGAGGTCAACTAATACCGGACGACGCGCCGTGAATTTCTCATCGGCGATGGCCTGCTGAAATTTTGCGTTGCCTTCGTTCACTTTAGCATTGAACGCAGCGGCGTTGAATTTCTTGCCAGGCACAGCGAACTCGTCAATAAAGGCGAGTTCAAAATTACGCAAGCTTTCGATCGTGGCATCGCTTCCGGTTTTAGTGAAAGTCGCAGTGCCACAACTCGTGATGAGGATTGCGGCAGCGCAGAGGAAAACATTTCGGACGATAAAATTCTTCGGCGTGTTCCGGTTCATAGGGCGCGGGGTGTTAGGTTCACGATCTTGCGCCGGTTCGGTTCCGCGTGTCAAGACATGAAGAGGCATCGCTTGGCGGCTGCCGGCTGGGTCGCCTCTCCCTTCGTAAGGGAGAGGGGGAGGGTGAGGATTCGGTCGAGTCAACTCGACGGTGTGACCTCGACTCCTCACCTTACTGCTCTCCCCTGGTCCAAGGGGACAGGCGAAAAACCACACGCATCGAGGACATCAGAGCTGCAGCCACAACACGACGAGCTACGCGAGCTTACTTCGTCGCTTGCTGCACCGCTTTAGGATCATCGAGCAAGATCCATTCGATGACCGAGACTGGCAGGCTGCCGTTCTTGATCAGGTCATCGTGAAACTGGCCAAGCCGGAAATTTGCGCCTTGTCGATCTTTGTAGCGGCCGAGCAAATTCATGGTCTGCCATTTGCCGATGATGTAGCTGATTTTTTGCGTTGGACTTGAAGCTGCACCGGCCGCTTCGCCTTCGGCTGCCTCGCGATCCAGTCCGCCCGCGTCCATGAAATACTTGACGGCTTGTTCGAAATTCCACCGGCCGGTGTGCAGATTTACATCCACGCCGATCCGCGCGGCACGATACCGCGAGAGGCGCAGGATTTGTCCCTGTGCGGGCGAGTTGTTCGGGTAAAGGCCGGTGCGCATCAACATCTCTTCGCCATAAAGCGCCCAGCCTTCCACGAACACTGTGTCCTCGTGCTGACGCCGGATTTCGTCGCTCAAATGATTTGCGATTGAGAGCTGGAGAAAATGCCCGGGAATTCCTTCGTGTCCGAGGATTGGCCGGGGATCTTCAATCGCCGCGCGAATATAAAAATTCTTCGATTCCGGGTTGTAAGTCGGAATGAAAAAGAACCCGGTTGGATCTTTGTCGTAAACGCCGGGAGGATTCATGAAGCCGCCCGGGCTAGTCGGCTTGAACGCGTCCGGCAACTGTCGAATTTGAAACGGCCCAAGATAGTCTGGCAAAGTCACGAGATTGTGCTCCTTCAAGAAGCTGATCATTTCTGCTTCGCGGCTCTCGTAAGCTTTCAGAAACGATTCCTGGTCAGGCGGGATGTGCGCGGCGCGTTTTGGATCGGGATCGGCCAGTTTCGGATCGGGGAGAAGAGCCTCGAGCGCGCGGTAACGCGCGAGCTCGGCGCGTCCAATCATCTCCACCCCTGAGGCATTGAGCGGCAGAAGCAAAACGTGTTTGAGATAATAATTGTAGTTCGCTTCGCCCATCGGCGAGAAATCGGCCATCTCCTGTAGACGTTTCTCCAGCTCGTCGGCGTAACCGTGCAGAGCAGCCAACGCCGCATCGCGCGCCTTGATCAGCTCATCGTGCTCGTTAGGCGCAAGGTCCACGTCGAGCGCCATCAAGCTCTTATTTAAAAGCGGATCGATCGAGCGCGCCGATTGGATCGCGAGCTGCGCGTAAAGCTTTATTGGACCTTGCAAGTTGTTCAGGCCTTGCTTCAACAGGGCCGGCATCTGCTTGAGACGCGCAGTGGCAGCGAGCGCGCGTTTTCTCGGAGTGTCATATTCCTTTTTCAGCAATGAAAAGATCGAGTTCGTGCATTCCTCCGTGTAAACCTGCGGATTTGTCCGCTCGAACTTTAGGACGCGATTTCCGAAATCGACATTCTCCAGTTGCGCGCGAAAGAGGATCCAGTCGATGCGCTGGTCTTTCGGCCAGCTGTCAGTCTTCATCGCGCGAACATTGTCTAACAGTGAACGCACGTGCTGGGCGCGCTCCGCGATTTTCGCCGGCGAATAATCCGTCAGCCGATCGTCCCATGTGTGCAGCCCGCCGTAACTGCTGCGGACTGGATAATTTTCATTCCGCCACGGATAATAATCGTCCGCCATTTTGTGCAGGGCGGCTACTGCCGCGTCTGCACTCTGATTTTTGAACCTATCCGTGTTTATGGTGGGCGTTGCCTTTGTGATCAATGCTTTGTTCGACACATCGGGATTTCGCCCCGCGGGCGACTGCGTCATGGCACTTGCGGGCGCGAGTAACACGCATCCGATCAGTACAAAGTCCGCTGGCTTCACCCGCGCAATCGTAATGTTAAATGGGGAAGCCGCAAAGCATATCACGCGTTCGTAGCTTCATTAACGCCCTGTAGCTGCCGCCCTATGGGCGGCGCGCTTTGCATTGCGAAGCGGCTGCACGCAATCGGTGGTCATGGCCCTTATCATCCTCTTCGAGTTCCTTGAGCAATTGCTCCTTCAGATGCCGGCGCGCTGCCTTTTTAATCGCGCGTCGCTGTGCTGCTACGGCTTCCTTCTGTGCCTGGCGTTCTCGCCGTGTTCGCGGCTCCGTGGCGTGCGGCAGGTGCTTGATCTTTGGGCGCTGCGCTCCCACTTTTCGCTCCCTTGCTTTTGCGTACGGGTCCATCAACGAGCTCAGCGCTTCTTATTTACGATAAAAAAGATCGGAAGAGCCGCAACTTGAAAACACACTGAAAACAGCGCGACCGCCAGGATTGATTTTTCGTAAAGCAATCCCATGACCGCGCTACCGAGAAACCACGCGATTCCGTATCCGGTATCAAAAAGCCCAAATGCCGTGCTTCGTTTCTGTGGTGGAATAACGCCGGTGAGCATCGCTTGAAGCAGAGAACCCTGCGCGCTCATCCCGATTCCCCAAAAAACCATCCCGATCAATGCAGCGACAGATGTGCCTAGAAAAACACAAGGCGCAGCCGCGGCAGAAATAAGAAACGCGAACAGGGAGATGTTTGCGCCGAACCTGTCAAACAATCGCCCCAATGGGATCGAAGCGAGCGCGCTGCTCGCCATTGCAACTGCATAAAACACCGGAATCAGGTTTGCGGGCACCGTGTTCGCCTTGTGAAAGTGAAAACCGATTAGCGCAAAGTCCGCGAGACCCGCCGCAATCAGTGAGCCGGCCACGAGATAAATCCAGTAGGGGCGCGTCAGCTTCGTTGTTGCAAACGTGTGTCCCGTGCCTTCTTCGAGCTCGTGCGGACGTGGATGTAGCAACCTGGCTGCCACCAGGATCGCGAGGCAAAGCGAAGCTGGAATGAGCAACACAGCGAACCCAGTCCGAAACCCGCCGTTGAGATAAAGAATGAGCGCCATGAGCAATGGACCGACAGTCGCCCCCGCCTGGTCGAGTGCTTCGTTTAGTCCGAAAACCCATCCGGCGCCGATCGATTTACCTGCATACGAAAGCATTGCTTCCACAGTCGGTTTGCGAATACCTCGCCCGGTCCGTTCTGCTACGACCAGAGTTGCTGCGAGCGGCCATCGCGTTGCGAGTGCGAGCCCGGGAACCGCGAGCAGATTGACGGTGTAGCCCACGAAGGCGAACGCCCAATGCCGATGCGATTTGTCTGCGAAATACCCCGACACGGAGCGCAGCCCATAACCCATGAGCTCGCCAAGGCCTGCGACAAACCCGACGATCGCCGCGCTCGCGCCTAACGAACCGAGAAATGGGCCGACGATTCCCCGCGCACCTTCATAGGTAAAATCAGCGAAGAAGTTCGCGATACCGATGATGAGAACGAAGCGAAGCGCCGAGCTGCTTTTCATTTAATCACGAACGGACACGGATTGTGAAATGCCGAAGCACGAATGTCGAATGACGAATCAATGACGAAGCTAGAATGACAAATGAAGATGCAACGCTTTTTCGGTATTCGTCATTCAGTCATTCCTTCGACATTCGGCATTCGGATTTCGTCATTGTATCAGTTCGTGTTTATTCGTGGTAAACAAATGAAGAGCCTTGGAGTCATTGGTGGCCTTGGGCCCGAGAGCACGATCGATTATTACGAGAGGATTATCGCCCTTTACCGAGAGCGAACGCGCGACGGGAGTTATCCGCGCTTCTTCATCATCAGCGTTGATCTGAAGAAGGGACTCGATTTCATGGAGGCCGGCGATCTAGCTGGCATGGCCGATTATTTGCTCGAAGGAATCGGCAAACTTGCCGACGCGGGTGCCGATTTCGCTCTGATCTCAGCAAACACGCCACACATTGTGTTCGATGAGGTCGCGTTCAAGTCGCCGATTCCTTTGATCAGTATTGTGGAAGCCACTTGTGCAGCGGCCAAAGCATTGGGACTAAAGCGGCTTGCTTTGTTTGGCACGCGCTACACAATGCAGGCCACTTTTTACCCGAAGGTTTTCTCGCGTGAGGCAATCGAGCTTCTCGTGCCGGAACCGAAGGATCAGGATTACATTGACGATAAATACATGAACGAATTGGTTCCAGGAAAATTGCTGCCGGAGACCCGCGCCGGTTTGCTTGCCATTGTTGATCGCATGAAAGCAAAGAGCGACATCGACGGCGTGGTTCTTGCCGGAACGGAGTTGCCGCTGATTCTACGCGACCCCGACCACAACGGAACTCTGTTTCTCAACACGACAAAGATTCACGTCGAAGCTGCCGTGACTGAAATGTTGTCGTCAACGCCGCCCTGAGCAGCATCAACCACTAATCAACACCAATTGACACGAATGAAACCATCAGCACAGCAGGAGCCAGGAGATTCCTAAAAATTCGTGCTCATTCTATGTCCACCTGTCGTGCCGTAGGTCGCCGCGGCGACCGAAGGCGGATTTGTGGTTAAGAACCGATCAGCAATCACGATTCACCGGTCACTAGTCACTTTTCACTGAAAAAACTGGGCGGTGAGGGTTTCGAACCCCCGACCCTCTCGGTGTAAACGAGATGCTCTACCGCTGAGCTAACCGCCCGGAAACTGATTGACGATAGTGGAAAAGCGGACCCGAGCAAAGCGAGAGGCACAATCGAGCTCGCGTGAAGTACTGGGAAATCATTGCTGACAATCTCAAGAAAGCCGGTTGGAGTTTGGGCTACGTCTCAGCGATTGATTCTCGCGGGCGAACGATCTGGATTGCAGACGCACATCGCGACAACGAAAAGCGTTTTGTTGTGCACGCGGATGAAAAGCTGACTGCGTTTCTTGAGCTTGAAGCGGCAGTTGAGCCGTTCAGTGCTTCTTCCTTTTTGTAAGAGTGAACGGAACAGTTTTTCCGGCGGCCGTATAACTGCCCTTGATAGTGGACTGAGGATCGCCAAGCGGATCCATCTCTAACAAAACCTCTTTTTTTGCGCCCTTCACAGGAGCAAATCGTATCTTGCCCGTTCCCGTCTGTCCATCTCTACCCGACAGATAAAACTTCGTTGTTTTACCACTGGCAGGTTCGGTGATCTTGACATTGCTGGCCTCCACATGGCCGTGGTCGAACTCAAAGACGATTCTCAGGCCAGCCGCCTTCCCCTTGTAGAAAACGGTGTCGTAGGCTTTTGGCTCAGCGGAGGCGAAGGGAACGACCAAGCGAACAGCGATAAGCGCCACCGCGACAGTCAACGTTCGATAGTTCATAAAACAAGCCACAAGCTCAGCCGCCCGGCAAGCGCAAGCAAGTTTATCAATCTTTGAAATCCGCCTTGTACTCGTGCGTCTCGATCACGTTGCCCGCGTCATCGTAAACGCGAATCACCGCATCGTGTGAGCGGCTGAAAAACCTGGCCTAGCCGATTGCTTTGCTCACTGCATCCGGCTCGCCATATGTGCCGATGCTCATCGCTGTGGCGTGAAAGTATGGCCGACAGAAACAGCGCGGAATTTGGCCGTGACATCAGCTAACGGTTTCCGAAACGCCGGGCGCAAATCAACACGCAACGCCTGTCCGGGCAAAGTCATCCCTTTATGAGTCTCAAAATACTTCTCGGCAAGTTCGTGGCATTCTTCGCCGGACAGATTCCGGTCGAGGGACACAAAAATATAATCGACTCCTTTCAAAAACTCATAGTCAGTCCTAAAAGGTTCATCTGTGCTCATGGCGAACAGTTATCTCAAACCAAAGCTGCGCGGTCGATCTGAAAATTTTGTCAGCGTACGAGGCCGCTAGAACGCTCAGAGGACGGCCCCGGCTGTCGCGACTGCAAAAAATCCGAAGTTCCTCGGCGCATCGCGACGACGGAAAGCGTTTCGTTGTGCAAGCGGATTAGAAGTTGACTGCGTTCGTTAAACTTGGATCGGCGATTCGCGCTTGCGACGAATGATCGGTACGCCTGTTTGCTCATGGGAGCCAGGCGTGCGCGGAAGTGCAGCTTTCAGCGCGTTCTCTCTTTTAGCTTTTCTTGTTGACACAGCATTGAACTTTTGGGAAAACACTTTGGGAGTCAGGTTTGCTTAGGGCCAGGCAAAACAAACATCCACCATGAACGGCCGGAAATGAATTCCCATGGCCCGCCGTAGCCTCAGCGAAGGCGACTCTAAGGGAAATCAGAGAAGGCCAAAACAATGAAAGAAAAAAGGAAAATTAAGCTAATGAAAACTCGCCTCAAAATATTCACATCGATCCTGTCCGTGCTTGCCTGCTGTGCGTTTTTGCCAACAATGCAAGCGCAATTACCCCCGGAGATACCCGGGAACCCGGACGGGTGCTATCCCGCGTTCACGACAGCGGAAGGGTGCAACGCCCTTCATCAGCTCCTCGGCGGCATAGGAAACACAGCAGTTGGTTGGTATTCCAACTTTTTAGCCGGTGACGCCAGCTTCAACACCGCTCTTGGTGCTGGAACGCTGGCCCTCACCAGTCGAACAGGGGCCGGGACCGATGGGAATTCCAATACCGCAGTTGGCACCGCAGCGATGATACTCAACCTCAGCGGCTCTCAGAACGTGGCCGTTGGAACTAATGCGCTCGTCAACAACTTGACCGGCAGCGGCAACAATGCTGTCGGCTCCTTTGCGCTCTATAATAATGACTCGAGCGGCCTCGGTCATGCCAACGGCAACAACGCTTTTGGCAACTTCGCGCTTACCAGCAACGTCGACGGAACGACCAACAGCGCTTTTGGCGATGCCGCGCTTTTTTCCAATATTAACGCCAGAGAGAACACTGCCATTGGTAATGCCGCGCTTTTTAATAATGACTCGAGCGGAAACGGCTTTGCCAGTTTCAACACGGCAGTTGGCACTGGGGCGCTCTTCAGTAACACTGATGGCGGTTCCAACACCGCCGTTGGTGCTTTTGCGCTCGCAAGCAATGACACCGGGAACTCCAATACGGCCGTCGGTGTGTCTGCGCTTCCAGTTAATGTCTCCGGCATTGAAAACACTGCCGTCGGCGGTGCAGCGCTCTTTACCAACATGGACGGCAGCCACAATATAGCCGTCGGTCAAGCTGCGCTCTCGAACAACACGAGTGGCAGCAACAACATCGCGGTGGGCGAGTTCGCTGGCCTGGCCGTTACCACGTCTAATAACGTTATTGCTATCGGTGTTCAAGGTCAGGACATAAGCGACAGCTGTTTTATTGGCAACATCTTCAATGCAATGGCTCCCTCAGGAAGTGCCGTTTTCATTGATGCAAATAATAGGCTCGGTACAATCACTTCCTCAAAGCGTTTTAAGGAAGACATCAAGCCCATCGGCAAATCCAGTGAAGCGCTCCTGGAGCTCAAACCGGTTACCTTCCGATACAAAAAGGAGATTGACCCAGCCGCAAGATCGCAGTTCGGCCTTGTGGCCGAAGAGGTGGAGAAGGTGAATCCGGACTTGGTGGTGCGCGACAAAGAAGGAAAACCCTACAGCGTGCGCTACGACCAGATCAACGCCATGTTGCTGAATGAGTTCCTCAAAGAGCATCATCAAATGCAAGACTTGAAAGCGATTGTCGGTGAGCAGCAGAAGCAAATTGAGGCGCTTACTGCCGGCTTGCAAAAAGTCAGCGCCCAGCTTGAAGTGAACAAACCTGCGCCGCAAGTAGTCGCGAACGAACCGTAAAGCTGCGATTAGAGTGGCCTTGTGTGTTAAACACCGAGGCGAATTGGAAAGGCGTTCGCCTCCGCGGCGAACGCCTTTACCGTTTCGACTCTTTTGCTCTCGACCTGCTCTGTTTTCGCGGGTGAGCAGCAAGCCATTCCCGCTGTTTCCGCGTGTAATACGCACGCCAGTACTCAGCCGTGCGAATTCGGCGCCGGCCACGCTTTTCAATCTTTTCCACAAGATCAAATAAGCGACGCGTTCCCGGTCGACGTAATCGTAAACCTCCGACTGCGTTTGGCTCAGCGTACCACAGGCAGCGCGTCGGAAATCAGATTCACGCCGCGATGATCATCGCGGCAACGAAAAGCGTTTCGTTGTGCGTGCGAAGGAAAAGCTGACCGCGTTTTTAGAACTCGAATCGGCGTGTCGTGCGGCCAGTCACTGAAGCCTTAGCCCAGTCAAATCATATCGTCGTAAGTCCGGAAAGCGAAGCGAGAGTAGCACCCGCGGCACCCGCGGGAACCCACCATGTCTGATCGCCGACGATCCCGTCCACGTGGACAGCTCGATCCTGTTGGTAGGCTTTGACAGCGGCTTCGGTCTTGGGCCCGAAATCACCGTCCACCAGACCCGGATCCGTCGCCGGAGTTGAATACTTCTTGAGACCTTGTTGTAATGCTGTCACAACGCTGCCTGACGCACCACGAGATAATACCGACGTATGTGGATCGGCTGGGAGCGCCTGCCATGTTGCAGGCCCGACGATGCCGTCTACTGTCAAACCCGCGCCTTGTTGGAAATCTTTAACAGCCTGTTCTGTCGTGACGTCGAAGCTTCCGGTAATGTCGCTAAAAACGAGTGCTTTAGTCATCACAAAGATACGTTGAAGTCTTCGTACATCGTGACCAGTCGCACCGATGCTGAGTGTTGGGCCGCTGTTCATAACTTACATTCCTAGGCTTTCGTCTTTTGTACTGTATCAGTTTTGCGAAAATCGTCTCGCATTGACTTTAACCAGCCTTTACACGGACTTGTCCTGATGGCAACTCGAATGGTCGGTTCGTTGTGTACGCGGATGAAAAGCTGACCGCGTTTCTGGAACTCGAATCAGCAATTCGCGCTTGCGGCGAATTGTTTTGACAACTCGGCGCGATTTTCTCAAAAATCTGCAAAGATCTGAATCAGGACGGCCGGATTGAGTGCTGGCTGTGTCGGCGTTTTGGGTGAAATTTCGAGAGCGATATCTTCCTCCAGCACGAGAACGCATTGGAGATGCCGTCGCCGTCGAAGCAGAACAGGAAGGACGTGCGATGGGATGGCAAAACGCGCTGGCCGATGCTTTTCGCTGCGGCAGGCGAAGATGTGCTAGGAGTCCGATGACGCAAGATCCTGCGGGCCGCACTGCACCACTGCGAAAATTGCTTGTCTGCTGCAGCTTCGCGACCTTGGTGATCTGCGATCGGAAAATCTCTTAAGAAAAAGCGTTGACTCGCATTTCTTGAGCGCGTGCAGACGACATTCTCGTCTTATTTATCCCCAAGCGCCAATTAATTCGTCAGCGGAACTGGCAATCTTTTCCAATCTGGATCAGGGCAGCATCTACCGCAGATGCTTCGAGACAAGCTTGGTCATCTCGAACATGCTCACCTGGCTCTTGCCATTGAATACCGGCCTGAGTGAGTCGTCGGCGTTGATCATGGTTCGTTTCTTTTTATCCTGGCAACCGTGCCTCTTGATGTAGTTCCAGAGCTTTTTGGTAAGTTCGGAGCGTGGTAGCGGCTGGGACCCGACGATGGCAGAAAGCTTATCGTCAGGCTGGACCGGTCTCATGAAGGCGGGATTCAGTTTGCGCTTGGAAGTTTTCTTTTTGGTTTTCGGCATGGAAACTGATTAACGTCTTCCTCGCAAGCGAGCAATATCAAATTTGAGCAAACAAAAAAATATTGCTGGACGTCTCAGCCTTGAATTGTAGCGGACGACAGTATCATTTCTCTTGGGTGAAAACGAAGAGCAGAAGGTTTCCGAAGGAACAAACGTTTCACCATAACGTCTACGTGATTCTGCTGAGCGATGCCGTCGCAAGGCATCCTTCTATTTTACGGCTGAATCCGAAACGTGATCCTCTTAAGCCCTGCGTCTATGTCGGCATGACAGGAATCCCAGTCGATCACCGATTCGAGAATCACAAAAACAGCTATAAATCGGCTTGGGTCGTCAGGAAATATGGCGTGCGATTGATGCCGGAGCTTTACGAACATTTAAACCCGATGCCATTTGAAGCAGCGGTTCAGATGGAAGTGGAATTGGCTGAAGATTTGAGAGCTGCCGGATACACCGTCACGGGCGGACACTGACAATGACGGGCTCCCGACTGGCACTTCAGTAGAGAGCGAGCGGCTGCCACCCGTCTGCAGGTGCAAGTAGAGGCCGAGTGCATACCAGCATCACTCATCACTCTTTGAACTCGCCCGCCTGCTCGTGCGTCTCGATCTCATGGCCCGCCTCATCGCAAACACGGATGACAGCGTCCCTGTAAAACGACTGGAACCTTTTGACCCGCAAAACCCGCGCGCAATCGAACCCCGACATCATCTCGGCTGTCGCAGCCCGCCACGCCGCAGGATAGCTTTAGGCCGATTAACCCGGTAACCTGTCTGCCAATACGTCTGCCTTCTCAATTTTCGGCGGCTCCGCCAGTAGCTCGGGCGCTTTCTCCATCAGCGCCTTGGCAATGTTTCCTGACAGATGCGCGTCGCGTCCGGCATCATCCGGAAATGCGTCGAAGATGGCGAAGGAGGTTTGGCCAAGTCGAATGCCGAACCAGGCGGTTGTTGAGGGCTCTTGTGCAACCAAGCCCTGCCCGTCGCGCAGGAATTTAGCGACTTCCTTTTCTTTGCCTGGTTTCGCTTCCAGTTTAACCAATAATGCTTTCGTCGTCATGTCGTGATCTCCTTGTGACTGTTTTGCTGTCCAGCTGTGGAAATCGTATCTTTTTCTCAGTTTTGAGTCGAACTAAATCAGTTCGCTTGCGGCGAATTGGCTTGACAGGTTGGCTCCCGCTTGCTCGCGCGTCTCGATCGCGTTGCCCGCTTCATGGTGAACGCGAATCACAGCGCTGAAGTGAACGGCTGCGAAACTTTGCGTAGTCAACTACGTTGCTGACTGCGTTTCGCTCGCCGCACCACAGCAGGCCGAATGGCAGCGCATCGGAAATCAGATCGGTAATGTCTAATTTGAATTACGATTTCGCGTACCGAACGATGGTGCGACTTTATCCTTATTATTGGCCACCTGTGGTGCCCTTAGTGCCCGCACCTGTGGTGGGTTTGGATTCGCCCTGAACACCGCCGCCACCTTTGACGTCTTTTACTGGCTTGAGGTCACGAATTATGGCGTCCTTTATGTCCTTTTTGACTCGGCGCCAAGCGGATCGAACCATATTGATGTTTGGGATTTGTTTTTTCATGTTCAAATGGGCTCCCCCAAATTATTTCGTAGCAGCGTTTTAACGACGAGTCCCGCCGAGAGCAAGCCGAAAAGATGTTTGATAGCGTGCGTGACCTGATGCACAAACCGCTCACCACTCTTTGAAATCGCCAACGTGCTCATGCTTCTCGATCACGTTGTCCGCTGAATCGGAAGTTCACCAGGAGTAAATTGCTTTGCCGTTTTCGACAGAAACATGCATCCCGACCGCGACGCAAATAGCGACCGCTTTTTTCTCTGGGAAGACGTGGACACGCGCGTAGATCTTGAATGGACCGTTGTGGTGCGGATTCTGCGCTAAGCGCATTTTCTGCAAATCTTCGCGCGGAATGTCAAGCCGGCCGTAAGGCATGGCGGATCCCGATGTATCCTTGGCAAAGTAATGTAACATGCCATGGCCAATGTCACCGCCGCCGACCAGCGTTATCTCGATAAGAACGATCTTATCTTCTAGCTCATGCTTCTGTTGCTCGATCTGTTGCAAAGTGAACTTTTCCTTGCTGACGGGAGCTGGCAGTGATGCCGACTTCTCCCCGGACTGGGGACGGCTAGACGCTACCTCGATTGCCAGCAACGAGGTCGCGCTTGCAATTAGGATGGAAAATATCGGGATCGATTGCATAGGTGACCGATTAGATGTCTGGCACGGGGCGCCAGTCAATGTCGAAAAATGGGCGTTTAGGCCTTTGCCGTCGCAAGCGGCGAACGCTCGCGCAATGAGCCGATGCTGCTGCCATTGGTGTTATTGGACCTGCGTTACCGGTAGGAAGGGTAACGGTGTTACTGCTCCAATCCTGCGCGACACTTGTCTAACACGATGCTCAAGCCAGGAGGCTTGATATTGGATGGTAGATCATCTGCTGCGTTCCAAGGCGGCAAAACTGGCCATCTATTGAGACGCTTATCTATCACAACCTCCTTTTCTGTCGGGGGATCTGAAGCGTTTTGAATAACAGTAACTATGCGGAACTCGGTTGTACGCTCAGTCAGCTTGAAGCAGACCAGGTATGAACTGCGATCGCGGCCTACTCCGGCGCCTGGACTGCTGATTACAACGTGAAAGAGATAAAAAGGCCCGTCTCTGTCTACAAGGTCTACCTTCTCGAAACTCGCTGAGAAGGGATGCGACACACCATCCCACACAAAGAATTGGGCCTGTTTGCGTGCAAAATCATCGTTGTTAGCAGTATCAAAAAGCCAGTCGAGACTTCCAGCCTGCGTTTGGAATGTGGCAACCGTTAGTGCGGTCAGTATAACAGTGGGCCATCGCATAAGGGGTGCCAGGCGTCTAATCCGGTCGGCTTCTCTCGTAACCGCCCAATGAAAGCGGAACCATGGAAATTCATTTTAGCGGAAGTGCCACGTGACGCGAGCAAAAAACTGTACGGCTCTTTGAACTTGCCCACGCGTGCTCGTTTGTTTCAATCACATTATCCGCTGAATCGTAAAGGTGGAAAGGTTTTTCCGCGTCCTGCAGGCCTGCAATCGCAGGATCAACAGCTGCGCTGCCGCAGATTCATTCCAAGTTTTAAGGAAAAATCTTGTCTAATTCTTTTACCAACCTATGGCTGCCTTGAATCTTTAAGCGGCCAGTCAGGTATGCCCATGAGACGTTGAGGGTTTTATTTGACATAGCAACCCAATCTTCGTCGCTCGCTACAAACGTGACATTTGGATTGTGAATTTTTCCCCTACCCATTTTGTAAGTTCCATCGGTTACAATCAACCACCAGTCGCCTCCGTTGGGACCACTGAGCTCCCACTGGTAGCTAGCCTGCACTCCTTTTGCCTTGTCTGCTTCAAAAGCGTCTTGCCTCTTATCCAACGCCTGTTGCGGTGTAGAATTGTCCTGCCTACTAGTGCGCCGGTGCTGCGCTTGGCATGGTGACGCAAGCGCGAGCGCTGCGAATGCCAACAATACGTAAGGCAGGACGTGCGCCGGAAGTTTCAATTTATCTCCGGACATATTACACCGCCACGGTGTCGATCCGATTTAGTCCCTGTTCGAAGGCGCGATGAGGAGTAGCGATAGGTTCGTTGGATCCCCGTTCGCGTCAAAGTATCGAGTAATTCCAAGAGGCACATGGAGGATTCGCCATTTGGCTCGACCCATTCGGGATATTTCGTCCGCAGGTCGTCGTGGATCTGTTGCCGGAGTTCGGTGTAGTTATGGTTTGGTGAGACATGGGAATCCGGAGGGAGTGCAGCCGCCGCACGGGCAAAGTTGGTTTGGTGAAGATTCAAGTGTGGGGCGGGCCGGTCGAGCAGCTTTGGCGCCGTGAGCGCGGGCCGTCCCCAAGTGAGGGTATTCCAAAAAGCCGCATGCACGCGCTTGCGGTGTGCACGGCGGCGGGCCAACTGGAATATTCTGTAGCGCTGGCGTTGCAGCAACACGGCCAGCAGTCCGCTTTGCGTAAGGGTCGGCGTTGATTTTGTCATGACGTATCTCCGTTTCTAATGGCTTATGTAATCGCGCGGTGGGTGAGGACGCTCTGTTCTGAGCGCTACGAATTTCATAAACCGGTTTTTTTATTTGGGTTGACTGCTCCAAATCCGCGCGGAACGAGGAACCATCTTCACGGGGCGCTTTCAACAGCGGCCTCGCTTCAGCTCACTCGGGGTTCCGGTTGAATCTGGAGATCGCGCAAGCGGTGTCTCAGCGAAGGTTAAGTCCCCAACCGGTTTTAGTCCGACCGAAGATGCGTTGAAACGTCGGGTAACGTAATCAACGAGAATTTATCAGCACTCCCGACAGCCGCATATAGGACCTTAGTCCAATGCGTTTAGGGCCGATGTTTTTTGAAGCGCCCAGGCCGCCGAGCCTGTCTTTTCGGAGAAGGCAGCATCGCGTGAGCGGCTGAAGACTTCGTAGTCAACTGCGTTGCTGACTGCGTTCGGCTCGCCATACCACAACCGACGGAATGGCAGTGCATCGGAGATTAGATCGACGCCGCGTTTATCTTTGCGCGGGCGGATTTCGTAGGTATGGCGTGCTTCCGACATCGGTGAGCGAATCGTAACCAATCCCTACGCGTCCCACCAAACCGTGACGACCATTAAGCTGCCGTCATTAGCGTGGGTAACATTGCGGCGACTCCCGGCCACATTTTGCTATCCAAACACGCCGCCGAAGACCTGGAAGAATCACAAGGCCAACCAGGACTTGCGATCCGATAAGTTGATCGTAGCGTGATCTTTAAATTTCGTGAGGCGAGGGGCGCGTCGGTTTTTCCTTCCGGCGCGTCCCTACTTTCATACGGAGCGACGCCTTGGTGGCGGAAGAAGGACTGGGAAATCATCGCTGACAATCTCAGCAAACCCGGTTGTAGTTGCGGCTGCGTCTCAGCGATTGATTCCAACCGGCGGACGTATAGGATTAAGGTCCTATATGCAGACTAGCGAAAAGCTGCGAAACTTCGCCGTTCTATAGTTTCCTCAACTTCTCGCAGGGCGGGGAAGGCGGCGATGGGCGGTGGCCTATTGGAGAAATGTAAGAACTCCAAATGAACATCCACATGGCCACGCTTCCGCGAGTCATCCAAATCCAGATCGCGCAGCCGCGCTTCTCGGAAATGAGTTCTCCAAGGGAGAAATCAGAGAAGGCCAAAACAATGAAAGGAAAGTCCCAGGTGCAATGCTTCAACTCGGATCACCGATCCCGTCTACAACCGGTCAATTAGCCGGAACTCGTGCCGACGATGTGCGGAAGGGCTTGGCGCGACTGCTCCGTTCTGCCGGGTACAAAAGCGAAATGGTTGAAAAAGCGGGCCGTCGCTCTTCCGGCGCGACATGAGACCAAGGTCTTATATTCCCTTGACGAAAGGCGAGTGTAATCTTCGTCCTTTAGCTCACCTAAATACCGATGTTATCTGCCCCCTCGCACGAACGTATGTCTGGCCGCGAGAGCGCTGTTAGTCTTACTCTCGTTGACACTGTAAAAACAGTGGAGGATCCGCTGTGCGAAGCGGAAAGTCGCGATGAATTATTCGCCTCGACGCGTTGGACGATGGTCCTCGGAGCGGGCGATTCAGCGGCGGCTTCCGCTCACGCGCTCAGTGCACTGTCGGAACTGTGCCAAATCTATTGGCGCCCGTTGTACGCCTTCTTACGCAAGCAAGGACATGGACCGGAGGATGCGCAGGATTTGGCTCAGGGCTTTTTCGCCCACGTGATCAAGACTCGCACATACGCGCGCGCCGACCGAGAGAAGGGGCGGTTTCGTTCTTTTCTTCTTGGCGCCTTGAAACATTTCATCGCGGACGTCCGCGATCGGGGACAGGCGTTGAAACGCGGCGGCGGAATGATCCTGGTGCAGTTGGACGACAATGCAATTGCAGAGGCGGAGGCGCAAATTGCGCGAGCAACGAATTGGCAAGCCGACTCCGTTTATGACCGCGAGTGGGCGGCGTCCCTTTTGCGGCGCGCACTGGATCGCCTTGCGCAAGAGTGCGCGCTGGCTGGCAAAGGGGAGCTTTTTAGTTACTTGAAGCCGTATCTTGCGGTCACAGAAGAATCGGTGATCCCATACGAAGAGATGGCGCTGCGATCACATCGACGAGTCGCGACGCTGCGCAGCGATGTAGCCCGATTGCGGAAGCGTTATCGCTTAATTTTGCGTGAGGAAGTGCGCGGTACGGTCATGGAAGCCGCGGAAGTGGATGACGAACTGCGGCACTTGTGTCGCACGTTGGTCGCAACTTAGCCCAAACAAATGCAACCCCCTGCTCAGGAAATTTCAAGGTGTCCGGTCTGCGGCGGCGCGCTCGAGGAAACATTCGGTGGCGGACTTGGCTGCATGGTTTGTTTATTGCGGGTCGGGATCGGGGGCGAAGATGCCGCAGGCGCGGGACAGGATTCAACCCTGAACGCTTTCGGGGGCAACGAGCACTTCGGAGTTTATGAAATCGAACGCCTTCCGGACGGAAGTCTTTACGAGCTTGGGCGCGGAGGGATGGGCGTGACGTATCGTGCCGTTGACACGTCGCTCCAGCGCAAGGCTGCCCTGAAAATCATTAAGATCGGCTTCGCCGGGCGACCCGCCGAGGCCCACGAACTTTTTATGCGCGAAGCCCGCTTGGCCGCCGCGCTGCGACACGAGAACATCGCCACCGTATTCCAATTCGGAATTCGCGAGGAGACAGGGCAATGCTTCTACGCGATGGAATTGATCGAGGGCGAGACGCTTGAGAAACGCGTTCGTCGCACGGGGCCATTGAATGTCCGCACTACCATTGACATCGCCCAGCAGGTCACCGCTGCATTGGCCGCGGCGGAAAAGCGCGGTTTGATTCACCGCGATTTGAAGCCGGCAAATTTGATGCTCGTCTCGCACGAGCGCGAAATGGCGCCCAGCACGGTGACACCCGCCTTCGCTGCGCTTCGGCGTGGCAAGCAGCGCCGTGGCTTCAAGGCCGCGCTCGTTGCTTTAGCCGCCTCGCTGCGTCGAGGCCCCGATCGAAAGGATAAGAAAGTCACCGTCAAGATGATCGACTTCGGTTTGGCCGAGACCCTTAGTACTCAAGCCGATCCGATGT